>JBEANQ010000117.1:0-7861 GCA_041165345.1 Pseudomonadota bacterium
CCATGCGTAGATCGGCAACTTCTCGAACACTTGCACCTTGTGTGCTCATGCCTTTTTGGTTGCCAACACCATAGCCAAGCAACAACCCACCACCGGCCAGCAGAAAACCCGCCAGCACCAACAGACGGGCACTGGGTAACGTTGGGCTTGTTTCGTCAACACTCATTCACGTTTTCCAGCATAAAAAGACCGTTTCGATCATTGCGTTAAGGCAAGGTAGGAACAATATCCAGACCGGCTTGTTCAGACAGGCCAAACATTAAATTCATGTTTTGAACCGCTTGGCCTGCTGCACCTTTGACCAAGTTATCTTGCACCACCAAGATGACCAACTGACTGCCACCGTTGGGACGATACAACGCAATACGCAACTGATTTGACCCACGGACCGAGCGCGTCTCTGGCAAGCTGCCAGCAGGCATCACGTCTACAAACGGTTCGTGCGCGAAGGTTTGCTCATACAAGGTTTGCAAATCTGCAGCTTGTCCGGCGTCGGTGAGTTGAAGATACATTGTGGTAAACATGCCCCGAATCATGGGTACCAAATGAGGCACAAAGGTCATGTGGGCAAAATCGACACTGCCACTGACGGCTTCAAGCCCTTGCACAATTTCGGGGTGATGCCGATGGCCTTTGACGCCATAGGCTTTAAAACTGTCCGCAGCTTCTGCAAACAATAAACTGGTTTCGGCTTTACGTCCCGCACCCGACGTGCCGGATTTTGCATCGACAATCAGGGTATTGGCATGTACCAATGGCTGGCTGGCATGGGCGGTCAACAAGGGCAACAGCCCCAACTGCACTGTGGTTGGATAACAACCAGGGTTGCCAACAATTCGCGCTTGCCGAATTGCATCACGACTGACTTCAGGCAAACCATACACGGATTCGGCCAACAGATCAGGACACGCATGCGGCATGCCATACCATTTTTCGAAGGCTTGTAGATCTTTGAGTCTAAAGTCAGCAGCCAGATCAATCACCCGCGTACCTGCATCCACCAATGCACGGGCTTGCTTCATGGCAACTCCGTGTGGTGTTGCAAAAAACACCACATCACAGCCCGCTAAGGCATCAGGTGTGGTGTCGCTAAAACATAAGTCAGTAAACCCACGTAGGCTCGGAAACATGGCATCAACACGCGTCCCTGCCTCTGTACGCGACGTGAGGGCTTTAATGCGTACATCTGGATGTTTTAGCAGCAACCGAACCAGCTCGACACCGGTATAGCCCGTTCCACCCACAATGCCAACCGAAACCATGTGCAACTCTCTACGTGACCAAAGGCGGCTAGTATGACAGGATCGACCAGCAGACAAAACTGCCGAATGTCATAGACGAACGCCGCCGATTGCTCTTAAATACAGATTCAGGACTGATCGTCACAATAAATCCAAGGAGTGCGTGGATGCCTTCGCTGTCCCTACCCACCGAATACACCCTGTTCTCACGTGCGATCTTGATCGCTGCACTGTCAACCAACCTATTACTTTCTGGGTGTGGCAGTGAAAATCCGACAACACGGACATCAGATTCATCTGGAAACAGCGGGTCTTCAGATTTAAAACCCTCTTATAATGTCAGCATTTACTCACCTATTGCGCTCAAAAATGTGCGCTTTAGAATTATTGATGCCGCCACTCAAACAGAGCTTGGTAGCCAAATCGTGACGACAGGCCATAGCGCCACCTTTGCTATTCCACGGGTATATGCCACTTATAATGCCATTTTAGTGGCGGAAGTCACGCCTCTTAATAGCACCAGCACCTATTACGATGTTGCCATCGATCAGCATGTGCCGTTCACAGAGACACTACATAGTGTCCTGTCAATGACCAATACCAGTCGTATGCTCAAAATCGACTTCTTTAGCGAAGTGGCCTATCAACGCGCATTAATTCGTGCCGGAAACCTCGATCCAAGCAAGCCCGTTACGTCCATATTGACCCGCCAAGACATTGCTGATGCTTCGCAAGAAGTGGTTGCCGCCTTGCGCGTTCGGCCAAACGAACATGGTCTGATGTATGACACCCGTCATGATCTAGCACAACTGACGATTGGTAACGCCAACAGTGCGCGGTTTACTGATGTCGTGTTTAGTATTGGGCATATCATGTTGTATCACGACACTCATCCCACTGATCCAACGCCCGCGTTAAGCATGATGCGTGATTTGGTCAAAGATCTTCGTGATGGCGACTTAGATGGCTTAACCATTCGAGGTCTAGGGGATCATGATCAGATCTACTTAAATAACCCATTGGTTAACCCCATCATCAACATAGACCCTAACCACAATACGCTGGCTGCTCTTGCTGAAGATCAACGCCCTGCCCGCAAAACCTATAACGTGCCTTATGGTAACGTCATCAAATCGTTTTTTAACCCCATGTATTTACTCGACTCTCCTGAATACATCTTGCTCAACACGCTCAACTATGAAGATGGCATCTCTCAATCTTTATTTGGGCTTCATAGTGTCGGTGCTGGCAACTACACACGCGCATTTGGTCTAAAAACAGGCGAAACGCTGCAAAACTTTATCAACTCCGATGACACACGTTTGATTAGTGCCACAGAACAATTGATTGGTCACTATGCAGGGTCTGGCTGCTCATTAGATGTTTACCCCAGCGGTCGGATCTTACTGACGCAGGGTAATACTATTTTTGAAAGCACCATCAACCGAGAAATGGGTGACACCATTAGCCGCGCCGATGCCAACACCGACCACTATTTACTCAATGTGGTCACGCCGAGTGACAGCTTGCCCAGCTTTATTCAACTGCGCACCATTGGCAGTACAGTGGTGTCTGCCACCGCTGGTCGTTCGGCAGAACTCAACCCCGATGTGCTCCAAAAAATTGACGCCACCTGTGCGTTTTAGGTCGCTTTAACCGTTGTGTTCCACCACATTGGCAGCCGAAACGCTGCCAATTGTGTTTTATGCGCACGCCAATCGGGACAAACGACGCTGACCTCATGCCAAAATGCCGCGCTATGATTCATTTGGCGGGTATGGCACAACTCATGCAGCAGCACATAATCTAATAACTCAACAGGTAACAGTAGCAACGCGGCATTTAAATTGATGCGTTGCTGTGCCGAACAACTACCCCAACGAGTACGGGTATGGCGCACGGTGCAATGTTGATACACAAAACTGTGCTGCGCAGCCAATTGCGCCAAACGAAGGGGCAAATGCAGCTTGGCCTGCTCAAGCACCCATGCTTTAAGATGGGCTGCGGCTTGCAGCTTTGGCACAGACAACACCCCCTGAGACGCCCGTACCACCTTGATGCTGGCTTCCTGCTGAATCAACCATTGCTGACCCAACAATGCAATCCTTAGGCTATTTTCCAGCACCGCATCATGCGTGTGCTTAGCCAGCTCAACCGTGCCATCCGCTGTGGTGCTGAGATGCTGCTGCGTCCAATACGCTGTCCACTGCTGGGTCAGCCATGCGTCGCTGGCTTGCAAAAACCGCTGTATGTCGGCTTCTGGGGCACGTGGTGGGCAAGTCAACCAGACTCGCCCATCCCGCAGGGTCAGTTTTAAACGGCGGGCGCGTGGATGCACCCGCCGCTCAATCACCAGTGCTGGCAGCAGCAACGTTTAGACCGCACGCACTTCGCGCACACCCGTTGCACCCGCGACCAAAGCCACATCGGCACCGCGTAGGGCAAACAGGCCGTTACAGACCACCCCTGCCATGTTGTTAATGTCACGCTCCATTTGCATGGCATTTAAAATATCGAGGTTATGCACGTCTAAAATGACGTTGCCATTGTCGGTCACAAACCCCTGACGATAGACGGGATCAGCGCCCAACGCCGCCAACTGACGTGCCACAGCCGAACGTGCCATCGGAATCACCTCAATCGGGAGCGGAAAACCACGCCCCAATTGGTCAACCCATTTGGATTCATCGACAATACAGACAAAGGTTTTGGCAATCGACGCCACGATTTTTTCACGGGTCAATGCCCCGCCACCGCCTTTAATCATGTGTAAATGACGGTCGATTTCATCTGCGCCATCAACATAGGCATCAAGGCTACCGACTTGGTTCATCTCGACCACCTCAATGCCCAAGGCTTTTAGGCGTTGAGTGGTGGCCTCTGAGCTAGACACTGCGGCCTCCAGTTGCAGCGATGGCAGCATCTCGATCAAAAAATTAACGGTACTGCCCGTACCCACTCCCAATAAGCCGCCTTTGGGCAAATGGGCCAGTGCAGCTTCGGCAGCCGCGTATTTACGGGCATCTTGCGGGGACAATGTGGTCATGCCAGACATCTCTTGATCAAAAAAGAAAATACGCACGGATTCGGAAAAAACACCATCGCGCCTTGAACCGAACCCAAGCGTACAATACCCTTGCCAGTCTAATCGGATTTGGGATGGATTTGGCATGTTGGCACAACTGGTTCGACGCATCTTGCAAGCAACTGTCTATGATGTCGCCATGAACACCCCATTAGAGGCCGCCCCACGCCTGTCCGACCGACTAGACAACCACATTCGGCTGAAGCGCGAAGACCTGCAACCGGTGTTCTCGTTTAAGCTGCGCGGGGCTTATAACCGCATGAGCCAGCTCACGCCCGACCAACAAGCCCGTGGTGTGGTGTGCGCCTCGGCTGGCAACCACGCACAAGGGGTGGCACTGTCTGGCAAAACACTTGGCATTGACACCATGATTGTCATGCCACGCACCACCCCCGACATTAAAGTCAATGCCGTCAAACGACTAGGCGGCAATGTCGTGCTACATGGCGACAGCTTTGACGTGGCCAATCGCTACGCCTTACAACGGGCGCGTGATGAAGGCCGTGTGTATATTCCCCCATACGACGACGAACTGGTGATTGCCGGCCAAGGCACTATTGCCATGGAAATGCTGCAACAATGGCGGGCCATTGACTATGTATTTGTGGCCGTGGGCGGTGGCGGTTTGCTTGCTGGTATTGCCGCCTATTTGGGTGAAGTCGCCCCGCATATTCAAGTAATTGCGGTCGAATCAGCCGAATCAGCCTGTTTAAAACTGGCCTTTGCAACCGGCGAACGTGCCATTTTGCCGCAAGTGGGCTTATTTGCTGACGGCGTGGCGGTGGCGCAAATTGGCGCACTGCCCTTTGAAATTGTGCAACAAGCTAAATCTGATGGTAGCGGTCCTATCGTTAACCGTGATGTGGTGACCTGTGGCACGGATGAAATCTGCGCCGCCATTAAAGATGTGTACGAAGAAAACCGCAGCATCGTCGAACCCGCAGGCGCACTCGCCGTGGCAGGGATGAAAAAATTTATTGCCCAACATGGCATCACCGGCAAAAACATGGCCGCGATTGTCTGTGGCGCAAACATGAACTTTGACCGCCTACGCTACATTGCCGAACGCACCGAACTCGGTGAACGCCGTGAAGCCATTTTTGCGGTCGGTATTCCTGAAGAAACAGGTGCTTTCTTAAACTTTTGCCGCACACTGCAAGGCCGTGGCATTACCGAATTTAACTACCGCTATAACGGCACACGCGATGCCCAAGTCTTTGTAGGCATTGGCTTAAAAGGTGGTTTGGCTGAACGCACCGAGATCCATGACACACTCACCGACCAAGGTTATACCGTGGCCGATTTGTCGGATGATGAAATCGCCAAGCTGCATATCCGCCATTTGATTGGTGGCCATGCGGGACTCACAGACGAACGCCTGTTTCGCTTTGAGTTTCCAGAGCGCCCTGCTGCCCTGCTCAATTTTTTAGAAAAACTCGGTCAACGCTTTAATATTTCGCTGTTTCATTATCGCAATCATGGCGCGGCAGAAGGCCGTGTGTTGGTGGGCTTACAGCAAGGTGATCATCCAGAAAGTGAACTGACCGCCATTCTGACCGCCATTGGCTATCCGTTTAGCGAGGTGACCGATAGCGTGGGGTATCAGTTGTTTTTGCGCTGATCGGCTGATCAGACCGCTCATGGCATGATGGGCGGGTGGCTATTTGGTTAGCGTCAACTGGCTGTCAAACACCCGATCTTGCCCCGTCAGCGGATCAACAAAGGCAATTGACCGCGCCAACAATTGCAACGGCTGGCTAAAGTCATCGGCTTTATCGGCCTGTAGGGTGGGATAAAACGGGTCGTTCACAATGGGAATCCCCAGCGCGGCCAAATGCACCCGCAACTGGTGCTGCTGGCCGGTATGCGGTTTGAGCCGATAATGCCCCACATCACCCCGCACTGAAAGCAACTCAATGTGGGTTTCTGCGTTTGGCTCGCCGTCTGTTTCCATCATTCTAAAAAACGGTTCGCCCTTCACCAGACGACTGCGGTAGACACAGGGCAAGCGTAATGCGGGCTGATACCCTGCAAGTGCCTCATAGGTTTTTTGCACAGCACGCCGCCGAAACAAGCCTTGGTAAGCGTCACGGCTGGCACGTTGGCGGGACCACAGCATCACGCCAGCAGTTTCGCGGTCAAGACGATGAATGGGGGTCAGGTCGGGGGCATCAAACTGCTGTTTTAAGCGGGTCAACGCGCACTGTTGCACAAAACGACCAGTGGGCGTGACCGGTAAAAAGTGCGGCTTGTCGATCACCAATAAATGGTCGTCTTGATACAACACGTGTAAGTCAAACGGAATGACCGTTTCAGGTGGTAGCTCGCGGTAGTAATACACGCACTGCCCCACCCGATACGGTGCATCTTGCGCCAAGGCTTGGCCTTGCGCATCCAGCACTTTGCCCTCACGCAGGCGTTGCTGCCAAATAGCCGGATCAATTCGGTCAAAATGCACGACCAAAAATGCCAGTACGCTCGGCCAGTCCCCTGCGGGTAGCCAGACCCGACTGGGGCTGACACCATCCCGCATGGGCAAAGGCAAGGGTTTAGATGCGTTCAACAACAAAACCCAGCTCGGCCAGCTCGTCAGCCTTGCCGTAAGGCGCAACCACTGCACGGCGGCGTTGCTCAGGCTGTAGGTAGGTCTGTGCGACGCGCAGCAGGTCGGCTTCTGTGACCGCCAACAGGGCTTGACGCAAGGCTTGACGGCGCGCTGGTGTGCGGCCATGCAGGGCGGCATGACAGGTGGTGACCGCTTCGCCTGCGGGTGAGCCGGGTTTGTCCATGCTGGCCATCAAGCCCAAAATGGCTTCTTCAAGCTGATGCGGTTCATGGGCATGGCTGTTCAGCCAGTCAATGCTGCCTTGAAAGTCTACAAAGGTTTCGGCCATACGTGGGTCACGATAGCTAAAAAACCGAAACGCGCAGGCGTTGCCGTCATATCCTGCGCCACCCCCATACGCACCGCCTTGTTCACGCAATGCCCGATGCAAAAAGCCATTTTTGAGGTAAGGGCCCAACACCATCAGTGCCGCGGTGTCGGAGTGATCAACCGGCGTGGCCGGATACGCCGCCGCACAAAACTGCACATTGGCTTGAATCAACCATGCTTGGTCGGCATCTGCAACGGGGGCGGCAGGGGCTTGGGCGGCCAAGGTCGTGCTTGGTGTAACAGCCAATGGAGTTTGCCAAACCTGTTGCAGTTCGGCTTGTAGGTCGTCTAGGCGGGCGGCTTCAGCAATCAGCAGGTATTCCCGCGGTAAGGCCAGCAGTTGCTGATGTAATGCGTGTAGATCAGCGATCAGTTGTGGCATCACCGTGGTGTCGGTGTCGGCGCGGGTCATCAGATCACGTAACCAAAGAAAGGTCGGCAAGCCGCCATTATGGTATTCATGCCGTGCTAAAGCACTCATGTTACGTGCGGCTGTTTGTAGTGCATAGCTATGGCCTGCACCGGACAGGCGAGATTGCCAGCGTGACTTACGCTGTTGTAGCAGCTCGGTGATCCGGTCGGTTTCATCAAAACGCAAAT
>JBEANQ010000118.1:0-7771 GCA_041165345.1 Pseudomonadota bacterium
GTGTAGGGTCAGGTTTTGCTACAGGTGGTGGTACAACCACGACGACAGTCGTTTTGCGGTTTTTAACTTTTTTAGTAGGTGGAACAGGGGTTGGGGCTGGTGGAGGCGCAATGACTACGCTGCGTGCCGTGATCAATGCTTCTGCACTCTTGAGTGCGCTGTCAAACTGACCTGCATCTAGTTGAGAAAACCCTGCTTGTAGACCTGTATCGGATGCGGGGATGTTGGGTCGATGTAAGTCACGTTGATAGTACCCTGCCGATAACCCTGCAAGTGCTTCAAAACTTTTGGCAATCCATGTATCCCACAATGCACCATCAGGCAGTGTGGCTAATGTTGCATTGGCTTTATGCCATTCAATGGCCTTGTCTTTTAGAGGCTGTGTTTGCTCTTCGATGGTGATTTGATATTGCTCAGCATCGAGATCACTCATGCCTGTCGGGACTGGAGCCGCATTCACGCCTTGATAGAAGCGTGCAAAACTATCACCAAGCACATACTGCGCTGGTGTGACAAATTCAGCAACTTTAAGGTCTAAGATGGCCTGTTGACTGGCCAGCAGTTTTTGTAGACTTGCTTGTTTACGAGCAATGCTGTCTTTAAGCGGTTGGGTAATCGCAATGGCTCGATATTGCTCAATAAGGGGTTGATCAAGCAATGTATGCGCTCGTGCTGCAAGGTAGCGTAAGCGCGGTTGAGTGCTCACTGGTGCCGCATTAAGTTTGCTGGCCCATTGCAGTTGACGGTTTAGCTCTTGTTGCTGATTGCTTGTATCATGGCGTTGTAACGCGTCCTGATACAACCGTTCACTGGCTTCAATTGATTGACTGAGGTCTGCACGAGGTTCAGCAAGATATTGCCGATATAAGGCAGTTTCTGCTGTCGATTGTAGGCTTGTGCGTGGTGTGGTGCCGGTATCAATCGCTTTGCGTTCACTGTCAGCCGCTAACCAGAGCGCAGCAAGGGCGTTATCGGGTTTGCTACGGGTATCACGTTGATAAATTTGCTGATACGTACGTGAAGCGCCTTGCCAATCCATCGATTTTTCTTGAATGCCAACAATACGTTCTAAGATTCCAATCGCTTGTTCATTGAGTGCATAGCGAGCATAGAAGGCTTGTAGCTGTGGGATGGCTGTTGTGGTTTCACCCATGACCATGGCAGCGCGCCATGCTGCATCAACCTTGACTTTAATGTCTTGTGTCGTATCACTGGCTTGTTGGTAAAGGGTCGAGGCTTTACTAAAGTCTGTGGTTTGCAGTGCATCTGCTTGGCGATACAAACTGGCCGCTAGTTGGTTTTGGTAGCGGGTGTTTTCTTCGCGATTGAGATCACCTAAGGTTAAAACATGCCGGTATGCGGTCTCTGCTTCTGCCCATTGTTGTTGGTCAAATCGGGCATTCGCCAGCAAAATGGCAGCTGTTTTACGATCAGCGGCAGAGAGTGCAGGTAAGACCAGTAGTTGCTGAGCAAGGGTACAGACGGTCGCAAAATCTTTGCGTGTGAGATATTGCCCAGTCATTGCCAACAGTACAGGTGCAGAATTTTTGTCGCTAGCAAAGGTTTTGACAAATCGTAAGCTGCTGTCTTTTTGTCGATCTAACCATGCCAATTGTTGGTCGTCGGGTAGTTGTTTTAAACGTGCCTGATAGCCCAATAGCGCAAAGTATCCAGCATCTGCGGGTTTGCTACCGATATGATCATAAGCAAGTTGTTCATAAATGGGGATTGCAGCCTCAAACTGTCCACCACTATACAGTGCATCGGCCATCAGTTCGTTGATTCGAACTTGATCAGCAGGTTCTGTTGTTAAAGCCAATTGTTTACGATAAAGATCGGCAGCTTTGAGGTATTCGGCCGGAGATTTATTGGTTTGAGCGCTAGCATGATAGTGCTTGGCCAAGTCATCTAGGTTGGCTTTTAGCTCAGGGCGTAGGGTGGCTTGTAGGGCAGGTGAAGCTTGCTGAAAATAGGCGCTATCGGTGTCAAATCTCTGAATATATTCACTTTTAACCCGAATGATGTCCTTGGCAAACCCCGCATCTTTATACACTTTGATGAGTTCACGGTTAAAGTCAGCTGTTTCAACGGCCAAGGGATGGCGTTGAATAAAATTTTCATAAGTTTGAGCCACATCAAATGGTTGTTGTTGCTCACGATAGCGGTCACTGACAGCCTTGTAGATTCTGATTTCGTCTTTGGTGAGTTCACGCTGATCAAAATGAGCGGTGAGTGCTGGTGCACCACCTAGTTGTACAAAGACTCGAGAGAGGGTGTTGTAGCTGTCGTCTAGGCGTAGTTGTTCGCCTTTACTGAGCTGGTATTTGGCTTGTAGGCTGTCAATCAGGCGCTCAAATGGGCCGACAGCATCGTCATAACGTCCATCTTTGTAATAGGCCCACGCCAGTTGATATTGTGCTTGTTGCCAGTAGCGATCATTACCATTGTTGAGTACAAGGCTATATTCACGCAGTGCATCTGTAAACTTGCCTCGTGAAAATAGGCTTTCAGCGATTCTAAAGTGTGATTCGCTGGCAAATCGGGTGTTTGGAAAGCGCTTGAGCATTTGGTCGAGTAGTTCGACGGCACGGTCAATATTCCCTAGTTTATCGTTACTGCTGGCAAGTTCGTAGTAAAAGTCATCACGCATTTCGCTGGCTGGTAGAGTATTGAGCAGGTCATCGTAAAAACTCACACGATTCTGTAGCTCAATGGTTTCATCAGAGCGGCTGTTAACGCCAGTTTTGATTTTACGCGCCAACTCAAGGTATGCGTTAATCACCGATGGCTCACGAGAGTTGCGTGCCATTTTCATCATGCGATCATAAAGCTGCGCATTGATGCGCGCTTCTTCACCTGCCGACAAGCGTGTGCTGTCTTGCATTGTTGGGTTGCGTGGCGTGCTGTTTTCAAGATCCGCAAGAGTGCCAGCAGCCAGTGTGTCAACACTGACTAAGGTGAGCATCAAGGTAGATAAAACGCGCATATCAACGATCCTTGTTGGCAGTTTCACCTAACCGTTGTAAGCCTAGAAGCGCTTCGGTCAGATAACGATCCAATTGTAGTTGTCGCTGTTGTAGCGGTTGTTGTACCCGAGCAATCAGGGCTTTACGATCTTGTAGACCTGCTTTGAGAAAGTCGCTGCGGACTTTTTCATAACGTTTATTGCTATCGTCAAGTTGTATTTTGACGTCTTCATCCATGTTGCTACTTTGATTCAAGCGGGAGAGGCGTTGCCCATAGTTCTCTGTGCGCTGTTGCAGCACTTGAGTTTGTCGAATTTGTTGCAAGACAGAGAGAACATCTGATCGATCAAGCAGTTGTGCCCATAGCCCTTTGAGAGGAGTGTCTGGAATGGGTGGCAGATCAAGCAAAATAGGATCATCTGTGTGGATTGGAAACAACCTTAGAATGTCCACCTGCTCAATTTGGCGTGATAATTGGCTAATCGCTGATGTTTGCGCTTTATACACTTGAATGGCTTGTTGATAGCGTGTAATGGCCTCGGCGTTTTTATGATTGTCTTCTAACGCCCGTGCCGCCAATAGCCAGCCTTCTTGTACCATGGGGTCAGTGGCATTTCGAGAAGAGAGTTCTGTGGCAAAGTTGTAAGCCCGCGCAAAGTCACCCAGTTGATAATAAACATGGGCACTGGTCAGCAATGCTTGATTGCTATAGGGGCTATCAAGTCGAACATCTCTGAGTGCTAAGCGTGCTGATTCTGGATTTTTGCGTGATAAGTGCAGATACGCCAATGAGAGCGCAATTTTGTCACGCAGGTTGAGCCGGTCATGGTCTGTAACACTCGCATCCTCAATATCACGGGTGAGTGCGCTATCAGTGAGCGTTGAGGCATTACCAAGGTCTCGGTTGTCAATGAGGCTACGCTTGGCTGTCGAAAATCCTTTGGATTTTTTGATTGGTGCGGGTTCTGGGCGTGTTGGTGCAATCACTGGGCTGAGTTCGGGAACTTTGCCATTGAGCAGTTGTTCAAACATGCCTAAGGCCAGTACGGTGCGCCGCTCTTTTTCTTGACTGCTCATGGGCTTGCCATTGATGTCAGTTGGCTGTAGCAAAGCTAGCCCTAGGTTGTAGCGTGCTAATTGGCGATAAAATGGTGAGGGTGTACGATACGTTTGCAGTACTTCGATGGCTTCATCGACCCGTTCTTGGCGTAGTAAAATGTTGGCCACCGTAATGACGCGCTCGCTTTCTTGCAACGGCGTCAGCAGCGTAGGCGGTTTTCTTAAAAAGTTGAGCGCCAACGAGTCTTGGCCAGTGTTGTAGAGCAACTTGCCGTAACGCAGCCATGGGTTATTGCGGTTGTTGGCAGTGACATCGCTATTGGTGGCGCGTGACAAGGCTGCATCGGCTTCACGCGTCAAGCCGTAGCGGGCGTAGAGGTCGCCCAATAAGACATTGACTGTGCCGGTGGCGTTAAACTCAAGCGCCCGATTCGACAGTAACGAGGTCAGTGCGTCATAGGGCTGATTGAGGTAGTAGTAGTACATGACTTGCTTAAAGCTTGGTTCGCGCGCATCACGGCGAGTTTCAAGCGGGGCTGCATGGGTCAGTATTGGCAGGACGCATAGGGTGAAGACACCGATCGCCTGCTGCATCTTGGGGGCAGATGACAGAGAAAAAAACTTAGTCATTTCGAATCCATTCAATCAGCTTGATCGGCGGGGTGTTGGGGGCAGGTCGCTCGCTCCATTCCAATGCCATAATATTTCGTGGATTGGTTTTGATAAAGTTGAAGCGCTGCTGTAGACGCGTGCCTGTCGCATCCTCGATGGTGACATTCAGAACATGTGACCCAAGGGGCAAGTTGAAGTCACTGATCGTTGCCATGCCACCTTTACGTAAGCTATCGACTTGAGCATCGTCAAATGTTTGAGGCTTGAGCGGCTGATTGTCTAACGTCATGGTGAGCGCTCGAATGGAGAGCTGACTTTTGGCCGATAGTCCAAACAGCAAGGTGGTGCGATTGGTGAGCAATAGGCGACTGTCCAGCAGCGCCAGATCTCGGTCGAGCTGTAGAATGTCAGACTTGGCGTCTTCTAGATTCGATGGGGGCGGGAGCGAATCATCACTCCAAGCAGCGCTGTTCAGCGTGGCTAACATGAGTATTGCAGCGGCTCCCTGCCGAATCTTGCACCATGCCGACTTGCCAAAGTTGAATTGCGAGGCGATTGCGGTCATGTTTCATCCACTATTGGTGTTCTTTCGCGCTGTGAATTAAGACACACTTGTTTGCAGGAAGTCAAAATGACCTGCAAGTCAATTGTGATGGATTTGGCATTTTTTTTGCGATGTTTTTTATTGGGATGGTATTGATGAAGATTGTTGTTGATGAAAACATCAGTTTGGCTGAATATTTTTTTGTTCAAGATGAGTCGCTTATTAAAAAATCGGGTCGAACAATCATTCCTGAAGATTTATTGTCGATAGATGCGCTTTTGGTGCGCTCAGTCACCCGTGTGAATCCAGCACTTTTGGTCGGGTCGTCTGTGCGTTTTGTCGGTAGTGCCACGATTGGAACCGATCATCTGGATATTGACGGCTTACGTCAGATGGGCGTGACGGTTGCCAATGCGGCAGGCTGTAACGCGCAAGCGGTGGCTGAATATGTGGTGAGTGTCATTCTCACCTTACAGCCAGAACGCGCCTTTTCTGGCAATGATTTTACGTTAGGAATTATTGGTTTGGGTAATGTGGGTGTGCGGCTGGCGGCGCTGGCACAACGGATGGGGTGGCGGGTCATCGGCCATGATCCGTTGGTGCTGCGCGAGGGGATTAATCAACGGTCATTGGCCGATGTCTTGGCACACGCCGATGCCGTGTCTTTACATGTGCCGATCACCCATGATGGTGCGCATCCGACGGTGCATTTGATCGGTGCTGCCCAACTGTCTGCCATGAAACCCAACGCGATGTTGATCAACAGCGCTCGGGGCGAGGTGGTGGCTGAAGCTGACTTGATGACCGATATTCGTCAAACAGGCCGTCTGGTGGTGTTGGATGTGTTTGAGCATGAACCGCAGGTATCGGCCGAACTGCTGGCGCTGTTGGCCTTAGCGACCCCGCATATTGCTGGCTACAGCCTTGAAGGTAAAATTCGTGGAACTTACCTGCTGTATCAAGCCTTCTGTGCGTGGCAAGGCGTGCCAGAGTGCAAAACCATGGACGGCACCATGCCCGATGCGACCCGTTTATTTGACGTGCAGCAGCCCTTAGCGCCACAAGTGCTGGCCTTGCTGCCACAGTTGTATGACGTGCGCCGTGATGATGCAGCCCTGCGGGCTTGCCTCAATGAAGGCAAAGTCAATGCCGCCGATTTTGACTGCCTGCGCCGCGACTACCCCTTACGGCGCGAATGGTCGGCCTATGGAGATGTGGCTCATGTCTGAACGTGATGTGGTGCCAACGCTTGATTTTGTGCCAACCGCATCGTGGGACGCCATGCGTGTACGCGCCTTGGTGTATCAACAGATTCGGCAGTTTTTTGCTGATCGTGGCGTGCTAGAAGTCGAAACACCGTTGCTGTCGCAAGCTGCCGTGACTGACCTGCATTTGGCCTCGGTGAGCGCGCAAGTTGAGGTGAACGGGCAGACCCAAACCCGTTATTTGCATACGTCGCCCGAATTTGCCATGAAGCGTTTGGTCGCTGCGGGTAGTGGGCCGATTTATCAGATCTGTAAGGTGTTTCGCGATGGTGAGCGTGGCCGGCGGCATAATATTGAGTTCAGCATGTTGGAGTGGTATCAGCCTAGCTATACGCTAGAACAGTTGATGCACGAGCTAACGGCCTTACTCAATGTGCTGTTTGAGTCCGAGTTTGAGCCAGAAGTGCGTACCTACCGTGAAGCGTTTTTGCGCCGAATTAATCTAGACCCATTACAAGCCACGGCGGCACAGCTCAAAGATTGTGCACGCCAATTGGGGCTTACGATTCAACTCGGTGATGACCGTCTGGCATGGATGGATGTGTTGTTTTCGCATTTTGTTGAGCCGACTTTGGGAATTGATGGCCCGTTGTATTTGACTGAGTTTCCGGCAGAAATGGCCTCGCTTGCACAAGTACGCATGGATGCGCACGGCAATCGTGTGGCGGCGCGGTTTGAGCTGTATCTGGATGGCCTAGAAATTGCCAATGCCTACGATGAACTGGCCGATGCCCCCGAGCAAGCACGCCGCTTTGCAGCAGATAACCTTGCGCGTACTGAACATGGCCTGCCAGTCATGCCGATTGATCACCACTTGCTGGCCGCGCTGGAGGTCTTTCCACCGTGTGCAGGGATTGCCTTGGGGCTGGATCGCTTGTTAATGGTGCTGCGTGATACACGGCGTATTGATCAAGTGATTGGGTTTACGGTCGAGCGGGCTTAACGTTGCGGTGACTGAGCGATTGACGACAACACGTTAAACCGTCGCAGGCGGGGTGCGGACACACGATCAGCACGCACCACGCCTACGGTGATTCGGTCGCTGCTTAAAGCACAGTATTGAGCTTCATGTCTTTACGAATGCCTGAGTCCATTGCACTAGCCGGTGCAAATTTACGGATTAAACGCAGTGTCGACGCCTTGCGCCCTGCGGTGTAGCGTAACTGGGGTCGAGCCTGCGTTGCTGCTTTAAGCACGGTTTCGGCCACCACATCTGGAGAGTCGCCCATCGCTATTTGCTGCTTCATGTGGGTGGCTAAGTGCTGTCGGATGGCGTCATATTCGGGACGTTTGCAATCTGGCTCAAGGGCATTTGCCTCAAATGA
>JBEANQ010000119.1:0-7647 GCA_041165345.1 Pseudomonadota bacterium
AATTTTTCTCGATCAAAGTCCAAGACGGCCCACTGACCTCGATTTTGCAAAAAATCCAAGTCGGTGACGAACTACTGGTCAGCAAAAAACCCACGGGCACCTTGGTACTAGACGACCTGCTGGGCGGCAAACACCTGTACATGCTGTCGACCGGTACTGGCCTTGCACCGTTTTTGTCGCTGATCCGTGACCCAGAAACCTACGAACGCTTTGAAAAAGTGGTCCTGATTCACGGCGTGCGCAACGTCAACGAACTGGCCTACCAAGACCTGATCGAAAACGTCCTGCCCAACGATGAAATCTTTGCCGAGATGGTCAAAGACAAGCTCATCTACTACCCCACCGTCACCCGCGAAGCATTCCGCAATCAAGGCCGCTTAACCGACTTGATCAAAAACGGCAAGCTGTTTGAAGACATCGGCCTGCCGCGCTTTAACCCCGCCGACGACCGCGCCATGATCTGCGGTAGCCCGACTATGCTGGACGACTCCGCCGCCTTGCTGGACGAACATGGCCTTAAAATTTCGCCACGCATGGGCGACCCCGCCGACTACGTGATTGAACGCGCTTTTGTTGAAAAATAACCCCAGATCTTGAAGATAGTCTCAAGAAGGAAGCCTATGGGCTTCCTTTTTTTATTAGTTCCGCTCTAAAAATCTGCCGTTTAGGACGGGGGGCATGTCAAGGCAGAACGCTCTCTGTCAGTGGAGAAGGTCAGGCAAAGCAAGCCTGCACCACCAGAGGCTTTACCATTGCCTTACACTTGGCTTGCCACAGGTCATAGTCGGACTGCATCCGCAACCACTGTGCAGCATCACCACCCCGATCTTTGCCTAGCCATACCTCTAGTCGCAGTGCCATTTCTGGCGAAATACCTGTTGCACCATGCAGTAAGCGTGACAATGTTACACGGCTCACGCCAAGCTGACGCGCTGCATCGGTCACTGTGAGACCCAAATCCGGCAGGATATCTTCCCGCAAAATAGAGGCTGGATGCGGAGGATTGAACATGTGCATCATTATATTGCCCTCAGTGATCGTCCTGATAATCCACCAACACAGCGTCTTCGCCTTCAAACTTGACATCCTCTCCGACCTAAAGGACGGAGATTCCTACAGCTAGACGCTCATGTCCGAGCGCAAGAATGTTCTGTGCGGCATTAACGTCGCGATCATGCAGTGTACCGCACTGCTGACAAGTCCATTCTCTTATTCCAAGTCCTGCTCTACCTTTCGGACTATCGTGGCGTGAGCCACAACACGAACAAGTCTGGGTGGTATATGCTTCGTTGACCTCTTCAAACCATACGCCTGCGTTCTCGCATTTGTACTTGAGCATGGTTCTAAACGCCGTCCAGCCTGCATCCAATACTGATTTTGCCAGTTTGGTTTGTGCAAGACCTTTAGCATTCACATTGCCAACGAAGATCGCCGCGTGGTCATTGACCAACTGACGGCTGAGTTTGTGCAAAAAATCACTGCGGATATTTTTAATTTTGGCGTGGATGGATTTAGTCCGTTGTTTCTGTTTGGCACGTTGAGCAATGCCGAGTTTTTGTTCATATTTTCGGTAGGTACGCTGGGCTTCGATCTTTTGACCATTCGACAGTGTGGCAAAGTCTTTTAGGCCTAAATCAATGCCTACAGGTGTTTTGCCTTCGCTGATTTTGGTCGGTTCTGGCGTATCGACCACAAGGCAGACGTACCAGCGGCCACGGCTATCTTGGACAAATGATCCGGTCTTAACGGTGTAATCGGATAGACCATAGCTGTCCCACAGGCCAAACCATTGCCCTGCATATTTGACTTGGCCGTTTTGGTATTTGATGCCGGATGATTTAAACGGTATCCAGCCAAGAGACTTCTTTGGTGATTTTGGATTGGATACTCGCCAATTCAGCTTGGCTTTTTTAAATTGTTTGCGGCGAATGACCAACTCTTCGGTGATGGCTTGAATGGTTTGGCTGTGTAGAGTTAAGCCTGATTTACTTGCGCCTTTGGTGTAAGCAGCCATATCAAAAGCTGAGAAGAATTTGCCTGTGCGTTGCAGGTGTTTGTGGCCCAAGTCGTTGCAGTAATTCCAGACGAAATTAACTTCGGATGCGAATTGAATCAGCACCTTGGCGTGTTTGTCTTTGATCCGCAGTTTTAGGGTTTTCATGATTGAATTTTAACAAATTCCTGTTCTAAATTCACGCCTTTTTAGCGATACCATGAAGGGATTAAACTGTGCTTCGCCACAGCCTAATCCCTTTGGTATCGCCGCCTTACATCCTCGACCTGAAGGACGAGGTTTTACGGCGAAGCTGATAAAAGTGCTGCTCAGGGAATGACTGATGTATTCTTAGTTTTTGTTGTTCACTTAGAAATCAAACAACACCATCCCGTAGCAAGGAGCACCGCATGGCTCAACAAACCCACACCCGTTGCATCACTGCGGCACTGTTACTGTCGCTTTGCACCCTTAGCCATGCAGGGTTACGCGACCGCATCCTAGAACACATCACCGAAAGCCGTGTCTCGCCGTTAGTCAGCACCGCTACGCTCACCATTACCCACAACATTGCTTACGGCAATGACCCGCTTCAACAGCTCGACCTCTACCAACCTACCGCGATGCTGAACACCCCACGCACCCCAAAAAAACACCCCGTGCAAGCGCCGTGGATTGTGTTGGTACATGGCGGCGCATGGCAGTTGGGCGACAAGCGCAGTGACGACGTGGTCACCCACAAAGTGCAGCATTGGGTCACTCAAGGTATTGTGGTGGTCTCGGTCAACTACCGACTACTGCCCAAGGCCGACCCACTCAGCCAAGCGCATGATGTGGCACAAGCCTTGGCATTTGTGCAAAAAAATGCGGCATCTTATGGCCTTGATCCCAGCCAATGCGTGCTGATGGGGCATTCTTCAGGGGCGCATCTGGCGGCGCTGTTGTCGGTATCACCCACCATACGACAGGCACACACGCCCACCCCATGCCAAGCGGCTGTATTGATTGACAGTGCCGCCATGAATATTCCTCAAATCATGCAACGCCGTCATGCACGATTTTTTGATGCTGCCTTTGGCACAGACCCGAGCCAATGGCTGGCCATGTCACCAGTTCAGCAAATGACCCGCCAAACACTGCCCCTATTCACCATTTGCACCACACGACACGATGACTCCTGCAACCAAAACCAACAATTGGTTGATCAAGCCATCACCTACAAAGTCTTGGCGCAGCGGCTCACGCTGCCTGTTAGCCATGCCGAAGCCAACGAACTATTGGGGCTAGACTCGCCTTATACCGCAGCAGTTGATCAGTTTTTGTCAAAAACCAGCACTGTGTTTCAACATTATTTGCAAACGCCCGCAAGCACGCCCTAAGGTGATGAGCATTGTTTGGGTGTGCCACAATCGCTACGCTATGCGGCTTCTCTTCTGGTTGGGTCGGGTGATATGGCTATCGAAATAGAACGTAAATTTTTGGTCACAGGCGACGCATGGCGCAGCGCAACAGCCGTCACCTACCGGCAAGGCTATTTAAACCGCGATAAAACCCGCACCGTCCGCGTGCGTATTGCTGGTGATGCCGCCATGCTGACCATTAAAGGCCAAACCCAAGGCGCCACCCGTCTCGAGTTTGAATACGCCATTCCACTGACCGATGCCGAAGCCTTGTTGTTGCTGTGCGATGGCCCCTTGATTGAAAAAACCCGCCGCAAAATTGACTACGCGGGTCTGGTGTGGGAAGTGGACGAATTTTTTGGCGACAACCAAGGTTTGGTGGTGGCCGAAGTAGAGCTGACCACAGAAGATCAAGCCGTTGAATTGCCAGAATGGATTGGTGCAGAAGTCACCACAGATGCGCGCTATTACAACTCAAACTTAGCCACACATCCGTTTAATGCGTGGTCGTTGTCGGGTGCGCCTATCAACTCTTGACTCGCCCCACCGCAAAGACCAAACCACCCGCCACCAAGCCCCAAAACGCCGAACCGACGCCAAACAAGCTCATGTTAGATGCCGTCACCAAAAACGTGATCAACGCTGCTTCACGTTCATCACTACGCTCTAACGCAGCGGCCAAGCCGTTGCCAATGGTGCCAAACAACGCCAGCCCTGCCAGCGCCAACACCAAGGCGTGTGGCAAAGCCCAAAACACCGCCGTGACCGTCGCACTAAAGATGCCCAGCAGCAAATAAAACAACCCCGCAGCAATGGCCGACACATAGCGCCGCCGTGGGTCTTCGTGTGCCTCTGGCCCCATACAAATGGCGGCGGTAATGGCCGCCAAATTAATTGAAAACGCGCCAAACGGTGCAAACAGCGTGGTGGCGACGCCCGTCCAACCAATCACCGCAGAGATTGGCGGACGATACCCCGACGCCTGCATGGCCACCACACCAGCCATATTTTGTGAGGCCATCGTCACCACAAACATGGGCAATGCCACCCCCACCAGCACCGCTGGCGAAAACTGCGGCGTGACCCAAACCGGCATGGTCAATTGCCAATGAATGGCAGCCAGATGCAATTGACCTTGTAGCCCCGCCCACACTAACCCCACCAGCAAGGCCACTGGCACGGCATAACGCGGAGCCAGCCGACGCATCAGCACATAGGCCATAAACATGCCAAACACCAAGCCAAACTGCTGCTGCATCGACACAAACACATCCATGCCAAAGCGCAACAAAATCCCCGCCAGCATGGCCGATGCCAGCGACATGGGCACACGCCGCATGGCGCGCTCAAAGCCGCCAGAAAACCCCGCCACACATACCAACAGCCCCGACAGCACAAACGCGCCGACTGCCTCGGCCAGACGCACACCGCTACTGCTGCTAATGAGCAATGCGGCGGCTGGTGTTGACCATGCGGTAATAATGGGCATACGGTAACGCAGCGACAGTACAATGCTGGTCAGTGCCATGCCAACGCCCAAGGCCCACAGCCACGACGCCGACTGCGCCGCATTTGCCCCTAGCACTCGCGCCGCCTCAAACACAAATACCGCCGAGCTGCTAAAGCCCACCAGTACGGCCACAAAACCGGCAACCACTGCCGATAACGACAGATCACGACGCAAAGATAAAGCCACTCAAACCACTCAACTGACGACACCACCCAAGCAAATATTGCACAACAATGGTGCAAACACAGGATGGCAGTGTAGACAATCTATGTGTGATGCAACAGCGTGGACTGTTTGACAGCGGCAGAAAATTTGATCAGCATGGGCGCTAGAGACGACATGCCATAGCGTAAGCTGTTGATCGAATAAAGAGGACGTACAAGGACTTAATATGCCCAATCACACCGGATTTGTCGCAGGAACACTGGTTCATACCGATCAAGGCTTAGTGCCAATTGAGCAGATTAACGTGGGTAATTTGGTGTTGTCGAAGCATGAGTCTGGCGATGTGGCGTATAAGCGGGTGCTGAAGACTTTTAAGTCACCTGAGAAACATCGGATTATGCGTGTTGGAGTTACTGTGCCGAATCTGATGGATGAAATCTATAAAAATGAATTCGCTCAACTGACTCAGAAGCAAATTTTGAGTTCTGCAAAATTTTTCGAGAACTCAAGCTCTAGATATTGCTCAGACCCTTATTATGTATATTGCACAGAAAATCACCCATTCTGGACTGATGAGTTAAGGTGGTTGGCAGCAATTGATTTATTTCCTGAAAAGTTAGGTACAAGGCTTACTATGTCTAGTTGTTACGGTTTTAAATTTACTGAGTCTGAGAATTATATGTATGATACACCCTTACTAAAAACCTATGCTAAAGATGTTGCTGCACTCCGTGACTCTAAACGTAAAGTTGATTCTAATTTATTTATATCTTTAATTGATTTTTCAGGAAAAAATCCAGTTGTTATTGATATTGATATCGAAATTCCTGTAATTTATGAGCCGATTTCTGGCAGGGTAATGAGTTGGAATAATGTAGGTGAATTAGAGTCACCTTCGGCTGCTCAACCATCTTTAAAACTCTCTAGTCAACCAGAGCATGTATTGTATAAATCCCTCACTGAAAGTGGCTATCTACGAACAGGCTTTGATGCTTATTGTATGGAGTGTGGATATACACATGAAGATGTTGCTGAAAATGAGTCCCTATTTAAAACTCTAAAAGAAGATTATTTAGATGGCTCAGATACAGAGTATTACACTACAACAGCATATAATATTGAGATAGAAGATTATCACACCTATTTTGTGAGTGAGGTCGGCATTTTAGTCAACACCCGCCCCACCCCAAAATAACCCACCCGCCTACGTTTTCGCCTTTGGCCCAATCATGTCTTGTGGGCGTACCCACGCATCAAACTCTGCCGCCGTCAGCACGCCCAACTCAACCGCCGATGCTTTCAAAGTTTGGCCGGTGTGGTGCGCGTGCTTAGCCACTTTGGCGGCATTTTCATAGCCAATATGCGGGTTAAGCGCCGTCACCAACATCAACGAATCATTCACGTATTGCTCAATCTGATCAACGTTGGCCGTAATGCCAATCACGCAATGATCGCTTAGGCTATTACAAGCATCACCCAACAAACGAATCATTTGCAGCAAATTCAGCGCGATCACCGGCATATATACGTTGAGCTCAAAATTACCCGACGCCCCCGCCATGCTAATGGTAAACTCATTGCCCAACACCTGCGCCACCACCATCGTCATCGCTTCACATTGGGTGGGGTTGACTTTGGCGGGCATAATCGACGAACCCGCTTCGTTTTCAGGCAAGTTAATTTCACCCAAGCCACAACGCGGCCCACTGGCCAACCAACGCAGATCATTGGCAATTTTATTGAGGCTCACCACCAAGGTTTTCAGCGCACCGGCGGCAAAGACCGCCGCATCACGCGCCGCCAAGGCTTCAAATTTATTGGGCGCGGTCACAAAAGGATAATCGGTGAGTTCAGCCAAACGCTCGGCCACCGCTACGGCATAATCAGGATGGGTATTGAGTCCTGTTCCGACCGCTGTTCCACCCAATGGCAACTCGTACAGGCCCTGTAAGGCTTGATGAATGCGATGCACACCGTGATCCAACTGACTGACATAACCGCTAAACTCCTGCCCCAAGGTCAATGGTGTAGCATCTTGCAAATGCGTGCGGCCAATCTTGATGATTGATGCAAATGCTTCTGCTTTACTTTGCAACGCATCACGCAGGTTGACCACCGCCGGAATCAGCAATTCATGAATTTGACTGACCGCTGCCAAATGAATCGCTGTTGGAAACACATCATTGGTCGATTGGCTGCGGTTGACATGATCATTGGGATGAATCAGCGCATAACTGCCCCGTGGATGACCCGCCAACTCATTGGCGCGATTGGCGATCACCTCATTCATGTTCATGTTGCTTTGCGTACCCGAGCCGGTTTGCCACACCACTAACGGAAACTGATCGTCCCATTGCCCATCCAGCACTTCGTCAGCGGCTTGCACAATCCAATCGTGCTGCTCGGGGCTAATGTCGCCTAGCGCGGCATTGGTTTGCGCAGCGGCTTTTTTGACCAACGCCATGGCATGAATGAGCGGCACAGGCAAACGCTCGCCGCCAATCTTAAAATTTTGCAAGCTGCGTTGGGTCTGCGCACCCCAATACACGGCTGCGTCAACGTGGATAAAGCCCATGCTG
>JBEANQ010000120.1:0-7618 GCA_041165345.1 Pseudomonadota bacterium
CATGGTCAGCTCAGTGCGTGGCGAAGGTTCGTGCTTTACCCTACGTTTACCTCTAACAGTTGCTGTCGCAGATGCCCTGATGGTTCGTGCGGGTGATCGTAATTTTGCCGTCCCATTGTCGCAAATTGAGCGAATTGTGCGGGTCAGCCCAGACGAACTACAAAAAATTTATAAAGCCAATGACGAGCGTTATATTTACAACGGCCAAACCTATCGCCTGCGTTATTTGGGCGAATTGGTACAGGGTATGCGTGTACCCAACCTACAGGATCAAGTCTTATCATTGCCCTTGTTACTGGTTCGTCAAGGCGAGCAATATTTGGCGTTGCATGTTGATCAATTGGTTGGTTCGCGATCTGAAATTGTCATTAAGCCTGTGGGGCAACAACTGGCGTTGGTCAGTGGTTTGTCTGGTGCAACCATTTTGGGCGATGGCTCGGTCGTCATTATTTTAGACGTGGGTGCGCTGGCTCGTCAGGTGGGTGCGCAAAAAATTGGTCATCGCAACAATACCACCGAATCCAACACTGCCAACTCGGTGCAAAAAACCGTCATGGTGGTGGACGACTCGGTGACCGTGCGCAAGGTCACCAGTCGTTTGTTAGAACGTCAGGGTTTCTTGGTGGTCACGGCAAAAGATGGTGTCGATGCGATCCAAATTTTGGAAGATCTCACACCCGATATTATGCTGCTAGATATCGAAATGCCTCGTATGGACGGGTTTGAGGTTGCCAATTTGGTTCGTCATAACCCACGTTTGAGCGACTTGCCAATTATCATGATTACCTCCCGAACTGGCGAAAAACATCGTGAGCGTGCGTTCCAAATCGGTGTCAACTGCTATATGGGCAAACCGTTCCAAGAGCAAGAGTTGTTAGAGAATATCAATGAGCTTTTGGTCGCGTTCACAAATGGTTAATGGCGTATGACCCAAGTGCTCTCTATGCCTCACGCTGGTGATATCCCTCGGCTCTTTGTCATCGCTGAACGTCCACTTCAGCGCATTGCATTGGCCGAAATTATCAATGCCTGTGGATATGAAATCGTCGAAAATATTCCGCCCGATCGATTGCAAAATCATCATTTATTGGCGGGACCAGATCTATGGCTGATAGACGTCTCTAATGAAGAGGAGGTTATGGAGCGTATAGGGTTTGATGCCCCTGTGATGTTGGGGATTGACCCCGCTCCACAACCTGGTGATCGTCAAGCCTATGGTCGCTGGATGCGTATTTTGTCGCGCAAGTTGGTCAAATTGTTGGGTAAGCCACCACCCTTATTGACCCATGTGGTGGGAGATGCTGACGACGACATAGAAGAAACCGTTACTCCTGCATGGTTGCAGGTGTGTATTTTGGCGGCATCTATGGGTGGGCCGTCCGCAGTCAAAGCATTTTTGGATGCATTGCCTACGGATATTCCCGTTGCATTTATTCTGGTTCAGCATATTGATCCGCATATGCAAGAAATTTTGCCCAGAATTTTAGTGCGCCACAACAATTGGCGTTGCACACTCATGCATGACGACCCCATGCCGCTAAGCTTGGGTGAAATATTAATCGTACCGGCAACACGCCAAGTCACGATTGATGAGCATGGTGTTTTAACGCCCAAAAATGAACGCTGGCCTGCACAGTATCAGCCCTCGATTAGCGAAATGATGCGTCGTGTCAGTGATGTCTTTGCAGATCGTTTACGTGTGATTGTGTTTAGTGGCATGGGCGATGATGGCAGTAATGTGGCGCATCAGGTGTGTCAGCAAGGTGGATTGATTTGGGCGCAAACCGCTGCGAGCAGTGACTGTGCCAGCCAGCCAGATAGTATGCGTGCAACAGGTATGGTGGCGTTTAGTGGAACACCAGAAGCGTTGGCACAACAATTGCGAAAAGAGATGCAAGACCTGATTGCTCAAGGAGTTAGACAACATCATGTCCACTAGTCAAACCGTTGCATTGGGTACTGATGTCAATCAGACCATTAGTTTGCTGACCACGACCACAGGCTTGATTGATATTCATGTGATTGATGCCAAAGATCAACCCGCATGGATTGTGCCGCAAAACTTAGTGCTAGACGTGGTACCTGCACCTGCAAACACCCAAGTTTTACATTGGAATGAGCAATCATTGGCTGTCTTTTCATTGTTGGGGGCATCCGGTGTGGCTACTCAAACAGTGGTAGCCGTTATTTTAGAGGGAGAAACGGATCAGCAACGGGTTGCGATTCTCACCAGCCAACCTCCGGCCAGTCAGCGAATTCGGATTTCTGGTCTACATGATGTAGAGAGTGGTGTTCGTGCACCTTATTGTTTTCAAATGGTCAAGCTAGAAGGCATTGATTATCAAGTGCCAGCATTAGATGTGTTGGCCGCTACCTTAACGAGTGTTGCCTCCGTATAAGAGGCCAAACATGTCTGATAGTCGTACAAAATCAGCATAGAAGCGGTTGTTTGCTTCATTTAGTGTGGCGCCATTATGGTGGTTCTAAGGAAGATAAAGATGACGACGCCTGAGACACGCTCTAGCCGGTGGGCATTATCGGTTCGATTCTTTCACTGGACGAGCGGTGTGTTGTTGTTGGCGGTTTGGGCGATGATTGTTGTGCACGATAATACTGACGATGCAGATGATCTCTATATCAGTTTGCACAAAGCATTAGGTGTGAGTTTTTTATTTTGGGTGATGGCACGCTTTGTCAATCGTTTGCTTCAAAAGCAGCATACTCCTGCACCTGTGGCAGGACCCCGTTGGCAACAATGGTCAGCCGGTTTAGTGCATAGCTTTTTGTATGTCACCTTAATATTGATGCCGTTGGTTGGGTTGTTGATGACCCAGTACAAAGGCTATACGACCAATATTTTTGGTTTATTTGAGATACCCTTGTTTGTGGTGCCAGATCGTCACTTGAGTCATTTTTTTCATGACATGCATACAGATATTCTATGGCCACTGATTTTGGCATTAACCGCTGCCCATGTGTTGGCTGCGCTGTATCATCAAGTGGTCAAAAAAGACCGCACCATCAATCGCATGTTGTAACGCTGCTGTTCATTTGAGGGTCTTGTCATGCTGTTGAGTGAAGCCGATCAATCACGGGTGATTGAAATGGCATGGGAAGACCGTACCTCGTTTGATGCCATTGAACACCTATATGGCTTATCTGAAGGGGCGGTGATTTGCTTGATGCGGCAATCGCTCAAGGCGTCGTCGTTTCGGTTATGGCGTGCGCGTGTGACTGGGCGTAAGACCAAGCATGTGGCCAAACAACAAACCGCCACCCGCAGCAGCCATGCCGCAGGTCAGTACAAGGTTGATCATGGCCGCAAACCGCGACCATGACCCTCTCGTGCCAGAGACTAGGGTTTTAGGCCAGTAAGCGGGTGATAATGGATTGATAAATGTCGGTTAATGGGTCGAGTTCGGCCACGTTGACGTGTTCGTCAATTTGGTGAATGGTGGCATTTAACACCCCCAATTCCAGCACTTGCGCGCCCGTCGGTGCAATAAAGCGGCCATCTGATGTGCCGCCACTGGTCGATAGTTCGGTTTCAATGCCCACCACATCGCGAATCGCTTGCTGTGCGGCGGCGACCAGTTCGCCTTCAGCGGTTAAAAATGGCTGTCCCGACAATGACCATGCCAAATCGTACGACAGTCCATGCTGGTCGAGCAGGGCATGGGTGCGTGCTTTGAGTTGCTCTGCCGTCACTTCGGTCGAAAAACGAAAATTAAATACGGCGGTCAAGTCGGCTGGAATCACATTATTTGCGCCTGTACCTGCACTGATATTAGAAATTTGAAAGCTGGTGGCCGGAAAAAACGCGTTGCCTTGATCCCAGACTTCGGCAGTTAAGGCGCTTAATGCAGGTGCTGCCCGATGAATCGGGTTGTCGGCCAGATGCGGATAAGCAACATGACCTTGTTTGCCTTTGACGGTCAAGATGCCATTAAGCGAGCCACGACGGCCATTTTTAATGACATCGCCCAGTTGGGTGGTGCTGGATGGTTCGCCAACCAAGCACCATGTGATTTTTTCTTGGCGCGCTTCTAATGTTTCAATCACTTTGACCGTGCCATTAATAGATGGGCCTTCTTCGTCACTGGTGATCAAAAAGGCGATTGAACCTTGATGCTGCGGGTGTTCGGCCACAAAGCGTTCACAGGCCACTACCATCGCGGCAAGTGCCGATTTCATGTCGGCGGTGCCACGGCCATACAGTTTGCCGTCACGGATTTCGGGCAAAAAGGGGTCGGAGTGCCAGCGGGTCAGCTCACCGGTTGGCACAACATCGGTATGTCCCGCAAAACACAGCACGGGCGCGGTGCTGCCGCGTCTTGCCCAGAGATTGTCCACGTCGCCAAAGCGCATTTTTTCAATCACAAAACCAATCGCTGCGAGGCGTTCGGCCATGACGGTTTGGCAGTCTGCATCGATAGGGGTGACCGATGGACGACGAATGAGGTCGAGGGTGAGATCAAGCGTGGCAGACATGCGCGGCTACTATCAGCAAAGAGGAAGGGTTGATTCTAGATGAAAATCGATGGGCTTCACAAAACAGTCAGGCCAGATAACAGACAAAAAGTGTCGATTGGTTGGGGGTTTGGCGGTACTTGCACCACATAAAGCCCTGACTGATGACTTGAACAACCGTGCATAGGCTGGAATGATGGCGCTCGGTCATCAACAACAATCATGGATTGGCTATGTCTGGGTTTTATTTAAAAATGATGTGGTGTGTGGGCAGTGGCTTGGCCCTAATGGGCTGTCAGACGGTGGTGCAGACGCCAGCGGTGCCCAGCCAAATGATGGGTCAATTGATGCAACCCGCCGAGACTGTGACGGTGTTTTCGATGGCGCAGGTGGATACGTTTGGGGCAGAAAAAATTCCCTATGCCAAATTGCTGGGACATCCTGCGCAATGCCAAGTGCGTGTGCAGTCACTCAATTATATGACCCAAGGGGTGAATGGTGAGCCGACCAATGCGTCAGCTGCGTTATTAATTCCCGAGGGCAGCGCTGCGGTGTGTCAGCGACCCCATGCCTTGATTGGCTATGCCCGAGGCACTGAAACCAAACGAAGCCGTACCTTAGCGCGTGCCAAAGACAGCACCACCCAGCAATTGGCGGCGTTTTATGCGGCACAAGGGGATGTGGTGGTGGCAATGGATTATCTGGGTTTTGGGCAGTCAGATTATCCGTTTCATCCGTATGTTCATGCTGAGTCTGAAGCCACCACCATGATTGATGCCTTGCGGGCGGCACGGCAGGCCATGCGCACGGTCGGCACACCGTCGGGCGGACTGTCGGGCGATGTCATGTTGTTTGGGCATTCTGAAGGCGGCCATGCGGCATTGGCGACTCAACAGGCCATTGAAACCGACAGTATGTTGTCTAGTGAGTTTCGTTTGGTCGCGGCAGGGTCTAGTGCTGCCCCTGCTGCATTGACGCCGTATGTGCAACATATGATTGACCCCAAGACGGCTGGACAGTTGGGGCATTTGGCGCTGGCATATGCCATGACGGCCTATCAAAAGGTCTATGGCGATGTCTACCATCAGCCCAGTGATCTGTTTAAGCCCCCGTATGCCAACCGGATTGAATCCTTACTGCCCAGCCGTTATGGCATGACCAGTATGTTGGCGCTCAAGCGTGTGCCATGGCATGGTGCCGCCGACCCTGCCGCCAACAACAGTGCGTTGTATGTGGATGGTTTTGCTGAAGCCTTGGCACAACCCGAGCGTAATCCGGCCTTAGTTGGCCCATTTTTGGCCGACATCAAACGCAATGACTTTGTCCAAATGGATTGGACGCCCAAAACCCCCACGTTGCTGTGTGGCGGATCGCGTGATCCTTTGGTGTTATATCCCTATGCCACCGCACCGCTGGCACAAAAATGGTCGGCTGTACCGAGCGTCAAGGTGGTTGATATTGACCCGCAAGCAGGACCTTTAGCGGCCAAGCTGTGGGTGTCGGCGCACGACGCACTGTTATATCGGTTGACCGGTATTAAGACCGAACAGCAGTATCATGATTTTGTCTATCACTGGTTGCTGGTGAGCCAAGCGTGTATGGCCGAAAGCCGCTTGTTTTTTGATGCCGCCAAGCCGCCCGTTAGCCCACCTTAAGCAGATTGGTTTAGGCCAAGATGGTGATGGTTTGCCCCGCAAAGCACACCACTTGGCTTGCGGTGATTTTGCAGCGTCGGCGTAACTCGACCTTGCCGTTGACCGTGACAAGGCCGTCATCAATGGCTTGTTTAGCTGCGCCACCACTGTCGCACCAGCCTTCAATTTTCAGTAGGTCGCACAGGGCAACGTACGGGTGGTTGTCGAGTTGAAATGTAGACATAGAGCGCTCGTGTATCACAAGATGAAAACCTAAGTATAACGATGCGCCGTGTTGAGTGCCGCATCGTGATACGCGGGTGTACTGGGCTGATTACGGCCGATTACGCCCATGGGCATCGTGGCTCGACACCCATTGATCCGACACAATCGCAGAGGCCAGCGACAGCTCACCACACAGCACCGTGGCGGCAATAATTTCGGCCAGCTTATAGGCGCGGTCGTTGCCGTAGCAGTCCATCGACTCAAGGCATTCGCGTTGCGTGGCTAACCCCGTTCCGCCACCATAGGTCGCTACAATCAACGACGGAATGGTCACCGAAAAATAATAATCGCCGTTGTCTTTGAGTTCGCTATACACAAACCCCGCGCTGGACTCGGCCACGTTGGCCACATCTTGCCCACAGGCCAAAAATACCGCTGCCACGCCATTGGCAAAGTGTGCGCCATTGCACGCACTACCGGCCATAAAAGCGCCAAGGTTGGACAGTTGGCGCTGTTGAAACAACGCTTTGCTGGTGGTGTGCATGACCTGTTCAACCAATGCGGCGGGCAGGGTGATTTCGGCCACAACGCGCTTGCCACGGCTATGTAGATTGTTGACAAACGAGTGTTTTTTGTCGGTGTCAAAGTTGGCCGCAAGGCTAAAGTGTTCAAGATGCGGCGGTTGCTGTGCCAAAATCCATTGGCACGCGTGATGGGTGGCTTTAGACACCATATTTTGACCGGCAGCATCACCGGTGGTCATGTTAAACCGTAGCCAGCGCATTTTTCCGGCGCTGTATTGCTCAATGTCGCGCAGTTTGCCTGCGCGTGTGGTGGCTTCGGCCGCGGCTTTGATCTGCTCAAAATGGGCCGTCACCCATTGACCAAAGTCACGGGCGGCGCGGGCATCTTCAAACACAAAAATGGGCGCACGCTGCATGGCGTCGTCAATCACGGTGGTGGTAATGCCACCGGCCTCACGGGTCAGGCGCATCCCGCGTGAGTAACTGGCGACCAGCGTCCCTTCCGTGGTGGCCATGGGCACATAAAACTCACCCATCGCGTGTTCGCCATTGACCCGTAACGGACCGGCAAAGCCCATTGGAACTTGAATGCAGCCACTAAAATTTTCGATATTACCGGCCAGTGTGGCAGGGTCTATGCTGTAGCGGCTGGTGTGGGTGAGGTCTGCACCGGTGTGTTGGCTGACCAATTGGCAGCGTTGCGTGGCCATGTGGCTGCTGTGGTCTTGTTGTGCGTCGCGGGGCAGTTTGGGCAATGCAGTTGAA
>JBEANQ010000121.1:0-7616 GCA_041165345.1 Pseudomonadota bacterium
TTGGCAAACTGATTGTCGGTACACGCATTGTGGATCACACAAGTGGCCTACGTCCTAACGCCATGAACACCTTTGTCATCCGGTCATTTGCTATTGGGCTTTTATATAACCTACCTGTCATGGGTATGTTTGTTTTATTGATTGACCTCATCATGATGTTGACCTCTGATCAACGCATCAGCCTACATGATCGTTTGGCCAAAACCCGAGTGGTTGAAGCACGGCCGGATCAATTACCGCAATAAGTCAACAACGACACGTGTCATGAAACACTGGCACGTTTGTGGCATGATCCCCTTTAACAATCCTAGACGCACGCAAAGATGATTCTGATTCTGCTTGGCTTGATTGTGCTTAATGGTCTGTTTGCCATGTCCGAAATGGCCTTGGTCAGCTCGCGCAAAGCACGCCTGCAAATGCATATTGATAATGGCGATCGCGGTGCTATTGCCGCCGCTAAACTTGCTGAAGATCCCTCCAGCTTTTTGTCGACAGTTCAAATTGGCATTACCAGTATTTCTATTTTGAGCGGTATTTTTGGTGAAGCAGCCTTGGCTAAACCACTGGCCGTTTATCTCACCACCTATGGGATAGACGTTGCCACAGCAAGTATTGTCTCCACCATTTTGGTGGTTGTGTTGGTCACCTATATTTCGATTGTCGTGGGTGAACTTGCACCTAAACGATTAGGACAACTCAATCCTGAAGGTGTGGCACGTATTGTTGCCAGACCCTTAGCTTTATTGAGCTTGATTGCGCGACCACTGGTGATTTTTTTATCAGCATCCACTCGTTTTATCTTGCGCTTAATGGGTGTACGCAACACGCGTGGCCCATCAGTCACGCAAGAGGAAATTCATGCCTTATTGGTTGAAGGTTCAGAGAGCGGCCTGATTGACGAACAAGAACACCAAATGGTGCGCAACGTATTTCGGCTCGATGACCGCAAAATTGTCAGCCTGATGGTACCGCGCCTAGACGTGACATGGCTGTCGGTCAATGACAGCCCTGACACCATCCTTGAAAAAATTGCCACCAGCCAATACTCACGCTTTCCGGTCTGTGGCGACAGCATCAATGACGTCATGGGACTGGTCATGGCCAAAACCGTCCTGACCCAAGCACTGACTGGCCAACCCATTGATCTTGAAAAAATCATGGAACCGCCACTTTACGTGCCAGAATCACTCAATGGCATGGAACTGCTCAATGCCCTGCGCTCATCCCGCACCGAAATGGCGCTAGTGGTAGACGAATACGGTGACATTCAAGGCATTGTCACCGTTCAAGATCTACTTGAAGCCATTACAGGCGAATTCTCATCCTCTGATGAGCGCGACGCTTGGGCGATTCAACGAGAAGATGGCTCATGGCTATTTGACGGCCTCATCCCCAATGATGACCTCAAAGACCGCCTAGGACTCAAAGTCCTACCCGAGCAAGAACGCGGCACTTACAACACGCTTTCAGGTCTGTTGATGCTGCAACTCGGCCGAATTCCACAAACCACAGACGTGGTCAAATGGGAAGGCTGGCGCTTTGAAATTGTCGACATGGACGGCAAACGCATTGACAAAGTCTTGGTCAGTCGTATGCCCGACGACGATGGCGACACCGACAGTAGCGAAACTGACTTTTAGCCAAACCCAACCGAACACCCCAGACGCAGCCCAAATGGCTGCGTCTTTGTTTGCCATTACCCCATAAGTTGGTTAGAATTCGCCTTCGCAATATGCGACGTGATCATTGGTCACGCTTACTCCTTGCCTTTGGCCTAGTGCTGGGGGCTGTCTAAACCGTAAGGAGCTGTCATGCGTCATTACGAAATCGTGTTGCTGGTCCATCCTGATCAGAGCGACCAAGTTGTTGGTATGGTCGAGCGTTATCTGACCCAGATCAAAGATGCGGGTGGTCAAATCCATCGCCTCGAAGATTGGGGTCGTCGTCAATTGGCATACCCAATTAACAAGATTCACAAAGCTCACTACATTCTGATGAACGTTGAATGTGGCCAACAGACCCTCGACGAACTCGAAGAACTGTTCCGCTACAACGATGCCATCATTCGTAGCCTGATCATTCGCCGTGATGCTGCCATCACCGAAGAATCACTGCTGGCCAAGAGTGCAGAAGAAAAGCGTGCTCGTAAGGCTTCGCGTTCCGATGACTCTATGATGTCGCATGACGTTAACGCTTAAGGAGCACTGAATATGGCACGTTTCTACCGTCGTCGTAAGTTCTGCCGCTTCACCGCCGAGAACGTTACCTACATCGACTACAAAGACATCGAGACGCTCAAGCAGTATGTGACTGAGAACGGCAAGATCGTCCCTAGCCGCATCACCGGCACCAAAGCGCGCTACCAGCGTCAGCTGGCTCTTGCCATCAAGCAAGCACGCTATCTGGCCCTGATGCCGTATACCGACAATCATCAGTGAGGTGAGCTGTGGACGTTATTCTGCTGCAACGTATTAAAAACCTAGGCGCACTGGGTGACAAAGTTTCGGTTAAGCCTGGCTATGGCCGTAACTTCCTGATCCCTCAGGGCAAAGCTGTTTCTGCTACTGAAGCCAACACCGCCTCTTTTGAAGCGCGTCGTGCTGAGCTTGAGCGTCAAGAAGCCGAAATTCTGGCCTCTGCACAACAACGCGCCGAGCAACTGGGCGAAGTGAACGTGGTCATCACTGCCAAATCTGGCGATGAAGGCAAACTGTTCGGTTCAGTCGGTACTCGTGACATCGCCGAAGCCCTGACCGCTGCTGGTCTGGACGTCGACAAGAGCGAAGTTCGCTTGCCAAACGGCGCACTGCGCAACGTTGGCGAGTACAACATCGCTGTTCAACTGCATCACGATGTGATGGCCGAAGTATTGGTCACCATCGTTGCCGAATAATCATTGACCTCAAGTCAAACGATGACGCGGTAAACAGCCATCTGTCGATCTGATTCACAAGATCAGATCGACAGAGGTTGCAAAGGGTATGCCTCCGGCGTACCCTTTTTTTTCTGATGATGGCCTCTATTTTTTGCCGGTTCTGCGTGCCAGACCACCGGATCGTATTTGTGTTGCATCTGATGACGACTTCGCTTTTTTACTTGCCCACAGGACTCATCGACCATGCCCGAGTTTATCAGCATGCGTGATCGTGCCAACGCCTCCACCACTGGCACAGAACGACCCACCGATGACGACACCACGCGCACCATGCGAACCCCGCCCCATAGCTTAAGCATGGAGCAGGCCGTATTGGCAGCACTGATGTCGATTGCCGAGTCGTGGGAGCAAGCCAGCGAACTGGTGAATGAGGGCGACTTTTATGCCCAACGCCACCGCATGATTTATAAAGCCATTGGCCATTTGGCACACGCCAACATGCCCTATGACGCCGTCATGGTCAGTGACTGGCTGGCAGGTCAGCATCAACTCGAACAGATTGGTGGTGAAGCCTACCTCACCAAAATTTTGGCCGAAAGCCCTGCAAGTTTGTACAACCTGAGCGCCTACGCCGAAAAAGTCCGTGAACTGGCGGTTCTGCGTGAGCTTATTAAGGTTGGCAACGAAATGCTGCAAACAGCCTTTGACCCCAAAGGCCGTAGCGTCAGTGATATTTTGGACGAATCTGAAAGTCGAATTTTTGCCATCAGTGAGCAGCACAATAATCGTGCCAGCGAAAGTGGCCCTTTAGTCTTGAGCAGTGTGCTTAAAAGTGTCATTCATAAAGTCGAAGAACTGCAAAAATCAGACAGCCCCATTACAGGGCTATCAACCGGATTTGTTGAACTCGACAGCAAAACATTTGGCATGCAAGCAGGTGATCTGATTATTGTGGCGGCGCGTCCCTCAATGGGCAAAACCACCTTTGCCATGAACTTGATTGAAAGTGTTTTATTTAACTCCGATCAACCCGCGTTGGTGTTTTCAATGGAAATGCCCGCCGACTCCATTGCCACCCGTTTGCTGTCCTCGTTTGGTGCGATTGACCAAAGCCGCCTACGCTCGGGCAAGCTGGAAGAAGGCGACTGGGTTCGCTTAACCAGTACCATGAGCCAACTACAAAGTCGGCATTTATACATTGATGACTCGTCTGCACTGCCCCCCAACGAGCTACGCGCACGCGCACGGCGTATTGCCAAAAACCATAATGGTAAAATTGGCGCGATCATGGTCGACTATCTGCAATTGATGAAAGTACCGGGTATGGGTGATAATCGCGTCGGCGAAATTTCTGAGATTTCTCGCAACCTCAAAGCACTCGCCAAAGAAATGAACTGCCCTGTCATCGCGTTATCTCAGCTCAACCGCAGCCTAGAAAATCGCCCCAACAAGCGCCCCGTGATGAGCGACTTGCGCGAATCGGGTGCTATTGAGCAAGACGCCGACTTGATCATGTTTATCTACCGTGACGAAGTGTATAACAAAGAGTCTAAAGACCAAGGCACAGCAGAGATTATCATTGGCAAACAGCGTAACGGCCCGATTGGCACGGTACGGTTGGCCTTTCAAGGGCATTTCACCCGCTTTACCAACTTAGCGCCAGAATATTATCGGCCAGAAGACGACGAATAAGGACGGTTGATGATGCGAGACGCCCGCATCCTGCTCGACACTCAAGCACTGCGCCACAATCTTGCGCGTGTACGGGACTACGCGCCACACAGCCAAATCTTGAGCATGGTGAAAGCCGATGCCTACGGCCATGGCTTAGCTTTTGCCCTAGATGCGCTTGCCGACACCGATGCCTTCGGTGTGGCATTTTTGCATGAAGCACGACAGGTTCGGGTGCACAGTGCCTTGCCGATTGTGCTGATGGAAGGGGTGTTTAGTCTAGAAGAATGGCAAGAAGCCGCAGCACTGGGGGCATCTTGTGTGATTCATCAAGCCTGCCAAATCGACTGGGCGCTGTCGCATGTGGTAGCGGGTGCAACCGTTTGGCTTAAATTAAACGCAGGCATGAACCGCTTGGGACTCGCACCCGATGCCCTTTTGGCCGCAGCGCAGCAGTTGCGGGCGGCGGGTTATCAGTTAATCCTGACCATGCACTTTGCCAACGCCGATGAACCAGACCATCCGCTTAACGCACAACAACTGGCCGTTTTTCATCACATCAAACAAAAACTTGAACCTATTCAAGCATCAACCTGCAATTCAGCGGCCTTAATGCAATGGCCACAATACCATTTTGACTGGGTCAGACCCGGCATTATGTTGTATGGCAGCTCGCCCTTTGCTGATCGATCCGCCGCATCGTTAGACTTAACGCCGGTCATGACCCTGCAATCTCATATTATTGCGTTGCATCACCTGAACGTGGGGGATGCGGTCGGTTATGGCTCACGCTGGGTGGCTCAGCGTCCAACCCATTTGGCTATTGTGGCGATCGGATATGGTGATGGCTATCCACGCGTCGTTGATCAATCGTGTGTGTCTATTCATGATCAGCTGATGCCGATTGTTGGGCGAGTCAGTATGGATATGCTGATGGTGGATGTGACCGATCTGTCCTCTGCGGCCCACTTGCATCAAGCGGTCATTTTGTGGGGACAATCCCCCCATGTGGATCAAATTGCTCACGCAGCACAGACCATTGGTTACGAGCTATTGTGCCGCCTGACGCAACGCCCTACCCGCGCGATCACACCCGAACGCTCATTCAGCGCACTGTTGTGCAGCAAGGTTTCTGCTTGAATGTAAACATGTTAAGGTGCGCGCGCATCTTTATGGTTTTTTTATGGGGTGGGCTTCGCCACATGCACGCATCTTTCAAAACATTTATAGCGGCTGTTGATCGCCTCAATCAATATGCAGGCTGGTTCAGCAGTTTAAGCGTGTTGTTGGTCACACTCTTGGCCACGTTTACGGCCTGTGGCCGCGCCATGGGGATTGGCTCAAATGCTTTGATTGAGCTGCAATGGTATTTATTCGCATTGATGTTTTTATGGGCAGCCGGATGGACTTTGCAACATCAAGAACATGTGCGGGTCGATGTGTTGTCAAAACATTGGTCTCCTCAAACACGAGCATGGGTCGACATCATCGGTCATTTTTGTGTTCTGCTACCGCTGGCAAGCTTGTTGTGTTGGTTAGGTGCTAAGCAAGCCCTACACATGTATTGGTCTGGTGAACGCTCAGCCGATGCAGGTGGCCTCATTCGCTGGCCAGTATGGGCGTTTGTTCCAATTGGTTTTGCCCTCTTGATCTTGCAAACACTAGCCGATCTCGCCCGTCAAATCCAGATTGCTTACTCACCTGCCACATCACTGGAGCAACCCCATGACTGATGCTGGCTTTCTTGCCCCATTCATGTTTTTGTCACTGCTGTTGCTGCTATTGTCAGGTTATCCAGTTGCCTTTATTTTGGGCGCTGTTGGACTAATATTTGGCCTGATTGGGGTGTGGTTAGATGTGATTCCGGTGGTGTTAGTGCAAGCGGTGCCTGAACGTTTATTTGGCATTATGCGCAACGACACCCTGTTGGCAATTCCTTTTTTTACCTTCATGGGTTTGGTGTTAGAGCGCAGTGGCATGGCCGAGCAACTGCTGGAATCCATCAGCCGATTATTGGCGCGTGTTCGTGGGGGTTTGGCGTTTGCAGTGATTGTAGTAGGTGCATTGTTGGCCGCTACAACAGGCGTTGTGGCCGCAAGTGTTATGGCAATGGGACTGATTTCATTACCTATTATGCTCAGGCAGGGGTATTCACCTGCGGTGTCCTCTGGGGTCATTATGGCCTCTGGTACACTCGCACAGATTGTGCCTCCTTCGCTGGTTTTGATTGTTTTGGCGGACACACTCGGTACACCTGTTGGTGATATGTATGTGGGAGCCATGCTACCCAGCCTCATTTTAATTGGGTTATTTGCTGCATTTATTGCAGCAGTGGCTTACGTTAGGCCGCAACTACTCCCCAAGCAAACAACACCGCCACCCATTGATTGGCCCAGTTTATTGATGGGTCTCATTCCACCATTAGTGCTGATTTTTTTAGTATTGGGCACTATTTTTATTGGCTTAGCTACGCCCACCGAAGCCGGTGCAATGGGCGCTGTAGGCGCATTATTGTTAGCCTTGGTACGGCGCTGCTTAACCCGACAACGCTTGCAAGACGCGCTGTCGAAAACCGCACGACTCACCTGCTTTGTATTGTTTATTTTGATTGGTTCTAGCCTGTTTAGTTTGGTGTTTCGGGCATTGGGCGGTGATTTGTGGGTTGAACATTTATTTGCGCATTTACCTGGTGGTGCGTTCGGTTTTTTATTGGTGGTTAATACACTGATTTTTATTTTAGGCTGTTTTTTAGATTTTTTTGAGATCGTCTTTATTGTCGTGCCATTGTTAGTTCCAATCATTCATCAATTTGGTTTATCACCCGTATGGTTTGGCGTTATTTTAGCCATGAACTTACAAAGCTCGTTTTTGACACCACCTTTTGGTTTTTCGTTGTTTTATCTTAAAAGTGTTGCACCGCCAGAGGTGCAAACCCGAGATTTATACCGTGGTGTAGTACCATTTATTGTCATTCAGCTCATCACGGTCGTACTGATTGCTTGCTTTCCCAGCATGGTACTCACTAGCACACCAGATCAAGCACCTATTGAAATGGGGCATACTGCATCGG
>JBEANQ010000122.1:0-7604 GCA_041165345.1 Pseudomonadota bacterium
CGGCCGGAAAATCTGCCGGAAACGACAGCACATTGGTGGGTTTGTCTTTGCCACGATACTCACGGTTGAGGTCTTGGCTTTCGGGTTCATCGACCATGCGGATGGTGATGTCGGTGGCATGACGCAGCCCAACGGTGTGCAAGGCCGCCCGCACATAGCGTTCAATGCGAGCGGCACTAACCGGCACGGCACGCATCCGGTAAACCGGTTGTAGGTCTAACGATAACGCTGCTGTGTACGCACCACTCATACCGATTCGTCCGTGGTGGCGGTTGCTGTGGCGTCATGTTGTGCATCAGCGGCCAGATTATGCGCATGGATGACAGCCTGTTGCTGGGCGTGGCGTTCACGGCGCGCAGCATCGCTCACATGCTGCTGTTTGTCGTCCCATTCTTCGTAGGCTTCGACAATTTTTTGCACCAGTTGATGCCGCACCACATCACGCGAGTGAAACCGTGTGATATGAATTTCTTCAATGTTTTCTAAAATGCGCAGGGCATGTGCCAAGCCCGATTGCTGGCCACGCGGTAGGTCAACTTGTGTGACGTCACCGGTGATGACCGCCTTAGAGCCAAAGCCTAAACGGGTCAAAAACATTTTCATTTGTTCAGGCGTGGTGTTTTGCGCTTCGTCCAAAATAACAAACGAGTGATGCAGCGTCCGACCGCGCATATAGGCCAGTGGTGCGACTTCAATAATTTGTCGCTCAATCAGCTTGGCGACTTTTTCATTACCGAGCATTTCAAACAGGGCGTCGTACAGCGGGCGCAAGTACGGGTCAATTTTTTGGCTCAGGTCACCGGGTAAAAAGCCGAGTTTTTCACCGGCTTCAACCGCTGGACGTACCAATAAAATACGCTGAATGTCATTGCGCTCGAGTGCATCGACCGCCGCTGCCACCGCCAGATAGGTTTTGCCGGTTCCGGCAGGGCCGATGCCAAACGAGATGTCACTGTCCAAAATGCGTTGCACATAGCGGCGTTGGTTGGCACCGCGTGGGGCAATTTTGCCTTTGCGGGTTTGCAAATACACTGGCAGTTGGCCATCTTCATCCGGCGTTAAGTCACGCTCGGTTTGGCTGCCTTGAATCAGCAAATGCAGATGTTCAGGCGTGAGGGTACGGGTGTGTTCGGTTTCATCATACAGCCGTTCGAGCAGGCTTTCGGCGCGTTCGACCGCGCCTAGGTCGCCTTCTACCACAAACAAATCACCCCGTTGGGCAATTTTCACATCAAGTCGCTGTTCGATCAGTTTGAGGTGGGCGTTGTACGCGCCCAACATTGATTTAAGACGCTCTAGCGTGACGCCAGAGAACTCCACAGTACGACGGATGGATGCGGTCAAGAATAATCCTCGAGTCAGATTAGGTCTTAGTAGGTCGCGGTAGTCACCAGCTCGGCTTGTACCAAGTTCATGCTGATGATGCGAGTCACGCGCACGTCGGCAAACTGCCCGATCATGGCTGCGTCACCTTCAAACTGTACCAGCCGCGTATTGTCTGCGCTACCCAGTAACATGCCTTCAAACCGGTCTGATGGTTTTTCGACCAGTACGCTGAGGGTTTGACCCAGCATGGCGTTGGTTTTGGCAATCGAGGAGTCTTTGATCACCGCCTTTAAGCGCGCCAAACGCTCTTTTTTGACATCTTCGGGGGTGTCATCGGGTAGTTCGGCGGCGGGCGTACCCGGCCGTTTGGAGTAAATAAAGCTGTATGAGTGGTCAAAATCGAGGTCTTTGACAAACTGTAAGGTGTCTTCAAACTCGGCATCGCCTTCGGTTGGGAAGCCAATAATAAAGTCACTCGACAGGTGTAGGTCGGGGCGAACCTGCCGCAAACGGTTGATTTTGTCGATGTAGATGTCGATTTTATGATTGCGCTTCATGGCCGCCAGCACGGGATTTGAGCCACTTTGAACCGGCAAATGCAAATGCGAGACCAATTGGGGCAGCTCACCATAGGCCGCGATCAGGTCATCTGAAAACTCAAGCGGATGGCTGGTGGTGTAGCGAATGCGGCCAATGTTGGGGATTTTGGCCACCAAGCGCAGCAGGTCTGCAAAGGTGCAAAGGTTGCCGTCGTGGGTGTCACCGCGATAGCCGTTGACGTTTTGGCCGAGTAGGGTGACTTCACGCACGCCCTTGGCGGCTAGTCCGGCCACTTCGGCGATGACGTCGTCTAGGGGTCGCGAGACTTCTTCGCCACGGGTGTAGGGCACCACACAAAACGAGCAGTATTTAGAGCAGCCTTCCATAATGGATACAAAGGCTTTAAAGCCTTCGACTTTGGGCTCGGGCAAAAAGTCGAATTTTTCGATATCAGGAAACGAGATATCGACCAGACTAATTTTTTGGCTGGCAAAGCGGCTTTTGTTGGCCTGATGTTCGTTCAGCAGTTGTGGCAAGCGGTGTAGGGTTTGCGGTCCAAATACCATGTCGACATATTTAGCGCGTTCTTGTAATGCTGCGCCTTCTTGTGAGGCAACACAGCCACCGACACCAATGATCACATTAGGGTTTTGCTCTTTCAGTTTGCGCCAGCGCCCTAGCTCGCTAAAAACTTTTTCTTGGGCTTTTTCGCGGATCGAGCAGGTATTCATCAACAGTACATCGGCTTCAGCGGGATCTTGGGTCAGCACATAACCATGCGATTCGCCCAGCAAGTCGGCCATTCGATTCGAGTCGTACTCGTTCATTTGGCAGCCTTGGGTCTCGATATACAGGCGTTTGACCGGTCCGATGGGCATGGCGGTCTCCGAGGCGGGCAGCGTGTCGGCTGGCGACTGAGAAGGGACGTAGGTCTGGACCGTCATGGTGGCTCCTGTGTGGGCGTGGGAATGGCTGAATCCACAAGATCGGATTGCAACAATGGCATTCTAGCAAGACCACAGGCAAATCTGAATGCGAAGACTGTAGATTGACGATTCGTGCCAAAAAATATTGGCACTCAAAAATACTGAAAAATAAACATTTTTATCCAAAAAAGTCGCTAAAAACGATCATTTATTACATACAGTCACGATGTAACATCAATTAAATGCCTAGAATTGCCGCCCATACTGTGTCTTTTTTTGTTTGGGAACGCCTCGACCTATGACCCATGCTCTGATTGTGATGATGACGCCACACCCACGCCGTCAGCGCTGGATGCGATGGGGACAGTGGGTGGGTCTGGTGACTATGGGTATGAGCAGTATGCCAAGTCAGGCTGCTGATGCCGATATTGTGGCGGCATTGCAAGCGGCAGATCGTCGAGATGTACCAAGTTTGGTGATGTATAGCGCCAGTATGCAGGGGAGTGTGTTGGGCTATTACCCCGAATATTTACAGTTAAATATTGATTTGGCACAGCGACCCGTTGAGCAAATAGTTGCTTTTGCCAAACGTTATGCACAATCGGCACTGGCCGAAAAACTGACTGCCGATTATGCAGAAGCTCGAGCAAAGCTCGGCGATGATGCCGCTGTTCGGCAAGTGGCCGGATTGATTAGCAACCCAGACCTCAGTGAAAGCTGTGCTATAGCGCAAGCACAATTTGCAGGGGGTGATCCCTTAGCATTGTCAAGCCTGCGTGAACAAGTGTGGTTGGTGACCGCCCAATTGCCCGATTTATGCCAGCGGGTCAATACGCAATTACTGTCTAGCCCCATGATTACCACTGCCGACCGCCAACAGCGGCTATGGGCGTTATTGCGCAGTAACCAGCGTGGTGCGGCGCTGGTGGTGGCCAGCGCCATGGGGTTATCGCTAAATGCAGAGCAGTTGGCCAGTGTTGCTGCGTCGCCAGACGCACAGCTTCAAACGTTTGTTGATGACAGTCCATCAGCACAAGCGTTGTATGTGTTCGCATTAGGTCGGCTGGCCGAGCGTTCTGTCGATGCTGCTGCGCAAGCACATAGCAGCCTTGCGGCTCAATTGCCGGTCGCCTTGCGTCGTTATGGCTATCGGATCTTGGCCTTAAGTACAACCGGTCGGGCCGTGGTCAATACCGGTTTTGATGGCCGTACAGTCGCATGGTTTGACCAAAGCGTGGGGCTACCGTGGAGCGACGAAGAAGCCGATGCCTATGCTCGTCATGCCGTACGAATGGGGGAGTGGGAAAGCGTCTTACGGGCATTAGACAGCATGAGCTTTAGCAGTCAGCAAAAGCGTGACTGGCAATATTGGTTTGCGCGTGCCAGTGAGCAACGGGCAGACCCAAAAGCGAAAGCCATTGCGCAAGCCTTTTATCGCTCGCTTGCGGTTGACAGCGACTATTACGGTTTGTTGTCACGCGACCGCATTGGCCTGCGGACCAATACATTGGATCCGTTGTATCAGCCGACTGACGCCGACCGTGCCAAGTTGCGGCAGAATATACATTTTCAACGTGCATTTGCGTTGCGAGAGCAGGGTGTATCGGCCAATTGGGCCACCCGTGAGTGGAACTGGGCCGTACGGCAAGCCAGCCAAAAACAAGATGATGGCCTGATTTTGGCCGCCGCCGAGCAAGCCGACCGCAGTGACTGGCATGACCGCGCCATTTATGCCACAGAGCGCACCACACGCTTGTTTAACGACGTGATTCGTTATCCCACACCCTATCGTGATCAAGTGATGACCTACAGCGCACAGGTTCAGCTAGACCCCGCATGGGCCTATGGTCTGATGCGCCAAGAAAGCCGCTTTGTGCATAATGCACGTTCAGGTGTTGGTGCAGGTGGGCTAATGCAAATTATGCCAACAACAGGAAAATGGATTGCAGGGCGCTTAGGTGAACCATTTAGTCAATCACGATTAACCGAAATGGACACCAATATTCGTTATGGGACGTTTTATTTAAGCCATATTTTACAGCAATTAAGCGCTCAACCTGTATTAGCCACAGCAGGTTATAACGCAGGTCCTACTCGTGCCAAACGTTGGCAGCCAGTGAATGCCCCCTTATCTTCAGATCAATACACCGAAAGCATTCCTTTTTTAGAAACTCGTGATTACGTCAAAAATGTTATGACCAATGCGCTGCATTACAGTGTGTTGTTTGGCAACAAAGACCAATCGTTGTCTGCACGAATGGGCATGATTCCCACCCAAACGCAAGCTGGCATTGAAGGGCCATAAGCCATGACGAGTCACCCGCAGATGCCGCGACATCCTGCACAATCGCTTGGGCTGTTCACGTTGTGTCAACGCATCGCTAACAAAGCAATCCTACAGTCATGTTGGGTTGTTTCTTATGCTGGCGCTATGATTGCAGTACCCCATGCTGCATGGAATGACTTGCGACAAGGAGGTTCGCGACTCATGCCCATGTTCTTTAATACACTCAAGCGAGCGAGTTTTGCCGCCGTTGGGCTCTGGTTGTGCCAAACCCATGCACAGGCAGCAAAGCCATTGGTACGACCAATGGGATACACCATGGTGATCACCCTCTCACCGGCGATTTGTGCGCTTAATCCGGCGCTTAAACGTTTGCGTCAATGCGAAGAAGGGTTCTCATTAACAGTGTCCACCTTACAACCACAATTACCGAATGGCGATAACCCAGAATATTGCTCACAAACAGAAGCCGATTTACCCCCCTTGCAAGAGCGATTGGTTGAGCGAGTGATGCCTGATGAGCAACTTCGCAACAATGATTGGCAACGAACAGGCTCGTGTACAGGTATGACCGCTCGTAATTATTTTAGAACCATTGCCACTTTTGCGGGTCGTTTGCGTGTGCCACCAGAATTTAATGCCGAAAATCCGGTGTTGGTGGATCGGCAACGTTTGGTTGGTCAGCTCGTTGACCTGAATAACGGTCTACATGGTGATGGTTTACAACTACGTTGTGCCAGCCCATCTCGCACAGACCTGCCTGTACTCACTGAATTGCATGTGTGTTATTCGCTCACAGGGCAATATGCCCGCTGTCCAGACACCTTGCATTCAAATTGCCCAACAAAATTTGTGGTGAAAGGATCGCCTTAATCTTCAATCTTCATTAAGGATTCTCACTGCCACACAAGCTCACTCTTACATCATTGGCTAGCATATCGCTTTACTAGTGTTGGCGTTCAGCAGGGCGACTTCAAGCGCATCGTTCGGCTGACCGGTCAATCGGCTGAGGGTGCTGTGGTCTAGGGTAAATTGTAGGCCACGGTCGCCGGTATTGACTTGGAAGGCTTGTGCCAGACGGGTATGCGTTTGGCGGGTTTCTTTGAGGGTGGCGCGGTTGCCGCTGTAGATAATCTCGCCTTGGGTCAGCCAGTCTGTACCGTTGTCTAGCCATGCGGCGTTGTTGAGGGTGGCTTGGCTGGCAACCGGTGACCATGCTTTGGCTTGTAGGACGTGTTGGCCGGTTTGTGCTACGCGGTTGCTGGCGTTGTATTGCAGCAGCATGGCATCTAATGTACTCGGCAAGCGACGTTCGCCGGTGTCGAGCACTTGGGTCATGACATCGTCTGGCATTTTGGGATCTACGCCGAGGACATGCCCCATTTCATGGATCAAGACGGTGAGTAGGTCAAGTTTGCCGTGTGCTGGGCTGTCTGCGCTGGCGTCCATGCCGAGGGTGGCACTTTGCACAAACTCACTATGCTCTTGTGGGGTGGAGTCGATAAACCAGCCCCAGCCTGCGCCTGTTCGGTCTAGGGTGACTTGGGCGCCTTGGGTGATGGCGGCGACACGCTCACCGAGGTCGCTAATATGGAATTGGATTTGGTCGAGGACTTGGGCGGATGCACCCGCGTCCAGCCAGTATTGGCGGGCAGCGGGGAGTGTGGCCGTGATATTATCCATATCTAAAGATACGTGATCATCACTGCCTTGCTGCACCACTTTTTGGTACTTATTAAAGTCAGATGCTTCAAAGCCAACTGATTTAATCCGACCCTCTAAAAGAGCCCGCTGGATAAAGGCGATCTGCTGTTCAACGGTGATCAAATCACCAGCATCATTAAACTGGTTTTCTACTTTTGAATATTTTTTGATGTCGTCAATAAATTGCTGATCTCCCCTACGAATAGGATCTAAGAACCATTTTTCAAAATTTGCTGCTGTATCACTTACTCTTGGACCTGTATAATTTTTATCATTAATTTGTTGGCCTGTGCGTGGGTCTTGGCTTTTCGTCCGATCATTAAACTTATAAGTCACCGAAAGATCCACCTCATCAGCCAAACCGTCAACCTTTGGCTTGGTTAATGTAGCAGATGCATCGTTATAAAGCTCTCGAATAATATCCTCAAATTTAGGTTGTTCAAAAAACTGTGGCGTGCCATGCGGATATTTTGCACTATTTGACATAAAATGACTAACAAAGTCTTTTACATCAATTAACTCCAGATGATAACGCCCATTCTTAAACGTAATAATTACATTATCATACGTTCTAAATGCCAATGATTTTTTGAACCGATCCAAAGCACGTGTCAGAACTGCAATTTCTAGTTTTACTCCTGTTTTGGCATATAAGTGCCCTGTAGAGCCAACTTCAGCACGACTTGATTTCGTCTTAAGATCTACACCAGTCATCATCAAAGCAATGCCGCCATCATTGGTAGTATAGAGGTCATCACCTAAAATTTCTTTTTGACGCTGTAGGTCAGCTGGCTGAAGTTTATTCTGATACAAACCATCACGTA
>JBEANQ010000123.1:0-7574 GCA_041165345.1 Pseudomonadota bacterium
ATACCGCATCACCGTTTATTGTCACGGATTATGATGATGCTGAAGTGGCGTTGGTGCGCCCAGCATTAGACGGTACTCGTAATGTGTTGGGCTCGGTTGAACGCACAGCAAGTGTGCGTCGCGTGGTGTTGACCTCAAGCATTGCCGCTATTTATGGTGATGCCAAAGAAAGCCAGCAGGTACCACACGGCATGTTTGATGAGAGCCGTTGGAACACCTCCAGCACGGTCAACCACCAGCCGTATCAATATTCTAAAACTGTGGCCGAGCGTGAGGCATGGCAATGGGTCGGTCAGCAGCAGCGCTGGGATCTGGTTTGTATTAACCCTGCTTTGATTATGGGACCGGCGTTAACCACCAATAGCCAGTCGGCCAGCATTAGCACGTTGCAAGAATTTGGCAATGGTACGTTGCGCATGGGTGCGCCAAAAATGTGGAACGGTCTGGTTGATGTGCGTGATGTCGCCGATGCTCATGTAAAAGCTGGTTTTAGCCCTGCGGCCAGTGGGCGCTATATTATTTGTGACCGTACGTTGAGTTTGCTTGAGATGGGGTCGGTCTTGCGCCAGCATTTTGGCACTCAGTATCCGTTCCCCAGCATGCCCGTTCCGACGGTTGCATTTTGGTTGGTTGCGCCGTTTTATGGCTATACCCGTGCGTTTGTGTCGGGCAATATGGGCTATGCCCTACAATTTAATCATGACCGAAGCGTGCGCGAGTTAGCGATGCAATACCGAGATGTTCGTCAGTCTATTTGTGAGCATTTTCAACAACTCATTGATGATGGGTTGGTCAAAAAACGAGTCTAAAGGTAGGGCAATGTGAGCCATGTGATGGCGCGTTGGGTGTGGTTTGATCAGATCATTGAGAGGAGTTGTCATGTCAACGCATGAGCAAACACCGCACCCGTGCTGTGATGATGACGTACCGCCACCCCACGCTGTGTGGGTTCAGCAGACGGCATCTGTGTTTGATGCGCCTGTACCCCAGATTGTGCCTGTGTCTATATTAACTCCACTGACTCCACCTGAAATGGAGGAGCGCCACCCGCAGCGCAGTCCATGGGGGGTAGCAATACCGTTGCTGCTGATCTGTGTGGCATTGAATCTGGCATTGTCGGGTGATGCATTTTCGTGGTGTGCATTTGTGCTGGAGTTGGGTCTGGCCTTGTGGTTGGTTCGGCTGTTGCGTCAACGTTGGAATCAACCCGCGAGCCAACTGTTATGGCCGTTGGGTTGGTTTTTTGTCCTGTGGGGTGTGGCGTTGTTGTCGAATATTCCCGTGATCGCCATGGGATTGGTCTGCACGGCTATCTGGCTGTTATGGCGGCAATTTAGGCCGTCTAAAAAATAAGATTAAAGCACTTAATCCCTGTAACATGCGCGCTTGCAGGTTGTGCATCATAGAATTTACCCTTTTCTGTGTTGTAAACAGTCCTCCATCAGTTTAGCCACCCGTTAATACTGATGCAGTTTGGCGTGTTCATTTGGCATGATCTCTGCTGGTGTTCCGTTGATGTATGGGGTAGGCCTGTACTTTTTTTCATGTCGAGTACATTTTGCGAGGGGCTGTTTTATGTACAAAAAATTGGGTGCTGTGGGGTTGGGGCTGTTGTCTGCTCCAGTCTATGCGGCCGATGAGGGTGGCGGCGTTGATGCTAGAATTCGCCAGATTTTTGAACCAATTGCAAAAGTGGTTAACGATGTCGTATTTGCCAAAATTGGTGGTACAGACATTATGTTTATTGTGGCATGGCTTGCGCTGGCCTCACTCATTTGTACGTTGTATTTTGGTTTTATTCAGTTTCGTAAGTTTGGCTTATCTTTAGATATTGTGCGTGGTCGTTATAGCGATCCTAGCCATCCTGGTGAAGTCACTCACTTTCAGGCTTTGAGCACTGCGCTGTCTGGCACTGTGGGTCTGGGCAATATTGCGGGTGTTGCAGTGGCCATTTCCATTGGGGGGCCGGGTGCAACGGTCTGGATGATCATCATGGGCTTGATGGGTATGGCCACCAAGATGGTCGAATGTACCCTTGGCGTAAAATACCGAAAAATCAATGCCGATGGCTCGGTATCTGGCGGCCCAATGTATTATTTGTCTGCAGGTTTGGCTGAGTTGGGCTTTCCAAGCGTTGGCAAAGTGCTGGCTTTTTTGGCAGCAGTGATGGTGATTTTTGGGTCGTTTGGTGCAGGCAATATGTTTCAAGCCAACCAAGCCACCGCTCAGCTGATGACTCAGTTCCATATTGACAGTGGCGCGTATCTGTTTGGCTTGGCGTTTGCGGCTGCCACTGCGGTGGTGATTATTGGTGGTATTCAAAACATCGCCAAGGTGACCGAGCTGTTAGTACCCTTGATGGCTGTGATTTATCTGGGTGCAGGCGTGGTGATTTTGGCCATGAATGCCAGCCACGTGCCGACTGCGCTCATGTCGATTCTAGAAGGTGCATTTTCGCCTGCGGCTGGCTTGGGCGGTATTGTTGGGGTGATGATTCAGGGCTTTAAGCGGGCAGCGTTTTCAAACGAAGCCGGTTTTGGTTCGGCGCCTATTGCGCACTCTGCAGTTAAAACCTCTGAACCATCAACCGAAGGCTTGGTGGCCATGCTAGAACCGTTTGTGGATACCGTGGTCATTTGCACCATGACGGCATTGATTGTGGTGGTAACTGGTGCGTATACACATACCGAATTGCAAGGCGTTGGCATTACCACATTGGCGTTTAATAGTGTCCTGCCAGGTTTTGACGTGGTGCTGACCATTGCGGTGGTGTTGTTTGCGTATTCAACCATGATTTCGTGGTCGTACTATGGTCTGAAAGGCTGGACGTATTTGTTTGGTGAACGCAGTGCGTTGCTGTACAAGCTGATTTTTTGCAGCTTTTGTGTGGTGGGCGCATCCATGAGTTTGGGGCCAGTATTGGATCTGTCCGATGCGGGCGTGTTTATCATGGCGTTTATCAACGTGATTGGCTTGTATTTCTTGCTGCCGACCGTTAAACGTGAAGTCACAGGGTTTTTGGCAAAAATCAGCAGTGGTGAAATTCGTCCGAACGAATAAATCATCTCAGGTTGATCCTAGATCACAAAACAGGCGCACGATGCGCCTGTTTTTTTTGCTTGTAAGTGATCCAACGGTGCAACCAAGCCATTGAGGTGTATTGGTCTACATGTTGGCAAGCCGATAGAGGATGAACGCCTTCGACGATCTGTCCATCGTTTGGTTTTGGCACGGCTGTGACAGCCGCAGTGATTGATTCGGCGGTGGGTAGTGCTGCATCACAGCTTGTGGGTAAATCTGTCGGCGCTGATGGATGACAAGTGGTTCGGCGGGAGTCGTCCGGATTATTTGCAGGTGTCGTTGAGTGCGATTGCCAATACGATGGCGAGTGATTTAGTTGATACGTTCTCGACTAGTCGTGCTGGGCAGGCGATGCAGCGGGGGTTGACGGGGTTTGGGGAGCAGATTAGAGGCGATGGGCTGGATGTCAGTGAGTTTAATCGTAGTGGTTTGAATGTTGGGTTGCTGAATGAGCGTGTGAATGATGGGTTCAATCAGAAAGTTGAAACAATCTTTGCAGGATATGATGCCAACGATAACGAGATGAGGGATATCATCATGCCAAATGCGTTTGGCGAATTTACCGAAAATATACCTAATACAACAGATGATCAAAGACACGTCCTAATTCGCTCAGATGGATCAGGTCGGATAGAAACAGAAATCGCTGGTGGTGACGTGGAGGTCAGTGACATTCCAGCCTCTCCTTACGAGATGACCCTTACTGGATCACCATCAGATGGAGACATTCCTCCATCTGTGATTCCTGCATCACGATCAAAAGGCTCTTTGAATAGAAGATCTGATGCGGTGTCTGAGTGGTTTGATGCATCTACACCTTTTAGTTTTAGCTTTGTGCAGACACAAGCGACTGGTAATCCTTGGATTGATAACACGTTGTTGCCAGTTGCACAGATTGGTGATCTGATTGGCAACGTGGTTAGCAATACAGCGAAGGCTGCGGGCAACTTAGCAACACTGGGTTTGAACGCGCCTGCTGGGGTATTTTCTGCTGTATCAGGAGACTATGATGAGTCGCAACGGCAATGGGATGCTATCTTATTGTCAACTCCAATAACTACAGGTTTTTCAGGTGTTGGACGGTACTTGCGCTCTGCTCGGACAATCAATGCAGCATCTCTACGCAACATGGGAGTGATGGGTTCTCAAAGGGGGATGATAGATTTTCGCTTGGTTGATGAAGCGCGCATAGGGACAAATAGTGCAATCAGACGACCTTTCGGTTCAGGTTCAGCTAATCCGGCTGAAATTAATTTTACTCAACCTGGCGTAAATACAAATGTGCAACAGTACGTTGACGATATGGCCAATGGTCGGTGGGATTGGCAGCGTTCAGGCCCACTGAGAGTCATGGAGGTCGACGGGCAACTGGTTTCTTATGACAACAGACGACTTATGGCGTCTAGAATTGCAGGTGTGAAAGAAGTGCCAATTGAAGTTGTAAACCCGTTAGATATCATGCCTGGGTCGAAGAAAACTTGGCAAAAAGCTTTTGATATTCGGCGAAATATGGAAATAAATCGTGTCGATGGCAAACCAGTGCCGCCAACAGGACTTCCCAGCTTGCCAAGAATAAACCCACCAAAGAGTACGCCATAATGTTGAATAATCAGCCCACGACAACAGTGGAAGATAGGAATCTCGTTGCCACTCTCTGGGATAATGAGGAATGCCCTTATTTTGATCTACTCATGTTTGGCAATGGTTGTATATGTTCTCTAGAAATTAATTCTAATGGCCGTGGTGACATTTCAGCCAAGCCATGGCAATGGATGGCGGCAACCTCAGTTCCGAATATTGATAATCAGAATCATCGTAATGAAGGCTTTGCAACCCTTTGTTCGAATGATTATCCTGATTTTGGATTTACGCTGTCAGGTGGGGAGTGTTGTGCTTCAGGAGAAAATGGTTTTGTAGCAGTTACGTCATCCTCTTCTGGTGCGCTGGTTTGGCTTGCATTTTTTATTGCCTCAAATCCATTTGAGAGTGTGTCCTTACAAGATGGATTTGTTATTGCTAAAACAACCAGTGGGTATATTTATCGATTCATGCTTTCTGAGCCACAAGAAATAGAGGTGATGCGTCAGGGAGAAATATAAACGCAATTCTATTGCGTTTCACATCCATGACAGGTGATTGTTTATATTTTACACGGTCGTTATTTGTATTTTTATCTTAGCTGCTAAAAAATCGCCCCTAACCCCCAGTATCCACTGGGGGTTTTGCTTTTGCCTTCTCTGTAGTTGAACTGGTCTCTACTCAAGACACCGAATTAAACCCCAATACCTAATCTCCCTACCGAACCGCCAGAGTCAACCCAAACGACCGCACCACATGAAACACCGTCTCAAACGCAAGCTGCCCATCTGCCGACAACGCCTTATACAAAATAGCACGGGTCACACCCGCCCGTGCAGCCACCACACCCATCCCCTTGGCACGCGCCGCAATCCCCACCACACGCACAAATTAAAAACAAAACCCCCAAAATCCTATAAAATTTCAGTATAGTCAGCCCAGCATAAACACAACTGTTTTTTAGCCCGACTAAACACAGCCAACCGACCCCCGTACCAGCAAAACACCACTTAACGCCAATCATAGATAATTCTCTCCATCAAATGGCCTAATCTTACATTTGGTTTTGCACAACTGATCAGCAACCATGACGCCATACACATGCGCGAATAGTCCTTTTCACAAACGGTGGCGAGTGTGCTGTAGCCCTCAACACACTGATGCTGCCCATTGACGACCTCGATTGAATCATGCTGGTTCACGAGAGTGCTGACCCATTCATGACGGATTGGCGTTAAGTAGAGCCTTGCCACATGACCATTGAGTGGGTGATGACCGCGTGCATGTCTCGCGGTGGCTGGCAAAGTCTGCTAGCGTATCGGTTCTTTATGGCGTGTTTTAACTGACCGTATCTATGCGTATTTTTCATACTTCAGATTGGCATCTTGGCCAAACGTTTTATCACCATGCCCGTGACTACGAGCACGGCTGTTTTTTGGCATGGTTAAGTGAGCAATTACAGCAACATCAGCCGGATGTGTTGATTGTAGCCGGTGATATTTTTGATACGGTTAATCCCCCCATTAGTGCCCAGCGCATGTTGTATGATTTTTTGGCAGATACCCATCAGCATTGCCCGCAGTTACAGATGATTTTAATTGCTGGCAATCATGATTCGGGTGGCCGTATTGAGCTGCCTGCGCCGTTATTGGCACGAATGAACACCCATATGGTCGGGCGTATCCGTTGGAGCGCTCAAGATGCCCTAGCAGTTGACCCGCTGATTTTTCCGATACAGTCCGCCGACCAGACCTGCTTGGGTTGGTGTATCACCTTGCCGTATTTACGCCCCGCAGAAGTCACCGCAGGCGGGCAGGGCTTAGACACAATGGCCGCCATTGATGCCATTCATGCCCGTTTGTTTGAGGCCGTGCGCACCCAAAACCCGACCCAACTGCCAGTGGTGTTGATCAGTCATGCGCATTTGCAAGGCGCGTCCGCGTCGCCAGATTCTGAGCGTAATATTGTGATTGGGTCGGCAGAGGCACTCTCGACCCAGTTGTATCCGGACGATGTGGCGTATGTGGCGCTGGGTCATTTGCACAAGCCCCAACGCGTGGGCGCCGAGCATATTCGTTATAGCGGCTCACCGATTCCGCTGTCGTTTAGCGAGCGGCACTATCCGCATCAGGTGTTGTGCGTTGATGTGCAGGCGGGGCAAGCGGCACAGATTACCCCGTTGTTGATTCCCCGTGCGGTTGCCATGCTACGGATTCCAAGTCAACACGCCGCGCCATTGGAGGACATCATCACCGAGTTGCAACAGTTGGGGGTTGCTGCGGTCGATCACCCCGACCAGCGTGCATGGCTTGAAGTGGTGGTGCTGCTGGATGGCCCCGCGCCATTGGATTTACGGCAACAAATAGAAGCCCATGTGCCTAAAGATCGGGTGCGTTTGGTACGTTTGCGCCACGAGCAACAATCCCGCCAGACCGACGACACAACGTCGGCACATGCCTTATTGCCCGAAGACCTCCCCGCACCTCAGCAATTATTTGAACGCGTTTGGGAGCAGCACTATGCCAGCCCAGACCGCGCCGTCTATGCCGATTTTGCCCATCTGTTGCAAGTGTTAGAGCAAGAGGAACAACCATGAAACTCCTCAAGCTTGAAGTGTACAACTTGGCGTCATTGGCGGCGATCAATGACCAACCACAGGTGGTCGACTTTGCCAGCGCTCCGCTGGTTGATGCCGGACTGAGTGCCATTGTCGGGCCAACCGGTGCAGGTAAAAGCACGTTGTTAGATGCCTTGTGTTTGGCTTTATTTGATGAAGTGCCACGGTTGCGCACCGCCAGTCATGGTCAGGCGGGTGTGGTAAAAGACGGCGCTGACCAGAGTCTGGCGTTTGGTGACAAACGCAATATGCTGACGCGTGGCACGGCGTTGGGGTATGCCAAAGTCACGTTTGCCAG
>JBEANQ010000124.1:0-7509 GCA_041165345.1 Pseudomonadota bacterium
ACTCACCGAGTCTGCCGTTGCCGCTTATATGGCACATGTGTTGGATGCCCCCAATAGCCGTGTGACCCGCTTTGAACTCCCTGCCCTGCACGCGCTAAATTTTTTGCTCGAAAACGCCTTGGGCGGCGGGGGCATGGCCAGCCTGCGCATCGACCCCCAAGGCAAAGCCTTTGCCCAACAATTGCTGGATATGCCTGTGCATCTTCCGGCTGCTGTCTTAAATCTCGCTTAAGCACCGGAGTTGTGATGTCTTATCAGTCTATTTTTCGTGCCGATGCCTTTGCTGGACAAGTGATCATTGTCACTGGTGGCGGCTCAGGCATTGGCCGCTGTACCGCCCATGAACTCGCTGCACTGGGCGCACAGGTCATCATTACTGGCCGTAAGGTTGAGAAGCTTGACCATGTGGTGGCTGAAATCACCGCAGACGGCGGGCGAGCCGTTGGTTTGGTGTGTGATATTCGAGACGAAGAACAAGTCAAAGCCACCATTGCCGCCGTGATCGCGCAATTTGGCCGCCTTGATGGCTTGGTCAATAACGCGGGCGGACAGTTTCCCGCGCCGCTTGAGACCATCTCGGCCAATGGCTTTGATGCCGTGGTGCGCAATAACCTCAACGGCACGTTTTTAATGATGCGCGAAGCCTACACCCAATGGATGGCACAGCATGGCGGCAGTATCGTTAACATGACCGCCGACATGTGGGGCGGGATGCCCAGCATGGGGCATTCTGGCGCGGCGCGTTCGGGCGTAGACAACCTGACCAAAACCGCAGCGGTAGAATGGGCAAAGTCGGGGGTGCGGGTCAATGCGGTCTCACCTGGTTGGATTATGTCATCCGGTATGGACACCTACAAAGGCGCGATGCGCGCCATGATTCCCTTGTTGGCCAGTCATGTGCCATTAAAACGGATGGGCACAGAGTCTGAAGTGTCGTCGGCCATTTGTTATTTATTGTCCAATGCAGCGGCGTTTGTGTCAGGCGTGACGCTACGGATTGACGGTGCGGCGTCGCAAGGCACGCGGATGTATCCGCTGGTGGATGCCAAAAACAGCGAGTCCTACAATGGTTTTCATCGGGCGTTTATTCCGGATGTCTTGAAGGACAGCCAGTCATGAGCATCCTCACCAGCACGCTCGACGCGCACAGTGCATCCTTTGCCAGCAACCACAGCGCCATGCAGCAAGCCATTACCGACATGCGCGCCATTCAACAAAAGGTCTTGGACAAATCGTTTGAAGCCAAAGCCAAATTTGCCAAGCGCGGCAAAATTGTGCCACATGAACGCGTTCAACTGTTGCTCGATGCTGGATCGCCCTTTTTAGAGTTACAAGGGCTGATTGGCTACAAAATGTACGACGACAAAGACGGCTCGGACGCAGGCGGCGGCGTGATTGCAGGCATTGGTTTTGTGCAAGGCGTGCGCTGCCTGATCAGTGCCAGCAATAGCGCGATTAAGGGCGGTACGATGTCCCCCATGGGTGTGCATAAAACCCTACGCCTGCAAGAGATTGCCCTCGAAAACAAACTGCCGGTCATTACCTTGACCGAAAGCGGCGGCGCAAACCTGAACTATGCCAGCGAAGTGTTTGTGCTGGGCGGGCGCACCTTTGCCAACCAAGCACGGCTATCGGCGGCGGGGATTCCACAACTGTCCGTGGTGCATGGCAACGCCACCGCAGGCGGCGCGTACCAACCGGCGCTGTCTGACTATTTGATTGCCGTGCGCAAACAAACCGAAATGTTTTTGGCAGGTCCACCCCTGTTGCGTGCAGCGACGGGCGAAGTGGCTCATAGCGAAGAACTCGGCGGCGCAGAAATGCACGCACAAACCGCCGGAACAGCCGAATTTTTGGCCGAAAACGACGCCGACGGAATTCGGATTGCCCGTGATGTGGTGTCCCTGCTGAACTGGCGCGAACACACCGCAAGCAGCCCAAGCACCTATGCCGAACCGCGCTATCCGATTGACGAACTGTTGGGCTTGATTCCCGCTGACACCAAGCAACCGTTTGACATGAAAGACGTGATTGCCCGCGTGGTTGATGACTCAGACTTTTTAGAATTTAAAGCCGAATACGACGCACTGACCGTCTGTGGCTGGGCAAAAATGGGTGGCTTTGCGGTTGGCATCATCACCAATAACGGCCCGATCACCCCACAGGGCGCCACCAAAGCCGCGCAGTTTATTCAACTGTGCGAACAAACCCAACGCCCACTGCTGTTTTTGCACAATACCACCGGCTTTATGGTCGGCACCGATGCCGAACAGCAAGGCATCGTCAAGCATGGGGCAAAGCTGATTCAAGCCGTGGCCAATGCCACCGTGGCCAAAATCTCGATTGTGGTGGGTGGCTCGTATGGCGCAGGCAACTACGCCATGTGTGGTCGTGGGTTGTCACCGCGCTTTATTTTTGCATGGCCAAATGCCCGTACCGCGGTCATGGGTGGCGCACAGGCGGGCAAAGTGTTGCGCATTGTCACCGAAGACAAACAACGCGCGGCTGGTATGACGCCCGATCCACAAGTGCTGGATTTTTTAGAACAAAGCACTGCGATAAAGCTTGATCAACAATGTGGCGCACTGTTTAACACCGCACGCGGCCATGACGACGGCCTGATTGACCCCCGCGATACACGGCGCGTCCTGCTGTTTGTGCTGCAAACCATTCACGAAGCCAACGCCCGCACCCTAAGCGCCAGCAGCTTTGGCGTGGCTCGGCTGTAAAAAAGCCCCATCCCAACGCCAACCCTCTGATGATGAATAAGGATATACCCCATGAAATTCTCGCCCGAACACGATGCACTACGCAAAACCGCCCTGCAATTTGTTGAAAAAGAACTCAACCCACACATTCCGCAATGGGAACGTGACGGCCAGTTTCCCATGCATGATGTGTTTAAAAAAATGGGCGACTTAGGTCTACTGGGTATTTGCAAACCCGTTGAAAACGGCGGTATGGGACTCGACTACTCGTACAACATGGTGGTGGCAGAAGCCTTGGGGCGCGCGGCCTGCGGCGGTGTGCCGCTAGCGATTGGCGTACAAACCGACATGGCCACCCCTGCGCTAGCACGTTTTGGCAGTGCCGAACTACGGGATGAATTTTTAACCCCTGCCATTGCCGGTGAATACGTCGCCTCGATTGCGGTGTCCGAAGTCCATGCGGGTTCGGACGTGGCGGCAATCAAAACCACCGCCAAAAAAGATGGTGATGATTACGTCATCAATGGCAGCAAAATGTGGATCACCAACTCGCTGCAAGCCGACTTTTTGTGTCTGCTCGCCAACACATCAGACGACAAGCCACACGTCAACAAATCCATGATCATCGTCCCGACCAACACCAAAGGCGTGTCGTTCTCTGAACCATTGGACAAGCTGGGGATGCGCTCGACCCAAACCGCCCAAGTGTTTTTGGATGATGTACGCGTGCCGCAACGCTATTTGGTCGGCGCAGAAGGCATGGGTTTTATGATGCAAATGATGCAGTTTCAAGAAGAACGCCTGTGGGCAGCCGCCAACGCCATTGGTGGTCTAGAAACCTGTATCGAACAGACCATTCAATACTGCCGTGAGCGCAAGACTTTTGGTCAACCCTTGATTAACAATCAATCCATTCACTTTCGCTTTGCCGAGCTACAAACCGAAGTTGAAGCTCTACGCGCGCTGACCTATCAAGCCTGTGAGGCGCATATTGCCGGTGAAAACGTCACCAAATTGGCATCCATGGCCAAGCTCAAAGCCGGTCGCCTGACTCGTGAGGTGGCCGATAGCTGCCTGCAATATTGGGGCGGCATGGGCTTTATGTGGGACAACCCTGCCTCGCAACTGTACCGCGATGGCCGTCTAGGCTCGATTGGCGGCGGTGCAGACGAGATCATGCTGGGCATTATTTGCAAGCTGATGGACACCCTACCCAGCAAGCACAAATAAGCCTTTGTCACCCTTTGATCACGGAGCCTGTCGCATGTCCTCTTTGGCCGCCTTACCACCGACCGACACCCTATTGCTCACCCTTGATGGTGCGGTGTTGCATGTCACCTTAAACCGGCCTGCGTTACGCAATGCCATGAGCGAACAGATGGTCAATGAACTGCGGGCGGTGTTTGATGCCATTGCGGATGATCTGACCCTTCGTGCGGTGGTGTTACGCGGCGCAGGCGGTCATTTTTGTGCCGGTGGCGACATCAAAGACATGGCCGGTTTACGTCAACAGGCGCTGTCAGATGGCTCGACCGACGCCTATGTGCGTTTTAACCGTGCCTTTGGCGCACTGATTGAACAGGTCAACCATGCTCCGCAAGTGGTGGTGACGGTGCTAGAAGGCGCGGTGTTAGGCGGCGGGTTTGGCTTGGCCTGTGTGTCTGATGTGGCCATTACCCGCGACAGCGCCCAATTTGGCCTACCCGAAACCGGCCTTGGTGTGATTCCCGCCCAAATCGCCCCGTTTGTGGTGCAGCGGATTAGCCTGACCCAAGCCCGCCGACTGGCACTGCTGGGCCATCGTTTTAATGGCATAGAGGCCACCCGTTTGGGGGTCGCCCATGTGATGGCGGACAGTCCAGAAGCCCTAGAAAGCGCCCTAACAGACACCCTGCAACAGATTCGTCGTACCGCACCACAGGCCAGCCGAATCACCAAAGCCTTACTGCATCACAGCTGCCCAATCGCAGCGTTGTCTGACGTACTCGACCAAGCGGCTACGCAATTTGCGGCCGCCGTGAGCAGCGCCGAGGGCATCGAAGGCACACTGGCGTTTGTGCAAAAACGTTTACCCACTTGGGCAGAATAATATTTATATATAGATATATATAAATATTGATCGCGGAGAATGTCTCATGTTTTCAAAAGTGTTAATCGCTAATCGTGGCGAAATTGCCGTTCGGGTCATCCGCACCGCCAAAGCCTTAGGCTACAGTACTGTTGCGGTGTACTCCGAAGCCGATGCCAACGCCCTGCATGTGCAACTGGCCGACGAAGCGGTCTGTATTGGACCTTCCAAAGTGGCTGACTCGTATCTCAAGGTTGAGCATATTTTGGCGGCGGCACGCAGCACCGGTGCAGATGCGATTCATCCGGCGTATGGTTTTTTGTCCGAAAACGCCGCGTTTGCCCAAGCCTGCCAAGATGCTGGCCTCGTGTTTATTGGGCCAACACCTCACGCCATTGAACTGATGGGCAGCAAGCGCCTGTCGAAAATTGCCATGATTGCCGCAGGAGTCCCCTGCATTGCCGGTTATGAAGGCAGCCAACAAGACCTTGACCATCTGGTGCTAGAAGGCCAACGAATTGGTTTTCCGCTCATGGTCAAGGCATCGGCGGGTGGCGGCGGTCGTGGAATGCGCTTGGTTCATCAGGCCGACGAGCTACCCGCTGCGCTTGCCACGGCTCGCTCAGAAGCCGAAAACGCCTTTGGTTCAGGTGAATTGATTTTAGAACGTGCGGTGATCGCCCCACGCCATGTTGAAGTTCAGGTGTTTGGCGACACCTTCGGCCACGTGGTGTATTTGTTTGAACGCGACTGCTCGATTCAACGTCGCCATCAAAAAGTGGTTGAAGAAGCCCCCTGCCCCGTCATGACCGACGACCTACGCCAACGCATGGGTCAAGCCGCCATTGCCGCAGCGATGTCGTGTCACTACGTTGGCGCAGGGACAGTCGAATTTTTGCTTGATGCCAACGGCGAGTTCTTCTTTTTAGAAATGAACACCCGCCTGCAAGTTGAGCATCCCGTGACCGAACTGGTCACAGGGCTAGATTTGGTCGAATGGCAATTGCGCGTGGCCAACGGCGAACCCCTGCCGCTCACCCAAGCGCAACTGACCCTGACCGGCCATGCCATTGAAGTGCGTTTATATGCCGAAGACCCTGCGCAGCAGTTTTTACCACAGACTGGCTCGGTGTTGCTCTGGCAACCGGCTCACCTGCCCAATGTACGTATTGATCACGGCATGACCGCACAAGGGCAAGTGAGCCCGTTTTATGACCCGATGATCGCCAAGATTATTGCCTACGGTCAAACCCGCACCGATGCCATACGCCTGTTGGCGCGTGCCGTTGAAGACTGCGTCTTGCTGGGCGTCAACAGCAATAAACAGTTTTTGGTTAACCTTTTGCGCCACCCCGAACTCGTTGCTGGTCGTACCAGTACCGCTTTTATTGCCGACCATTTTGCCCACGACATCAGTCTGCAACCGGCAAACGCGGATTTTGAATCATTGGCCATTGCAACGGCATTGTATGCCAACACCACCGCACATAACGCCCACACATGGCACACCCTACAGATTGCCCGTGCGCTCAGTTTGCAATGGGGCGAACAACGCCACAGCCTGACCGTGTTGGCACAGGACAACGGTTTGCACATCACATGGGGTGAGCAACACGACACACTGGACATTATTGAACAACAGCCCAACCGACTGACCTACCGCTGGCAAGGGGTACGCCGTCAGGTGGCCTATGTGCAGCAGGGTGACACCCTGTATTTAGATCGGGGCAATGGCAACCTGATCATTCAGAACACCACCTATGCGCCACCGGTCACGGCGGACAGTGCCGGAGATGGTCAGATTCGCGCCCCAATGGATGGCGCAGTGATCCATGTATTGGTGGCTGTTGGTGACACGGTTTGTAAAGATCAGCCCGTATTGATTTTAGAAGCCATGAAAATTCAGCAGCAGATTCGGGCGAATTGTGACGGAACAGTCGGCTCGGTTTTGGCACACATCGGCCAGCAGGTCAAAAAACGCCAAGTCTTACTGACCATTGACGCAACGACGCCACTCACGACCGTGGCGTCCTCGCGAGTGATGTAGCCCGCATCAATAGGGGGGCTATCGTTTTTGTGCCGTTCTAACCGTCTCTCAACGGGAGACAGTTCAAGGGGCTGTGACCGGCAAACCAGCCCTAAATATCTTATCTGGTATGACAGTGGTGGCAGAGATCAAGGCGCGAGATCGGACTGTGCTGTCGTATCTAACCAAGCCGATCACACGGACGCTGGCGCAGGGCATGGGGGAGCGCTGATGACATGGTGCAAATCTGAATGCAATGGCGCTTTTAGTCTAATCACGCTAAAAGCGCATCTTTGCACTCAGTCAGGACTTAGGTAGTTCATAGTGTTGGATCTCATCAATAAAATCATAAATCTCTTTTTTACGTTTATAATTAACATATAGCGTTTTAAGCTGTTCGGAAAAATCTGGCAATAAATCATGCTTAAACAGTTTGCAGTAGATTAAGTAACAAAAAACAAAGTTTGGTTCTTTTCTGAAGTTAACAATATCCTTAAAATTTATACCAATATCCAGCATGCCTTTCAATACATCTAAAAAATATTCAATACGATTGATATCCGAAATTACACTGGCTGAGCAGCTAATCAGTTGATCTATTTTATTAAAAAGTTCAGGCCATGTATTATATTCTGAAATAGTGTTTACAGAAAAATTGGTTTTACAGTTATTTCTTAAATCTAGTGCACTCCACAAAGCTGATACTG
>JBEANQ010000125.1:0-7470 GCA_041165345.1 Pseudomonadota bacterium
CGGAGATATTGGTAGGGTTTATCAGGCTTTCGATGACGAAAATATGGCTCGTCAAACTTACCGCGCCTTGTTGCTTGACTCCTTAAAGAAACCCAATATTGACTATCGGTTTACGAGTGAGTTTTCGTGGGAAGTATCACAATTTGTTCAGCAGCAATTGGGTGATGAATCTTACTATTTCCATAGTTCGGATGGACTGCCCGATCAATTGGATGATGATGCTCTACTTGATTTTGCGGATAAAATCGGATGGTTGCCTTACTATTTGTTCAGCTTTGAAACAAATGAGCAGCTCTATGCAGTATGGGAATGCGCTCTTAGCAGCTATCTCATATCGAGGATGAGAAATGGTGATAGAACTCCAACCATCGTAGGAGAAAATGGCTCTGATATTGCAGAAGATGCTTTTGGAATTGGGTGTGAAAACCGATTACTCAGCGCACTAAGCTGCAAGTTAATTTTATGCAGTACGCCTGAAGAACTCAGCAACTCGCCTGAGCTATTCAAACAGTTTTTAGCAGTACCTGATACAGGAATTACTTATGACGATGAAAAACATGTGCTTGAATTCGAGAGCAGTGCAAAACGTCCTCCCTTGTTTCAGCAATACTTCCACACCCTAAACAACCTACTCAAAAAACCCTTCTACGAACTCCACCCCATCCGCCCCGACCAGATCAAGCAGGTGTTTGAAAACCCAACCGTCAAAATCGCATAAAAAAATCCCGCAACCAGTGCGGGATTTTTGATGCAGCTAACGAATTAGCAGCTGTAGTACATTTCAAACTCAACAGGGTGAGTTGTGGTGTTCAAACGACGGACTTCTTCCATTTTCAGGTCGATGTAAGCGTCGAGCATTTCTGTGGTAAACACACCGCCTTTCAACAAGAAGTCGTGATCGGCTTTCAGTGCGTCCAACGCCATTTCGAGCGAGTGCGCAACGGTTGGGATCAGTGCTTCTTCTTCTGGTGGCAGGTCGTACAAGTTTTTGTCCGCTGCTTCACCTGGGTGAATCTTGTTTTGAATACCGTCTAGGCCGGCCATCAACAAGGCAGAGAATGCCAAGTATGGGTTTGCCACTGGATCAGGGAAACGGGCTTCAATACGACGGCCTTTCGGGCTAGCAACGTATGGAATACGAATCGACGCTGAGCGATTACGCGCAGAGTAAGCCAACATGATTGGCGCTTCGTAGTGAGGAACCAAACGCTTGTAGCTGTTGGTCGCTGGGTTGGTGATGGCGTTCAGCGCGCGCGCGTGCTTGATGATACCACCAATAAAGAACAGCGCCATTTCTGACAGACCGGCATACTCGTCGCCTGCGAACAGGTTTTTGCCGTCCTTGCTGATCGACATGTGAACGTGCATGCCCGAACCGTTATCGCCAACCATTGGTTTTGGCATAAAGGTTGCGGTTTTGCCGTAGGCATGAGCGGTGTTCAATACAGCATATTTGAACACTTGAACTTCGTCAGCCTTGCGAACCAGCGTATTGAACGACACACCGATTTCGAGCTGGCACGAGGCCACTTCGTGGTGTTGTACTTCAATACGACCAGGACCCATCATGGCTTCAATGGCGTTACACATCGCCACACGCATGTCTTGTGAGCTGTCTACAGGTGGTACTGGGAAGTAGCCGCCTTTGACGCGTGGACGGTGGCCCGTGTTGCCCGCTTCGTAGGTTTTGTCAGTCGACCATGCTGCTTCTTCTGCATAGATGGTGTGACGCGCACCTGACATGTCGATCGACCATTTAACTTCGTCAAACACGAAGAATTCTGGTTCTGGACCGAAGAATGCAGTGTCACCAATACCAGTCGATTGCAGGTAGGCTTCAGCACGCTTAGCGATTGAACGTGGGTCACGCTCGTAGCCATCACGGGTTTGTGGGTCGATAATGTCGCAAGTCACCACAACAGTGGCTTCTTCAAAGAACGGGTCCATGAATGCGGTGTCAGCATCTGGCATCAAAATCATGTCAGAGGCTTCAATGCCTTTCCAGCCAGCGATCGATGAGCCGTCAAACATTTTACCGTTTTCAAAGGTCTCTTCATCCACAGTGCCCGCTGGATAAGAGACGTGTTGCTCTTTACCACGAGTATCGGTGAAACGGAAATCAACCCATTTCGCCTCGTTTTCCTTGATGAGTTTCAGGACTTTGTTTGCCATGCTCACAATGCTCCAGTGTCGCGTGATGCACCTTAACGGTGCGGCCAAAAATAAAAAACCTACTGCCATATAGCAAACGTCGTACCAAGTACTGATGTTATGCCTAAAAACAGGGCTTCTCAGTAAAATGCAAAATCCTGCCTAGGGTTTTCATTGCACAATCTCGACGCAATCACCGTAGCACCGCGCCAAAAGAGTGCAATAACAAACACCAGATCGTGAGTTCCGCTATCAAGCACCAATGCAGTGCAAGCAATACACGGGGACTTTTTACATGTCGGCAATACTAACGCAGGCTTTCGGTTGGTTAAAGCGTCTAACCATGCATATCGACAGTAAATCACGTCGTGCAGGTCGCAAAGCTTGCTTCAGCTACTCACTCAGGCACTATCATTTGCCAAGACTGTGGCGCAATACGTCGTAACAAGACCTTATGAATTGATGGCGAGGTAGGTTCGTCATGGAGTGCAGCACTACTGATCCATACCTGATCATTCTCTTGCCATTCAATATACGGTGGTGTAGCAGCATCTGCCCATTGGCGAGGGCGGCACTGACGACATACTTGTAAACGCACTTGCTCATAGCTCCGCTGCCAACCTGTGAGATGCCAATCATAAAGACGAATCGTATATTGCACTGCACCGTCTAAGGTCTGCTCGTCCATCACTACAAATGACTGCTGATGCGGTGAAAAGACCGGCAAACTATTGACCACTAACTGTCCACCATTCAGTTGTGAACTCATAGGCGAAATTAATAAATAACGAACCTGCTGAGCCGTTTCTTCCCGAATGATCCATGTTAAATTTAAGTGGCGAATATCCTGTAATCGATAACGTACTCGATGCTGTTCATCACACTGATCTGTCAACTGATAATGTTGCTTGTTGACCCGCAGATGTAACGTTGCACTTTGCCGAATCACTTGACCCAGACTGGTTTGTATTAAAAGTTGCTCTAAGCGGATGTCCTGACGCTCTTGGGGTGTCACATGTTGACGTTGTACCGTAGGTACAGCTGCTGTTAATGCTAACCAGCCCTCACACGACACCCAAACAGGACTATTTTGCTCAGCATTCTCCCATAGATTGGCATCGTTGATTACTTGTGCCTGACTCAGGCCTGACACAATCAGCAGGCCAATTCCTTGCGTCAAAACTGTGAAGCGTCTGGCGCAAAGATGGCGCTGCACCCATGCTAGCCCAAAGCAGTGTTTCAATCGTTTGATCCTCACTTGATATCACTGCTCACCATGGATATTGGGGTGCAACACGCCAAGCCCAATACGGTCATGAGGCGTGTCAATTCTAAAACTCACGGTGTTGGGTCAAGCGCAAACGCCACAGAGTCGAAAAAGAAATGCTAAACTAATCACTGTTGACCGATCCGACGATGATCTGCACGTCCAATCATGGTGGTTCATGCACCATCATACGGGGAAACCCACAGGACAATACAGACCCGCCCTCTGTCAACAGGCATGACAGTAAACCACGTTTATGTGGTCTTTTTTGTCACTGCACCTTTGGAGTCTATTGAAGACCATGAATCGCAAAAAGCGATTGACGTCATGAGGTTGAGCCTGACATGTTACTGATGATCGATAACTACGACAGCTTCACCTACAACATCGTTCAGTATTTGGGCGAGTTAGGCCAAGATGTGCGCGTGGTTCGTAACGACCATATCACGCTCGCTGAGATTGAAGCACTCGCTCCACAATATATTGTGATTTCACCCGGCCCCTGCTCTCCCACCGAAGCGGGTATTTCGCTTGAGACCATTCGACACTTTGCCGGTAAAATCCCATTACTAGGGGTATGTTTGGGTCATCAAAGCATTGGACAAGCCTTTGGCGGCGATGTGATTCGCGCCAAACAAGTCATGCATGGCCGGTTGTCATCCATGTATCACGCCGACATCGGCATGTTTCGTGGGCTGCCTAGTCCGTTTACGGCCACGCGCTATCATTCGTTGGTGGTCGATCACGCCACCCTGCCCGAGTGTTTAGAAGTGACCGCATGGACACAAGATGAACACGGCCAGTTTGATGAAATCATGGGGCTACGGCATAAAACATTGCCGATTGAAGGCGTCCAGTTTCATCCCGAGTCTATTTTGAGCGAACACGGCCATCGCTTATTACAAAACTTCTTAGAGGCGTATGCCTGAGCCTATCGCCATGATGAACCTTCAAACCGCGCTCAATCATGTGGTGCAGCATATTGACCTCTCACGCACCGAAATGGCCGATGTGATGCGCATCATCATGACCGGTGATGCCACCGCTGCCCAAATTGGCGCATTGCTCATGGGCCTGCGCATGAAAGGCGAAAGCATCGACGAAATCACCGCTGCAGCTCAGGTCATGCGTGAGCTGGCTTTGCCTGTACTGGTGTCTGACTTGCCGCATTTGATTGACATTGTGGGCACGGGCGGCGACGGCCAGCACTTGTTTAATGTCTCGACCGCATCGGCGTTTGTTGCCGCAGCCGCAGGCGCAACCGTCGCCAAGCATGGCAACCGTGGCGTATCAAGCAAATCAGGTAGCTCTGACCTTCTTGAACAAGCCGGTATTGCGCTTGACCTCACCGTCGCCCAGACCGAACGCTGTATTCGTGACATTGGCGTCGGCTTTTTGTTTGCGCCCAACCATCACAGTGCCATGAAACACACCAGCACCCCACGCCGCGAGCTTGGCCTGCGCACCCTGTTTAACCTGCTAGGGCCGTTGACCAATCCGGCAGGTGTGAGCCGTTTGGTGGTGGGGGTATTTAGCGCCGCCTTATGCCGCCCGATTGCAGAAGTCTTTAAACAACTCAACGCCACACACGTCATGGTCGTTCATTCCAACGACGGTCTAGACGAAATCAGCCTTGCCCAAGTCACCCATGTGGCCGAACTCAAAGACGGTGTCATCCATGAATGGACCATCACGCCAGAAGACTATGGCATTGCCAGCCAAAGCCTCGTCGGACTCTCGGTTCATGATGCCGCCGACAGCCTCCACTTGATTCAAGACGCTTTAGGCCGCAATAAGACTGAACGTGGCGAAAAAGCCGCCCAAATGATTGCACTTAATGCAGGCGCAGGCTTATATGTATCTGGCCTTGCCAGCAGCTATCAACAAGGCATCGACTTGGCGCAAGACGTGATTTATGGCGGCCAAGCCCTAGAAAAAATGTCAATTTTGGCCGAATTTACCCAAACACTGCATCGCGCAACGGTCGCGACCTGATTACACAGAAGGAATTTGGCATCATGCAACGGATCGAAGACACCATTCTGGGCAAAATCATCGCCCGCAAGCGCGTCGAAATTGTCGAGCGTCAGGGTCGTCACAGCTTGTCGGACCTTGAACAACAGGCTCGCATGGCCAGCCCCATTCGACCTTTTGCCCACGCACTCACTCGCCAAACACCTGCGGTGATTGCCGAAATCAAAAAAGCATCCCCGTCACAAGGGGTGATTCGGGCAGATTTTCACCCGTCGCGAATTGCCATTCAATACGAACAAGCTGGCGCAGCGTGTTTATCCATTTTGACCGATGTCGATTTTTTTCAGGGCAGTGATGCCTACTTGCGTGAAGGCCGTGATGCCTGCTCCCTGCCAGTCTTGCGTAAAGACTTTATGGTTGACCCGTACCAAATTGTTGAAAGCCGTGCCATTGGTGCCGACTGCGTGCTACTGATTGCCGCCTGTCTATCCAATGATCAAATGAAAGAACTGTATGACACCGCCGTCAGCCTTGGCATGGATGTCTTGATTGAAGTACACGACCGTGCCGAACTCGACCGTGCATTGCGTCTGCCCTCGCGCCTGATTGGCATTAACAACCGCAACCTTAAAACTTTTGCGGTCAGCCTTAATGTCACGCTTGGCCTGCGCCAGCATGTGCCCGCCGACCGCATTTTGGTCACCGAAAGCGGCATCAGCAAACCCGCCGACGTTGACCTCATGCAAGCCAGTGGCATCAACCACTTCTTGGTCGGTGAACGCATGATGCGCGCAGACAAACCCGATGAAGCCTTTACTGCCCTGTTTGGCAAACCCAAACGAATTTAACCGTTATTGTTGAATTGAGACGTTGTTATGGCCCGCACCTCGCCTTTTGCCCAATCGCTTGCTGAGCTTAAACACTTAAAGCAAGACCTTGCCGCCCAAGCACGGCAAGCAGAGGCCAAAGCGCGAGCCGATGCTGCCATAGCAGAAGCGGACCGCATTGCGCGCCAAGCCAATGACCCCGCAATGTTTCAACAAGCGTTGCAAGGCGTTAAACCCCTACATCAAGACACCCCACCGCCCATTCGGCACCGCCCCAGCAAGCCGAATGCCCAAATCTTGGCACGGCGGGCAGCTGCCATTGGCACAGACACCCCCGATGAACTCGGCTTGTCCGACACCCAAGCCATGCTTAACCCCGTCGCCAGTGAAGCAACCCTGTCGTTTCGGCAAGTCACCCTACAACACCGTATTTTTGACCAACTCAAAGCCGGCAAACTGCGCTGGCATGAAGCGGTTGACCTACACGGCTGCACCGTCGAGCAAGCACGTACCGCCGTGCTTCAAGTGATCGACATGGCACGCACCGACCAGCAAAACGTGGTTAAAATTGTGCATGGCAAAGGGCCAAATGCCATTTTAAAAACCTGCGTTAATGGCTGGCTGCGTCAACACCGTGACGTGTTAGGCTTTGTCAGCGCACCTGCCGAACAAGGTGGAACAGGCGCAGTCTTGGTACTGCTGCGGCGTGCCGAACGCGCCCCGTCTTAACTTCTTTTGAGCAAACTGTGCCTAAATGGGCAGGGTTTACTTGTTCCTTCCGACCTCGATGCACTACCCTAGCGCGTCGATCTGCCAGTGTCCTTTTGATCCATGAGCATGCAACAGTCTTACGCCGACCTCATTCGCGCCATTGGTGAAGATCTTGATCGTCCCGGCCTTCTTGATACACCCGCCCGCGCCGCCAAAGCGTTTGGGCATCTGACGCAGGGCTATCAACAAACCCTTGAACAAGTCACCAACAACGCCGTGTTTCCCTCAGACAACCCTGAAATGGTGTTGGTCAAAGGCATCGAATTTTATTCGTTGTGTGAACACCACCTGCTGCCCTTTATGGGGCACGCCCACGTTGCCTACCTACCAGACGGCAAAGTATTGGGTCTATCAAAAATGGCCAGAATCGTCGACATGTATGCGCGACGCCTTCAAATTCAAGAGAATTTAACCCAGCAAATCGCCCAAGCCGTCATGGATGCCACGGGCGCACGCGGCGCAGCAGTGGTCATGGACGCC
>JBEANQ010000126.1:0-7242 GCA_041165345.1 Pseudomonadota bacterium
ATACGGCGTGAGTCTGATGGATGGCGCTGAACGGTGATCCGTTTATCTGTTGAATATAGCAGGTCAGTTGCGGGTATTTTAGGCAAATCTGTGGGGTGCTTCACAGAGATAACAAAAAGCCCGCTTCAGTGAGCGGGCTTTTTGGTGGTTCAGTCAACCATGATGATCGTACTGAACCTAATATGGTCTCCCCACGGGGATTCGAACCCCGGTTATCGCCGTGAAAGGGCGGTGTCCTAGGCCTCTAGACGATGGGGAGTACAAGAGGTGTGCGCGTATTCTAGTGAATTCTGCGGGGCTGTCAACAGGGTATGGTGTTTTTTTATGATTTTGTCATTTGTTTGATTGTTTTTTATGCTATTGGAGCCAATCTACCGAACAGGGATGCGTTGATCCTGTTCGGTGTGCCGGTGCGAGAGACAGGCGATGGCTTATTCGTCTTGGTCAGCAGGCTCAGAATCGCTGGTCACGGCCTGTGCCAACATGGGGTAGGCATTTAAGATATGACAAAACAGCTCGGCGGTTTTTTGCGTGTCATACAGTGCGGAGTGGGCTTCTTTGCCCGAAAACGCAATACCTGCCGATTCACATGCCCGCGCCAGCACCGTTTGACCATAGGCCATGGCAGAGAGGGTGACCGTGTCAAACACAGAGAAACTATGAAACGGGCTTTGGTTTTTGGTGTGGGTGCGGTCAATGGCTGCACGTAGAAAACCTAGATCAAAATGGGCGTTATGCCCCACTAGCACACAATGCTTGCAGCCCTGATCGCGTCGCACATCGGTTAAGACTTTAAACATGCGCTTTAACGCGGTTTTTTCGTCTTCGGCAATCATCATCCGGAGCGGGTTAAACGGGTCAATACCCGTAAAGGTCAATGAGCGTTGATCTAGATGTGCGCCTTCAAAGGGCTTAATGTGTGCGTGCATGGCCTCGCCCATGACAAAGCGGCCTGCGGCATCCACAATAATGGGAATGCAGGCAATTTCAAGCAGTGCATCTGTACCTGCGTCAAACCCTGCGGTTTCGACATCGACGACGACTGGCAAAAACCCGCGAAATCGTTGACCTATTTTAGGTGTTGCCACCGTCTCGGTCATGCCAAACTCCAACGTAGTGATTCGCCCGCACGCAACGGAATCAGCCGTTGGCCGTCTAAATAGTCGTAGGCGGCAGGCACAGGTTCATCTTGCCGGATCAATGTGACGGTGTCGGTGTTGCGTGCGAGGCCATAAAAATCTGCCCCAAAATGGCTGGCAAATCCTTCGAGCATGTCCAGCTTGCCTGCGTCGTCAAAGGCTTCTGCATACAGTTGCAACGCGATGGGTGCGCTGTAGCAACCGGCACAGCCACAGGCATTTTCTTTTTTATCTTGGGCGTGTGGGGCGCTGTCTGTGCCCAAAAAGAATTTGGCACTGCCACTGGTGGCGGCGTCAATTAGCACCGCTTGATGGCTTTGGCGCTTTAGAATTGGCAAGCAAAACAGGTGAGGTCGTACACCGCCGACCAGCATATGGTTGCGGTTAAACAACAAGTGTTGTGGCGTAATGGTGGCGGCAATATTAGAGCCCTTGCTTTGTACAAACTGTGCGGCATCCCCTGTGGTGATGTGTTCTAAAACCACCTTCAGACGTGGAAAGCGGGTCAATAGTGGGTCTAGAACGTCGTCCAAAAATTGTTTTTCGCGGTCAAAAATGTCCACGTGAGCATGGGTGACTTCGCCATGTAGCAAAAATGGCACGCCGTGTTCTTCCATTTGCTCAATCACGCCATACACATTGGCTAAGTCTGTGACGCCTGCGCTGGAGTTTGTGGTGGCACCAGCGGGGTACAGCTTGACCGCTTTGACGTGTTGAGAGGCTTTAATTTTGGCAATTTCCGCAGGGTCGGTTTGGTCTGTAAGATACAGCACCATCAACGGGTCAAAGGCCACACCCGCTGGCACATGCGCCATAATACGTTCGCGGTAGTCGAGAGTGTCTGCAACGGTCTTGACGGGAGGAACCAAGTTTGGCATACAAATGGTACGATGAAAGGTGCGCGCAATGTCGGGAACGGTACGAGCCAGCGCCGCGCCATCGCGCAGGTGGATGTGCCAGTCGTCTGGTCGCGTAATAGTCAGAGCGTTCAAAGGGCATCCAGCAAGGTAATGATCGATAAAAAAGATGATAATCCAATCGACCGACCGACGGAATGCCTTGCAGGTCGATAGATTCAGTTGGTAGTGTGCGGCCATGAAAAACAGGAAAATGACCATTCAGGTCTATTGTCGCTGGTATGCGCACCACACAGATTGTTGGAAGATCTGAAAAAATGCATGGATTCTGAGTGAAGACACCACGCCCCATTCCTAATGAGTTAGAGCAAGAAGCCACTCTGATTCGTCACTTGTTGGCGGATGAGCGTAGTGTCATGCGCGCTTTTCCAATCGCAATGGAGAAATCTTTTTGGCGCTCATTGGCAGATCGTGCCTTGGGCATGATTCGCCATCAATATTTAAATTTTATGTTGGGTTATATCGGTTTTGGCTTACTGACGTTTCCAACGGTTTTTTTTGTATCTGCGCCCATTCACCGTGAACATGATCTGATCATTTGGTTGTTGGCCTATGGTAATGGCATGTTGTGTTTAGGATCTCTGATTTTTTTCAAAAAATTTCCAAATCTTACCCATTACTATCAAAATCTAATTGCCATGCTGACGTTTTTTGGCGTCCTCAATACCTGTGTGCTGACGTTATCGTTTGCTGAGCAGCGCTTGTCACAGCAGGGCAGTTACATCATTATTTTTGTCTATATGCTGGTGTATTTTTTAAGTGGTGTTCGGCCTCGTTTACTGTTGTTGGTGTGTACTTTGGCAGGCGTATTTCCGTTATTTGTGATGACCTTACTGGGTCGTCCATATGATCAATTGATGTATTTTTATGCAGTGATTGTGAGTAACTGTGTCGGATTTATGCTGTCTTATTTAATGTTGGGTAAAGATAGGGTCAGTTTTTTACAGGCGCGTCTGCTGGAAATTGACAAAATTCGTTCATCTGCCATGCGAGACGAGCTGACCCGTCTATCACAAGAAGATGCCGTCACGGGCTTGTCTAATCGTCGCTATTTTAATGAAACCATTGCGGCCGAATGGGATCGTGCTGAACGCTCCTCCGAGCCATTGTCTTTGCTGTTTATTGATGTGGATCATTTTAAAGCCTACAACGACACCTATGGTCATTTGCAAGGCGATGACGCGCTGATTCAAGTGGCCAATATTTTAAAATCGCATTTGCGTCGTAGTGCCGATATGGCCGCTCGCTATGGGGGCGAGGAGTTTGTGCTGCTGCTGCCCAATACGCCGCTTGAAGGGGCGCGCGTCGTGGCCGAAAAACTCATTGCAGCCGTGGATCGGTTGCGTATTGAGCATTTAGGCTCTCACACTGCACCCCATGTGACCATCAGCATTGGCGTCACCACATGGCAGCCCGACAAAACCCGTAGCATGTCGCCCAATCGTTTGATTGACCAAGCCGACTCAGCGGTTTATCAAGCCAAGGCGGCGGGGCGTCACTGCGTTCGCGTGTTTGGTGTAGAATAAGCGCCGTTTTAACTTTTTTTCAGCGGAACATCGATATGGCGGACATTCGCAAGATCGTGCTGGCCTACTCAGGCGGGCTTGATACCTCGGTTATTCTGAAGTGGCTGCAAGAGCAGTACGACGCAGAAATTATTACCTTCACGGCTGACTTAGGTCAGGGCGAAGAAGTAGAGCCTGCCCGCGCCAAAGCAGAAGCGATGGGCGTAAAGTCGATTCACATTGAAGACCTGCGTGAAGAGTTTGCGCGTGACTTCGTGTTTCCGATGTTTCGTGCCAATGCGGTTTATGAAGGCGAATACCTGCTCGGCACCTCCATTGCCCGTCCGTTGATTGCCAAGCGTTTGGTTGAAATTGCCCAAGCCGAAGGCGCAGAAGCCATTAGTCATGGCGCAACAGGCAAAGGCAACGACCAAGTTCGTTTTGAGTTGGGCATGTATGGCCTCGCTCCAGAATTGCAATGCATTGCACCGTGGCGTGAATGGGATCTCACCTCGCGTGAAACCCTGATGGAATATGCCCGTATTCGTGACATTCCCATCGACTACGCCAAAGCTGGCAAAAAATCACCATATTCTATGGATGCCAACCTGCTGCATATCTCGTATGAGGGCGGCGGTTTAGAAGACCCCTTCTGGGAACCCGAAGAAGACATGTGGCGCTGGTCGGTCAGCCCCGAAAAAGCCCCTGACGCGCCGCAATATCTCGAGCTGACCTATCAGGCAGGCGACATTGTAGCGATTGATGGCGTGCCCATGAAGGCTCACGAAGTCATGATGATGCTCAATGAATTGGGCGGCAAGCATGGCATCGGTCGTCTAGACTTGGTCGAAAACCGCTATGTCGGCATGAAATCACGCGGCTGCTACGAAACGCCAGCCGGTACGATCATGCTTAAGGCTCACCGTGCCATTGAGTCGATTACCTTGGATCGCGAAGTGGCTCATCTTAAAGATGAGCTGATGCCACGTTATGCCAAGATCATTTACAACGGCTACTGGTGGTCGCCAGAACGCCACATGTTGCAAGCGATGATTGATCAATCACAATTGCCTGTGAATGGTGTGGTACGGGTCAAACTATACAAAGGCAACGTCATGATTGCAGGCCGCAAGTCTGATCACTCATTGTTTGATGCCAACATCGCCACCTTTGAAGACGACCGTGGGGCATACAACCAAAAAGACGCCGAAGGGTTTATTCGTCTGAATGGTTTGCGTTTACGGATTGCCGCCAGCAAAGGCCGTAGCATGAAGTAAAACGCACTCAACGTGCGTTAAAAAAGCCACATCAATCCCTGATTCATGTGGCTTTTTTTATGGTTTCTATTGTATATAATTGCCCAGCACAGGAAGGAGATGGGTATCACCCTCTGTGCTACTAAATCGAGCCAATTCGTACCCATGCTCAATCATGCTCAAACAAGGATGAACCTAATGAAACACATCACTACGCTTGGATTTACAGCATTGTTGTTGTCCACGAGCTTGAGCGCTTTTGCTGATGCGCCAGCCACCACTGAATCTGAAATGAGCGACAAAACCATTGCGGCTATCGGTCTGGCAGTGGGTAGCAATGGTTTGACCGCCCAAGCTATTTTTTCAGCATCACCCAGTGTGAATGTCCGTTTTGGTGCGAATGGCTTTACCCTTAAACATGACTTTACCCAAAGTGGTGTCGATTACACCGCCGATGCAGATTTCAAAAACTACAGCAGCATTGTGGACTGGATGCCTGGCGAGTCACACAGCTTCCGCCTATCTTTGGGTGCTGTAGACCATCGCAATCATGTTGATGTGATGGGGCAATCATCGTTGGCGGGTCAAAAAACAACCACAACCACCGTTAATACCACAACCACAGTCTCCGATGGTTCAACGAGCATTTCTGTTACAGCCAACGCCAACGGTAGTACCACCCTCAAGTATGCGGGCGAAACCTACAAAATTGACCCAAACAAAGACTATGTCTATAACGGCGTCACCTATCGCATTAAAGTTGACCCTGTCAGCAAGCAAAGTGTGGTCGTTAACCAAGCAACGAATGTACAAACCTCATTGGTCACTGAACTGACGAATGTTGTTGCTCAAAGTCGTCTTGATGCAAGTGTTCAATGGGACGGTTTTGCACCGTATGTTGGAATGGGTTTTGGCCAACCGTTTAATCATAATCGTGCATTCTCGTGGTCCATTGATGTGGGTACCTACTACATGGGCAAGCCAACCGTTGAAGGCCAAGCAACCTGCTTAGGCGGCAGTGAGGCTTGCGCAGCGTTAGCGGGTGCGATCAACGATGACATGGACAAACAATTAAAAGAGCTGCGTAGTAAATTGGATAAAGTGACTTTTATGCCTGTTGCGACCATTGGCTTAAGCTATCGCTTTTAAGTGACCAGTCAGCGTGTCTAAAAACCGCATTGACTCACAATGCGGTTTTTTCATTTGGGGGATCGGAGCAATCAAGATGCACAATCAACAGCCGTTGCACGGGGAGGGGGTCTCTCTTCTGATTTGTATTGCCACGCAAACATTGACCCTGACGCGTGGCGATGGCACACAGATCTGCTATTTAATCTCTACCGCGCTTAATGGCGCAGGTGAGCGCGAAAATAGTGGCTGTACACCACGAGGGCATCATGTGATTGCCGAAAAAATTGGCCACCATGCGCCCATTTATAGCGTCTTTGTGGCGCGTCAAGCCACTGGCGAAATTTATGATGAGGCCTTGGCTGCGCAATATCCGGCGCGTGATTGGATTTTGAGCCGAATTTTATGGTTGTCCGGCTGTGAGCAGGGCGTTAACCAAGGCGATGGGTGTGATACGTATCGGCGCTATATCTATATTCATGGCACACCAGACAGCGAACCCATGGGGGTGCCTCAGTCGCATGGCTGTATTCGGATGCGCAATACCGACGTCATCGCGTTATTTGATCATGTTGAGTGTGGTGTGCGGGTCAACATCGTGGAGGTCTGACGGGGATTGGTGTGCTTTTAAGCAAATAATGTTTAAAAAACAACCGAATGAGCGATTTTTTGAGCAGTTAAACGTTTTTTTGAAAAAAAAGTATAAAAGGGTTTGACAGCAAAAATGAAGTCTCTATAATGCACCCCACAGCAACGCAATGGGCGTTTAGCTCAGTTGGTAGAGCAGCTGCCTTACAAGCAGCGGGTCGGCGGTTCGAGCCCGTCAACGCCCACCATTGCAGTCTGTGCGATACGCAGCGGTAGTTCAGTCGGTTAGAATACCGGCCTGTCACGCCGGGGGTCGCGGGTTCGAGTCCCGTCCGCTGCGCCATTTTATAATACAATGGCTTTAGTATCGCGTCGATGACAATTCACTGTATTCAGTGAACGACAATGTTGTAAGCATACATCATGCCCCTTTGTATGTTGTTTTACCTACGCAGCGGTAGTTCAGTCGGTTAGAATACCGGCCTGTCACGCCGGGGGTCGCGGGTTCGAGTCCCGTCCGCTGCGCCATATTCAAAAAACGCCATGAGAAATCATGGCGTTTTTTTATGTTTTTGGCACGCAGAATTTTTTGAATCAGAGCCGATGCTCGTATGGACACGGCGTTGCATTCACTTAAAATAAGGGTGTGGCTGTTGTGTCCAATGGGTAACGGTTGAGGGTGTTAAAGCCGTCATTATCCGGTTCGAGT
>JBEANQ010000127.1:0-7182 GCA_041165345.1 Pseudomonadota bacterium
AGCCTGAGCCTGAGCCTGAGCCTGAGCCTGAGCCTGAGCCTGAGCCTGAGCCTGAGCCTGAGCCTGCTGCGGTTCAACCGATCATTTTAACCGCTGATGCCACGCCGTTTGAAATCATGGCGTATCCCGTGGCCGACCTACACGGCGACTGGACACCGGAAAAATGGGAGTTTTGGCTGCGTGAGCGTGACCTAACGCTGGCCGTGCGCAATTTGGCACAGCATGGCTTAATGGTTGGGCAAATTGGTGTTGAGCATCATTTTATGATTGCAGCAGAGCATCAGGTGTTAACCCTCGAAATGCAAGAGGGGTTGCAACTCGCCTTACAGCAAGAGTGGCCGACCAGTACGCTGACAGTGGTATTTCGTACCCCCACCGACGCCACACCGGTTGAGCGCAAGCAACAGCGTCGCCGTCAAGCAGAAGCCCGTGCACATGCTTTGGTGTTGATTGATCCGGTGATTGCACCGTTGGTACAGCAGTTGGCGGCTCAAATTGTCGAGCTAGAGCTAAAAGAACAGCCAGACGATGCGGTTTAGATGAGGCGGTTTAGTCGTCGAGTTGACACCCTTGAGGCGACTCTTGGCGACCAATAGAGGTCATACAGACCCAACGGTTGGCCCGCTGATACAAGGTAAGGTGTTCGCCATTTAACGTGTCTACCGGCCACGGGGCATGGGTCAGCGTTAACTGAACCACACACCCACTGTCACGCGGCACGCCATCTGCCTGCGCCAACACCCGTATGGGTCCCAATTGATCGATTTGTGCTTGTGTGGCCAAGGCCAGCCCAACGGGGCACGATTGCTGCTGTTGCATGATTGCCGCTACCCGCTGCTGTGCTTCTTGTGTCACGTCATAGGCATTGAGCATGATGGTGCGTCGTACATAAGTGGCATACATGGGCAAATATAAGGTCTGAATGGTCATCAAGACAAAACCAAACAGTGCAAATGACAGGATCAAGCCCATCCAATGAGTGCCGCCTTCGCGTTGTAAATGCGCCTGTTGTTCATGTTTGGGGTGATGTTGAGCCAAGGTGTCGCTGATCTCGCGCCGTGCCACCCGATAATAATACGCATCTGCCCACATGGCGGTGAGTAATGACCAACCCAACGCCATGACTGCCACCACACCCATCCGCATCGGCCAGTGCCATGACGCATCAACAAAAGGCAACAGCGCCGTCTCGAGCATCACCAACAAGAGTGTGGTGATTAAATGCAAAAACGACCATCCCACCACGGCATAGACCAAGCCGTCTAAAAATCTGCCGCGATACAGCATCCATGGTAGGGTCATCCAAAACGCCGCCCAATGCCAACGCGGGGCGAGTTGTTGTCCTTGGTCAAAAGAGGCAAACCGTTTCAGATAGTAGGCTTGTGAGCGTGTTCCAATAAACCATTGATCGAGTGTCTGACGTTGTGTGACAGACAACTCAGGATGGTAGAACGGAGGCGGAGATGAGCGATCAAACAGCATGCGCGTGTCACAGGTGGCCAGCGATGAAGAGCCAGTTTAACACTGGCCGTCATGCGTGCAGTTGATGAGGTGGGGTGTTTAGGCGTTTTGCTGAATCCCCGCCACCAGCCAATCAGTGCCTTGCAGGTCTTTGACAAAATGCCATGTTTCGTTAAAGGGGACGGCAGGGGCGTCAAGGGATTCGCTGACCATGCCGCTAAAACGCACACTGGCAATGTGCTGTGAGCCTTCGGTGCTGCTGTCAATCACTTGGGCATTTAACTGCGGAAACTCGGCAGTGTCGTGGTTGCTCATCACCTCATCTTGCACCTGTTGGTACATCTCAGGGGTGAAGTAGCGGCGTAGTTCTTCAATGTGGCTGCTGTTGTTCATGGTTTGCAAGTGCAAAAAGTTGGCACGAGCCATGCGCAAAAACGCGGCTTTGGTCATGCCGTCGGGTAAGGTGTCTGTGCCTAAAAATGGACTGGCTGGGGCAAAGCCACCCATGCTGTCACTCGGGTTTGGCGTAGGTACAAAAGGCTGTTGGGGCGTGCGATAGGGTGCATAGGCAGCAGCAGCGGCTTTTTTGGCGGCAAAGCGTCGATAGATGAAATACCCCAATCCCGCCAAGAGAATGAGCCAAAACCAACTGATCCCGCTGCTAGGTTGAGCCGTGGGTTGTGATGTGGGGTAGGACATGGGGGGAGTCGGTGCTGCTTGCGCATTGTTGGCATGACCCAGCACATAACCTGCTGCGCCTGCGGCAACGGCAGCCCCTGCGACGGTTCCCATACCGATTCCACGACTACGTTGGGCGCTGCCGCGCTGCGACTGATACCCTGTATTGTTGCTGGTATTGCTGGGGCGATACGCTGTGCTAGCGTTTGTTCTGCTTGAGCGACTCATGCCATAACTTTTGCCACCGCCCATGCGCTTGGCTTCGGCCAATGGCGACAACACCAGTGTGGTAATCATTAAGACGGCCAACAGACTGCGGGTGTGGGTGTTCATGTGCGGATCCAAAATAAGTTCAAGCGAGCCAAGGCTACCCTAGCATGGTGGCGTGCGGGTTGCGCAACTGGCTGTGGTGTCTGTGTATGATGACCGTAAACCACAGAAATGGTCACAAAAACAGCCGTTAGTCAGTGTTGATATTGCCATCAGCCACTTCAAATGCGGCATCTAGGGCTTCTTGCAAGCGCCCCACACCAATGACCCGCATCCCGTCAACGTCTTGTTTGGGGGCGTTGCCTTTGGGCACAATCGCCAACTTAAAGCCATGTTTGGCGGCTTCACGCAGGCGCTCTTGACCGTTGGGTACAGGACGAATTTCACCCGACAGCCCGACTTCACCAAACACCGCCAAATGCTGCGGTAAGGCTTTGCCACGCAAGCTAGAGGCACAGGCCATTAGCACGGCCAAGTCTGAGCCGGTTTCTAACACCTTAACCCCACCGACCACGTTCACAAACACGTCTTGCCCGCTCATTTGAATCCCACCATGCCGGTGCATCACGGCCAGCAACATCGCCAAGCGGTTTTGGTCTAGACCCAGCGCAACGCGGCGCGGTTGGCCTGCGGCGTCATCCACCAAGGCTTGTACTTCAACCAATAGGGGGCGTGTGCCTTCGCGGCTGACCATCACAATACTGCCCGCAATGGCTTCGTCATAGCGGCTCAGAAAAATTGCTGATGGGTTGGCCACTTCACGCAGGCCGCGATCAGTCATGGCAAAGACGCCAAGCTCGTTGACTGCCCCAAAGCGGTTTTTGACCGCCCGAATCATGCGAAAACGCGAGTCGGATTCGCCTTCAAAATACAAAACGCAGTCCACCATGTGTTCCAGCACGCGGGGTCCGGCCAGTGCGCCTTCTTTGGTGACGTGACCGACCAAAAACAACGCTGTACCGGTTTGTTTGGCATAGCGGGTGAGTAAGGCTGCCGATTCCCGAATTTGCGACACCCCACCGGGTGCGGACTGGATGGTTTCGGTGTAGAGCGTTTGGATCGAGTCCAAAATCGCGACGGCGGGTTTTTGTTCTGTCAGGGTGGCGCAGATGGTTTCGACGCAGGTTTCGGCCATCACGTTGAGCTGGTCGGCGGGCAATTCAAGGCGACTGGCACGCAAGGCCACTTGAGACAGTGATTCTTCACCCGTCACATATAGCGCGCTCATGTTGGCATGGCTGGCCATGTGGGTGGCAGTTTGCAGCAAGATGGTGGATTTACCAATACCAGGGTCGCCGCCAATCAAGACCACCGAGCCTTCGACTAAGCCGCCGCCTAGTACGCGGTCAAATTCGCTAATGCCCGTGGTCATGCGGGCGTGTGTGGTGGTGCTGACTTGGTCGAGGCGGGTCACGGCTGCTGCTTGGCCGGTATAACCACCAGCCGTGGCAGGCGCTTTGCCACGATGGGCGCTGATGGGGTCGGCGCGGCCTTCAACCAGACAGTTCCATTCGCCACAGTCACTGCATTGGCCTGACCATTTGGAGTGTTGTGTGCCACATTTTTGGCAGATATAAATGGTTTTGGCTTTGCTCATGGCAGCGGCTCGGACAGAAAACAGAATGCGGCATAGGATGCCTGATTGCGGATGGGATCACCATGTCATGTGGATGTGGCACGACCAATATTGACGCGATTGATGTCCATGAGTCGTGGATGTCTTCGCCGTCGATATCGTGTTAAATGGCAGTCAAAATAGAGTCGAGTAGGGACATATCATGTGGTTTTGGATTTTGTTGATCGGGATGGGGGTGATCATTATGGTGATCATTCGTCGTCCACGGTCGACCACAGGCTCACGGTCATCGGGGGGGGATGGTTCACACATGGATCATCGTGCCAGTCCCACCCCTGATGCCGATACGGCCACGTCATTTTTGGCCGCTACGGCTTTGCATCAAGGTTTAGCGCATGCTGATCAGGCTGCAAATGAGTCCTGTGGTGGTGAGAGTAGCAACGATAACACCAGCGGTGACAGTGGGTGTGGTGGTGGCGGTGATAGTGGCGGTGGTGATTAACGTTGAATGTGATAGATCACTCAACATCATGCCTCATCGCATGACCTTGCACTTCCATCAGCAGGCGTAAACGCTATACTTGCGGCCAAGATTGATAGTGCTGCAAGGATTGTTCATGCGTTTACGTGTCTGGGGTGTGCTGTTGGTGCTGATACAGCCGCTCGTCCTCACCGCATGTGGTCAAAAAGGCCCGTTATTTCTGCCCTCAACGCCGCAGGTTCAACCGCAGCCTGCGTCTATTATTCCCTCATCCGCACCACGCTCGGAGCACGCCCCATCATGAGTTTTCACCGTCAAGATGGCGTCTTGCACGCCGAACACGTCGCATTGTCCACATTGGCTGCCCAGCATGGCACGCCGTTATATGTGTATTCGCGGGCGCAATTTGAAGCCAACTATCGCGCCTTTGATCAAGCCTTTGACTTTATTGATCACCAAGTGTGTTTTGCAGTCAAATCTAACTCCAATATTGCGGTGTTAAATGTGCTGGCCAAGCTGGGTGCGGGTTTTGACATTGTCAGTGGTGGCGAGTTGGCGCGGGTGGTGGCCGCTGGTGGTGACCCTGCCAAAGTGGTGTTTTCGGGACTCGGCAAAACCGAAGCCGAAATCGAAACGGCTCTCAAATTGGGTATAGCCTGTTTTAATGTCGAATCGGCTGCTGAACTCGGTCGGATTGACCGTGTCGCGCAGCGCATGGGCGTGCGTGCGCCGGTATCCCTGCGGGTGAATCCCGATGTAGACGCGCAAACCCATCCGTATATTTCGACGGGTCTAAAAGAAAATAAATTCGGCGTGCCCAGCGATACGGTTTATCAAACCTATCAATTGGCGGCGTCGCTGGTAGGGCTTGAGGTGGTGGGGATTGATTGCCATATTGGTTCACAATTAACCACGACCACCCCGTTTAAAGACGCGCTCGACAAGATTATTGACATGATTGGTCAGCTTAAAGCGATGGGTATTGCGCTCAAACACATCGACATTGGTGGCGGATTGGGCGTGTGTTACAAAGACGAGACCCCGCCAACCCCCGCCGAATACGCCGCCGTATTGCGTCCTGCACTCGAAGCCTTAGGGCTAAAAGTTTATATGGAACCGGGTCGTGCGATTAGTGCCAATGCGGGTGCATTGCTCACCACGGTTGATTTGCTTAAACCCACGGAACACCGCAACTTTGCCGTAATTGATGCCGCCATGAACGACCTGATTCGGCCCTCTTTATATGGCGCATGGATGGACATTCAGCCGGTCGCTGTGGCACGCACCGATGATTTAAAATCATGGGACTTGGTCGGCTCAATTTGTGAGACGGGCGACTTTTTGGGCAAAGACCGCACGCTGTCCTTGCACGCGGGTGATGTGTTGGCCGTGTTGGGTGCAGGCGCGTACGGCTTTGTAATGAGCAGCAACTACAACACCCGAGGCCGTGCCGCCGAAGTGATGGTTGATGGTGCAGCGGCGCATGTGGTACGTCAGCGTGAAACGGTTGAGTCGCTGTGGGCGCTGGAAGCGTTGTTGCCTGAGGCGTGAAGGTTAAAGGAACGATAAGCCGTCGATATTGCGGCTTATCGTTTATCGGTATACAATAAATAAAACCTGTCAGAGTGTGCGCATGTGATCAAGAGTTTTAAATGTGCGGATACTCAAGCTTTGTTTACAACCGGTAAAACCCGCAAATGGGCTGCCATACAGCGTGTTGCCGAGCGAAAACTGGCGCAGATTGACGCAGCAACTACGCTTGAGTTTTTGCGCTCACCACCGGGTAACCATTTGGAAAAACTCAGTGGCAATCGTGAAGGGCAGCATAGCATTCGGATTAATGATCAGTGGCGCATTTGTTTTGTTTGGCAAGATGACGGCGCACATGCGTTAGAAATCGTGGATTATCACTGAGGAGATCAGCATGTTTAAGAATGGTATGCGGCCGATTCATCCGGGTGAGGTGCTGCGAGAGGATTATCTTGTGCCGCTGGGTATGAGTGCGAACGCTTTGGCAAAAGCACTCAACGTGACCCCTGCACGGATTAATGAGATTGTGCGGGAGCGGCGTGGTGTGACTGCCGATACAGCATTGCGTCTGGCTCAGTATTTTGGTGGTGATGCGCAAAGCTGGCTTAATTTACAGAGTCAATATGACTTAAAACTCGCCGAGCAAGCGGCTGGACTGGAGATTCAAACTCATATTCATCCGCTGCTGGCCTAGCGTGTGCTGGTTGGTGAATGTTGTATAGGAAAGAGGCACAAAGCGTGGCTTCTCTTTTATCCATTGATCTTTTCAACATGTAGATAATTCTCGTCATGTTCAAAATCTGGATCATAGGTTCTACCGTTAGCCACAAAAAACTCCCACACATCCTCAAAGCTCATTATCTCTATAATTTCTTCTCCTAATTTTGGCAACATGGGAAGTACGTGTTTATGGCTTTCTATGCCGATATTTTCCGATAAATATATACGATACGGAGCTTCAGGAGATAGTTCTTGGCGCACAGAAAGTATCGATGCTCCATCAATGAATTTCGCTATACGTACATCACCGCTGGTCGACTGAGCGTAGCCAAATAAGATTTCGGTTCGTAAGATTTTCGAGACTTCTGCAAGAAAAATATCGTATTCGTATATACCTTTAAGAAAATCAAACTCTATATCAATCCAATCGTTATTGTGGTTTTTTGAAAAAATTATTGTTTCATTA
>JBEANQ010000128.1:0-7145 GCA_041165345.1 Pseudomonadota bacterium
AAAATAACCCACATTGCCATCTTGATCGCCCGCCATAAAACCCTTACGACGTGCTTCTGGCTGGATCACAGTAATGGGTGATGAGCCCACATCAAAGCTACGAATTTTAGTTAATGTCATGCGTTGCTCTGGTGTTTTATCACGCACCAAGAACCACTGGCTCACCTGCCCCGCAGCATCACCCAATAAGAGGGAAATATCGCCTTGTAACATGGCAGATGCAGTAATTGAGCCATGCTGATCAACCCGTTGCTGGTCATATAGGCGCATGCCTTGCTCATCACGGTTAAACACCTGCACCATGCCTTCACGGGTAATGGCATACAACCAACTGCCACCTTGACCAATATGCAAGGCGGTGACTGTACGGCCATCCGCAGCCAAGACTTGGACATCTTGACGTGTATAGACATCTGCTGCATTGCTACTGCTATCACCCAATGCAGCATCCAGTGACAAACCACCCGCAGGGCTTTCTAGACCCATCGCACCATCAGTGTTCGTCACCTTGGTAAAGCGCTCCCACTTGAGTTGACCATCTGCAACGGCCAACACCTGAAGACCTGCATCATCAGAGCGAATTGAAAACTGGGTCAAGGGTTGCGCAAAATCACTGACGACCAAAGGCGTTTGACCAAAAGGAAACTCAATGGAGGACTCAACCGTTCTGGCTTGACCAATGCCTTGTGCAGAAAACACCGGTTTAAAAACGATCAATTGACCATTTGATAATCCCACACCAACGAGACCCTCTAAAATGGGTCCTCGCTGAACACGTACAACAGTCGTCCCTTCAGGCAATGCCAAAGACACACCGCCTGTAGGCTGACCCGATTGAACATTAAAATACTGAATCTGACCGTTTGGCATTAAACGCATACCGGCCACATTAAACTCATCTAACTCAACAAAACTGGCATTTGCTTGCACAGATGTGGCTTGAAAAGATTGTTTTTTATTCACACTTGATGGAGCAAAGAGCGGCCAGCTTTCGCTAAGCAAATACACAAAAATCGCTAGAATCGCGACCAATACAAAGATACCACCGCCTGCGATCATGCCATTCGCCAAACGATCTTTGGTTCTGCGGCGACGATCTAACCGTGCAGCGGCACGGTCATCACGCAATCCCATAGGGGACTGCGATTCTGGTGTATTACTTGTAGACATGGTCCACCCCTTTAATCACGCAATAAATCTGTCACAACACCATTTGAACAAAAAAACAGGGGCTATCAGCCCCTGTCCTTGGTGCCACTAGATCTTATAGACCCAAGCTGGCACGAATCTTTTTCACTTGTGCAGCAGGCAATGGAATGTAGCCATCTTTGTCTACAACCATTTGGCCTTCTTTTGACAACACCATTTTCAGAAACTCAGCCTGTGCAGGTGGTAGTGCTTTACCCGGTGCTTTATTTACATAAACATATAAATAACGCGCCAGTGGATAGCTACCATCCAATGCGGCTTTAGCAGACGGTGCAACAAATTGACCCGCTGCGTTTTTCAAGGGTACGGCACGAACGCCTGATACGCTGTAACCAATTCCTGAATACCCAACGCCGTTAATGTTGGTGGCAATGGCCTGAACCACAGCCGCCGAACCTGGTTGCTCTTTAACGCCCGACTTAAAGTCACCTTTACAGAGTGCATGCTCTTTAAAGTAACCATAAGTACCCGATACCGAGTTACGACCGTACAAGTCTAACTTACGGCCAGCCCATGCACCAGTTAAGCCTGCTTCGCCCCAAGTGCTGACACTTTTGGGGTAATCACACTTTAGCGTGCTAGAAAAAATGGCGTCGACGAGAGGCATCGACAGGCCTTTAACAGGGTTATCTTTATGAACAAAGACAGCCAAAGCATCAACAGCGACTGGCACAGGCGTTGGCTTATAGCCGTATTTCTTTTGGAAATCTTGAATTTCGTTGTCTTTCATGGTGCGCGACATTGGACCAAAAGTCGCAGTACCTTGAGTCAATGCGGGTGGCGCAGTTGATGAGCCAGCAGCTTGAATTTGCATATTGACGTTGGGGTACAGTTTTTTGAAACCCTCAGCCCAAAATGTCATTAAGTTGGCTAAGGTATCAGAGCCCACACTCGACAGGTTGCCAGAAACACCAGCGCCTTTAGTATAGCTTGGCATATCGGCATCAACAGTGGCGTATGCAGCCATACCACTGGTAAAACCAATGGCGAGGGTCAGAACACGGACAACAGGCTTGAACATGGTAAGGCTCCAAAATGGGCGATTTACTTTCATGCCCGCAGAGTAGCGCCAGATTATGACGACTTTATGACAACGCCGCCAGCCTCTTTCATCTATCCATGTTCATCTGTGATTCATCTGTGCCGTCATACGCGTTGTGAGGTGACGCAAATAGCCACGCCGCCTCATCAACGACCGATTATGGGGTCGGTTGGTCGAGTGCAGTGCCGGTCGCCACTGCCGTCGATGACACAGGATTGGCTGCGTTTGGCACCAACCACTGGTTAATTTCGGTCAGGTCGTTGGCCGTCAGTTGCCCCGCTGCGGCTCGCAATCGAATCACATTAATCACATAATCATAGCGAGAATTGACATAGTCACGGCGTGCAGCAAACGCATTGCGTTGTGCTAATAACACATCAACAATGTTACGCACTCCCAACTCATATCCGACCTGTGATGCCTCAGCGACTGTTTCACCTGATTTAACAGCTTCTTGACGGGCATCTAAACGGGATCGGTCGGCCTGTAGATTGAGAAAAGAACTCCGCGCTTGTGCCACGACTTGGCGCTCCGCCGCATCAATTTGGTTACGCGCAGCATCGGCTTGATAACTGGCTTGACGTACTGACAACCCAACCTGCCCACCTGTATATAAGGGAATGCTCAGCTCTAACCCTGCCGAGAGATTTTTACCGTCACTGCTCCGTTGTGAGGCCAAACCCTGCTTGTTTAAGGTCGCATTACCAACAAAATCCAGCTTGGGCAGACGTCCAGCGTCTTGCACGTCACGATTGCGTAAAGCGGCTGCATAGGCATAACGCGCAGCATCCACTTGTGGATTACGTTGACGAGCCAATGCAACCCATTGATCCATATCAGCAGGATATGGCGCTTGATAGCGAATATCATCCCGTAAAGGAGATAGCGTATCGACCGGTTGCCCTAAAATAGCAGCAAGTGCTTCTTGAGCTGACGTCTTGGCGATCTCACCTGCTATCCGGTTGGCGACAGCATTTTGATACTGTGCTAAAGATTCAGTGACGTCTGTTCTTGCAATAAGACCCGCTTTAAAACGCTCATTCATCATGGTGCGCTGGCGTTCAAGCGCACGCTCTTCAGCTTGTAAGGCCTCAACGGTTGCATCTGCACGCAATACATTAAAATAGGCTTCTGCAACTTTTTGAATAAAATTTTGCTGCTCAACCTGTAGCTTGGCGTCATTCAGATTTGAAGAGACTTTGGCTTGCTGATAACGCGCCCATAACTCGGGTCTAAACAACGGTTGTCGTACGGACAATGCTGCTTGTTTACTGTTGTAACTCAAATTTTTAGAAGACACATCAGAGTCAAAATGGTTACGGATCACCGTGCCAGATAACCCCACATTAGGCAATAACGCACCGTAGGCTAATCCTTCATTTTGCTGATCGGCCAAATAGGTATTCAACGTTGCGCGCCACGCCGGATCGCTGGCCAAGGCCAAGCGGTAGGTGTCGAGCAAATCCATGGCCAGCGCCGGAGTGGCTGCCAGACAAAGCAGCAGCGGTATCATTTTTTTCATGCAAGCAGACTGTGCAAAAGATCAAGGCCATCAAAGCGTAGACAATCCACGTCTTAAACACAAGAACAGACAGATGGCCTGACACCAGCTTGGAGCTGGCTTTACGGTAGCCCTCTATGGCCGCACAAGCTATAGTGACGCATCGTTTTTACCCGTCCGCTGGATGCTGCTATGAACCAGATCACCGACCCGTCTACCGTCCTGTCAAAGCACGAGCAAGAAGCTCAGGACTTGACGCGGATTCTACCGGCCTCACGCAAGGTCTATATCGAAGGTTCAACGCCTGATATCCGCGTACCCATGCGCGAAATTCGTTTGACCGCCACCCCGACGGGTTTAGGGGGCGAGAAAAACCCACCCGTGTTGGTGTATGACACATCAGGGGTTTACACCGACCCTGCGGTCGACATTGACCTCACCAAAGGGCTGCCAGACCTGCGCGGCACATGGATTGACGCCCGTAACGACACCGAAAAACTGTCGGGTCTGTCCTCTGATTTTGGTCAAGCACGCGCACGCGACATTGCCACCGCCAACCTACGTTTTGCCCATATTCAAAACCCACGGCGTGCCAAAGCCGGTCAAAACGTCAGCCAAATGCACTATGCGCGTCAGGGCATCATCACGCCTGAAATGGAATATATCGCCATCCGCGAGACCCAGCGTCAATACGAAGGTACGGACACCCGCCAACATGAAGGCCATTCGTTTGGTGCGCGTCTGCCCAAAGAAATCACCGCCGAATTTGTGCGCAGTGAAGTGGCGGCAGGCCGTGCGATTATTCCGGCCAACATCAACCACACCGAACTTGAGCCGATGATCATTGGCCGAAATTTTTTGGTCAAGATCAACGCCAACATCGGCAACAGTGCGCTCGGGTCATCCATTGATGACGAAGTGGCCAAAATGACGTGGGCGACCCGTTGGGGTGCCGACACCATCATGGACTTGTCGACCGGCAAGCATATTCATGAAACCCGCGAATGGATCATCCGCAACTCGCCCGTGCCGATTGGTACTGTACCCATCTATCAAGCCCTCGAAAAAGTTGATGGCGTGGCCGAAGATTTAACATGGGAAATTTTCCGCGACACCTTGATTGAACAAGCCGAACAAGGCGTGGACTACTTCACCATTCATGCGGGCGTATTGCTGCGTTATGTGCCCATGACTGCCAATCGTCTCACCGGTATTGTGTCGCGTGGCGGTTCGATCATGGCGCAATGGTGCTTGGCGCATCATCAAGAAAACTTCTTGTACACGCATTTTGAAGACATCTGCGAGATCATGAAGGCCTACGACGTGTCGTTTAGCTTAGGCGATGGCTTGCGGCCCGGTTGTATTCAAGATGCCAACGACGACGCACAATTTGGCGAGCTACGCACCTTGGGTGAACTGACCCAAATTGCGTGGAAACACGACGTGCAAGTGATGATCGAAGGGCCGGGCCACGTGCCCATGCACATGATCAAAGAAAACATGGACCTGCAACTCGAAGTCTGTGGTGAAGCCCCGTTCTATACGCTAGGGCCACTGACCACTGACATTGCACCGGGTTATGACCACATCACCAGTGCGATTGGCGCAGCCATGATTGGTTGGTACGGCACGGCCATGCTGTGTTACGTCACTCCCAAAGAACACTTGGGTCTGCCAGACAAAAAAGACGTCAAAGACGGCATCATCACCTACAAGATCGCCGCTCACGCTGCCGACCTTGCCAAAGGCCACCCTGGTGCGCAAGTACGTGACAATGCCCTGTCCAAGGCGCGTTTTGAGTTCCGTTGGGAAGACCAATTTAACTTGGCGCTTGATCCCGACACCGCCCGTGCCTTCCATGACGAGACCTTACCCAAGGACGCGCACAAGTCTGCGCACTTTTGCTCGATGTGTGGCCCAAAATTTTGTTCGATGAAAATTACGCAAAATGTGCGTGATTACGCAGCAAAACAAGGACTTAATGAAGATGATGCCGTACAAGCTGGTATGACAAAGATGAAAGAAAGCTTCCTAGAACAGGGTAGTATGCTGTATAAAGAAGTCTGAGCACCGTTATTGGTGCAAACGCGCTGACTCTCGTTAGCGCGTTTTTTTTTGCCTCACGCTCAGACGACTGGTCAGAACAACGACGATATACGCCCAAACTCGCCAAAATGCTACAAAGACACATCGCCTGTTTGAGCCACCTATCATGTCTATTCTTGCCACTACCCTACTCATTTTGGTCGGTCTACTACACGTTTACATCATGATCTTAGAAATGTGTTTATGGACCACCCCACGAGGCCGTCGAGCGTTTGGCACCACTGCTGAATTTGCCGAAGCCAGCAAAGCACTGGCGGCCAATCAGGGACTGTATAACGGATTTTTAGCAGCAGGCTTGTTGTGGGGTACATGGCTGGGCGTAGCAGGCCAGCCGATTCAGTTGTTCTTTTTGGGTTGTGTGGCCGTGGCAGGAGTCTTTGGTGCAGTGACAGCCAGCAAAAAAATTCTCGTGATCCAGACGATTCCAGCGCTCATCACGATGGCGGTGGTGCTATTGACCTAAAAAACCGACTTCCTTTGACAAAGCACACCCGCTCACCAAGGAAAAGCATATGAGCGCCATGCCACAATCGACGTTTGACAATATTATTGAGAAATACGTCGAAATGAATATTGCCCACCCCTTTCGGGAAGGCAATGGCCGCAGCACACGCATCTGGCTTGACCACATATTAAAGCAAGAAATCAAACACGTGATTGACTGGAATCAAGTGGACAAAAACGACTACCTACTGGCAATGGAGCGCAGCCCAATCAAAGATGTGGAAATCAAAGTCTTGCTTAAACAAGCGCTGACCGATCAAATTGATAGCGCCGACATCTACATGAAAGGCATTGATGCTAGCTATTACTACGAAGGCTACACGTTGTACAAAACCGACGAGCTATGACAGATAGGATAGACTCACCCCCTTCAACTCACCCAAAAAAACCGCCGTTAGGCGGTTTTTAACGTCAATCAGCCTACAGCGTTGGTGAAGCATTGCCTGAGCCAGTCGTAAAGCGAAAATCCAACTGAAATGCCACAGGGCTAGCCGTGCCTGCTTTGCGTGTGCCATTCACCACCACATGATACGTGGTGTTTGCGGTTAAAGGTGCCAGCGGCAAAATCACCGCTTCATTGCTAGCCAACTGTGCATTGGCATCTGCCGGAAAACCACTCGGATTGTGTTGAGGATTGGCATGAGTCAACAAAACCGTACTAACTGCCACATCATTGGCATCAGTCACCACATAATCTAACAAGGTTAATACCTGCCCCATTGGTGCATGAATCAACACGGGCTGACCTGCACTTAAACTGCTACTGCCTGCTGCATTGGGAAT
>JBEANQ010000129.1:0-7063 GCA_041165345.1 Pseudomonadota bacterium
TTGAAAACGATTGGTGTATGACATCAACATACGGGGTTTAAAGAAGGCGAGAAAATCATTTTTTCCCGCACGCAATGGACATAGCAATCCATTGGCGGGTGGTTTATCACAAATTTGATCATTATTGGCATCGGCAAACAGTGTTGTCGTACCTGTATTGGTGATTTTAGTCGCACCTGTGATATGGTCTGCTGCACTTTGCTCACAGCCAGTCACGTACACCACATGGTTAATATAGGCTTGATTAGAAGCTGAAAAATGACAATCAGCGGCTGTATTGCCTGCCACAATACTATTGGCAAGGTTAGCAAGCCCCGTCGAGTCTAAATAAACGCCTCCACGATTACCCACAATGGTTGACGACACAATACGCATGTCTCGAACCAAGTTGCTGGCATACGCTGTGTTGTTGGTAAACGTACTATTGGCAATGGTATTGGTTCGAGCGATGACATCCGTATCAAAAGCTTTACCCTGTGTCGCCATCCAAATCACCGCACCAAAATTAGCCGAATCAGTGGCTGTATTTTTTTGGAACAACGAACGATTGATGGATATGCCAGATTGCTCTACATAAATTGCAGCACCATTGGTTGCTGTATTACCAGAAAATTCGACATCATTGGTCACCAGCCGAGCATCTGATGACGCATTATAGATTGCTCCACCAGAAACCGCATATCCGCCTTTGATGCGAACTTTAGATAAAGTCAATGATTCGTTATTAATAATCACACCACCAAGGCTTTCACAGACATTGGTATTGGTGCCGCTACTATTACATCCTTCCAAATTAATTTGGTTGATTGCAAAAGCGATCACACTATTCGCAGCGGTTTTTTCGTCATTAACCCGAAAGATACCGTGATGACCTGTGGCACGAATAATAGGTGCCTTTAAACCCTGTGGATCATTTACATCATCAAGCGTTTTAGCTCGAATACTCATGGATTGTTTGACGTCTAAACGACCGATGGTAGGGTTGAGCTCATAGATTTGACCATTTTCTAACTCAATAATGGCCGTATAAGTGTCCGAGTCAGAAGCGACGCCCAGTTTTGTGGTGGTCACGCCTTTATCATCTGTCGTCGTAATTTGTGCGGTTTTCATGACCCCACAACCACCATAACCATTGGTAATGACTTTAGTCGTGGTATTTTCTTCGACGACGCCTAATTTACCGCTACTAATCAGCGTCACCGCTTCACGCAACGAGCAGGCACTGTTATTAGTACCGTTTTCATCGGCTGTCGTGTTGACAATCAAATTGAGCGTGGCACTGTGGGCGTGGCCGGCCACGCAAAGTAGACTCAGGCCGATCATACGCTTCAGCATAAACGCGGACTCCTTGGACGGGCGTTATTGTTTTTGCATAAGCCATCAACTGATGTGATGTTTTTCACACGCAGCTTCCGTGGCCGTGCACTAATGTGGCATACCTATTCGTGTCAGACAAGCGCTTTCAGCCGTTCCCACCTTGAACACCAATCAGAGCAATCGCTTGCCGGATGAGATGAGCAGAGGGCTTACGGCGCTGGCCTTTAAACAGAGCTTCTACCTGACTTAAGGTCTTGAGCAGAAGTCCAGCTTGGTGTGGGCCACTATATAGCAGATGTTCGACAATTTGTGGTTCAAAATGCCAGCCACGCCGACGAAGTACCGCATCTAGCAACGCACGACGATCCGCAAGGCTATCACCATCAGGCAAACTAAAGCTCGCCGCTTGTGCTAAGCGTGACATCAGATCACGCAGCTCAAGATCTAACTCTGCCGCAGGCAAACGAGAGGCAAAGATCAGCTGCCCTTGCCCACCCGCACTCCGGTTAATCAAATGAAAGATGGCTTCTTGCCAATGTGGTACACCACGCACAGCTTCAAGGTCATCCAAAGCAACAAGGTCAAAGGCTTCTAATGCAGCCAAGGCCTCTGTTGGCGCATCAAGTAACTCAATCAATGACACCTGTATCGCACTGCGATGCATGTCTTGGTATGACTCACAAATTGCAGATAACAGATGGGATTTTCCTGTGTCAGCTGCACCATGAATGTATAAACGATTCATGAGCCCAGCATGCAATTGACGCACAGCGTCAATAATAGGCACCCAGCTCGGTCCAGCAAAGTCGCCAATTTGGGCATCAGGACGAGACTCTATACTCAAACTGAGTTGTCGCATCATGGGAGATCCACCGATTCATCCCTCACGAGTGGCCGTGTGGCACCCATCATTTGCTCCTCAGTGTCGCATGCTTGTACCGTTCCAACACGATAGAAGTGACTGCTCTGATAGCTTTGGTGGGCGTGACGCAATAACACCACTAAAACCGCAGCGACAGGTAATGCCAAAAGCATTCCTACAAACCCAAACAATTGCGCACCGGCCATAATGGCAAAAATGACAGCAACAGGAGAGAGGCCTATTTTATCACCCAGTAAGAATGGCTGTAAAACATAGCCTTCGATCATTTGTCCGATAAAAAATACCAATCCAACCAAACTGATTTGCATCCAGTTCATGCCAAATTGAAATAACGTCGCAATGATGGCAGCAATCAAGCCCACCGCAAAACCCAAGTAAGGAATAATGCTGGCAATACCCGCCACCAGACCAATAATCAACCCGACTCGCACACCAACCAATTGCAAGCCAATGGCATACACGGCACCTAACAACAGCATCACCAACAATTGGCCTTTGACAAATGCACCTAACACGTCATTACATTCGTCAGCCAATCTCACCACGGTCGGCTCTGCACGGCGAGGTAACAACAACCGTAATCGAGCCAACATGTTGCGCCAATCTAACAAAAAATAGAAGGCCACTATCGGTACCAACACCACCAGCCCAGCGACGTTGATGATATTGAGGCTCGAACGCGCCAGCGAAGTCAGCATTTCTTGGGTGCTGCCCGCATTGTAATTGGTTTGTAAATAACTCACTAACCAGTCCGTCACTTGTGAGGGATCAATGTGAGTGACCCGCACATTTAAATTTTGTCTCAGCCATGGCCGCACCGAGCCATTCAGCCATGCGATGGCATCAGGGATATGTTCTTTGGCAAAAATCATTTGCTCCCATAACATGGGAATGAGTAGCCATGTGGCCACCAACAGCACAGACCCCATCACCATAAATACCAAAAAAATACAGATCCATCGCGGTAAATGACCGTAATGCATCAGCTTTTCGACCAGCGGATTCAGCAGATACGCCACAATAAATGCAGCTAAAAAAGGAGCCAAAACAGGCTGTAATAGCCAAATAAGCCAACCCACAATACCCATTGTGGTTAGCATGACGAGTCGACGCATGAGTGGATCGTCCACGCGGCTTGCCTCCTTTTATTGTGGGAACTGCGATAAAACGAAATCAACATACGCATTTTAATGTGCGAATGCCATAGGCGAACCGTGTATTCCGGTTATAATCACCGGCCTTAGCGGAGACCGACCTATGACCACCCCGACTTCTTCCCCCAACACCTCGCTGTCTTACAAAGATGCTGGCGTCGATATCGAGGCTGGCGATCATCTGGTCGAACGGATTAAATCCGTCGCCAAACGCACCATGCGCCCTGAAGTCATGGGTGGCTTGGGTGGCTTTGGCGCCCTGTGCAAAATTCCTAAAGGCTACGAAGAACCCGTGCTGGTCTCTGGTACAGACGGTGTTGGCACCAAGCTTAAACTGGCCTTAGCACTCAATCGTCATGACACTATTGGTATCGACTTGGTGGGCATGTGTGTCAATGACTTGCTGGTCTGCGGTGCAGAACCGTTGTTCTTTTTAGACTACTACGCCACCGGACATTTGAATGTTGATGTGGCAGCCGATGTGGTCACTGGCATTGGTGAAGGCTGCCTGCAAGCCGGTTGTGCGTTAGTCGGGGGCGAAACCGCCGAAATGCCTGGCATGTACGAAGGCGAAGACTACGATCTGGCCGGTTTTTCGGTGGGCGTGGTTGAACACAGTAAAATCATTGACGGCAGCAAAGTACAGGCTGGTGATGTGCTGATTGGCCTTGCATCAAGCGGTGCGCACTCCAATGGCTACTCATTGATTCGTAAAATCATTGATGTCCGTGGTATCGCATTAGACAGCCAAATTGACGGTAAACCACTGGCCGATGTGGTCATGACCCCGACCCGTATTTACGTCAAACCTATTTTGGCTCTGGCTAAAAAAATCGACTTACACGCGATGGCACACATCACCGGTGGTGGCTTACCTGGCAACCTACCACGGGTTCTGCCCAACGGTATGCGTGCGCATGTAGACACCCAATCATGGCAGTGGCCTGCCCTGTTTCAATGGTTGCAACAGCAAGGCAACGTTGACACCTACGAAATGTATCGCACCTTTAACTGTGGTGTGGGCATGGTGTTGGTGGTTGCAGAAGCCGACGTTCAAACAGCATTGACTGAACTACAAGCCGCTGGCGAAACCGCATGGGTCATGGGTCGCATCGACGCCGATGCAGCATCCACCACTGATGCGCCCGACCAAGCTCGCGTGGTATTGGCTTGACCCGTATCGCCGTACTGGTTTCTGGACATGGCAGTAACTTGCAGGCGTTGATTGACGGCTGCAACTCTGGCTTGATTCAAGGCTCTATTGTGGGTGTGCTGACCAATCGGCCAGACGCCTACGCACTCACACGCGCCAAACAAGCAGGCTTGCGGCACACGGTGATTGATCATCGGGACTACGCCGACCGCCAAACCTTTGAGGCGGCTCTCACGCAAATGCTCAATAGCTGGCAGCCCGATTTAATCGTGCTGGCGGGTTTTATGCGGGTGCTGACAGCAGGTTTTGTGAATCGGTTTAGTGGCCAAATTGTCAACATTCACCCATCACTGCTGCCCCATTACAAGGGCTTAAACACCCATGCACGGGTGTTGGCGGCGGGTGATCGTTTTCATGGTTGCTCGGTGCATTTTGTCACTCCAGAACTCGACTCTGGTGCAGTGATTGCACAGTCGTTGTTTGAGGTCACCGACCGTCACAGCGCTGATGACCTCGCTGAACAGGTGCATCAATTGGAACACCAATTGTATCCGCGTATTGTCAGTTGGATTGCTGCTGGACGAGTCGCACTGCTGGGCAATCGCGTGTATTTAGATGGCCAAGTCATGAGCCATCCGGTTCGGTTTTGGCAGCACGGTTAACCGCAATACGTCTAACATGCTGAGCACCAAATAGACGCATCAAAAAAGCCCTGATCTCTCAGGGCTTTTTTAGCATTGCACAGCAGATTAAATCTTGCTGGTCAACTCAGGTACCGCAGTGAACAGATCGGCTTCAAGGAAGTAATCTGCAACCGTTGCGATGGGGGCTTCTGGGTCTTTGTTGATGGCAACAATGACTTTGGAGTCTTTCATACCGGCCAAATGTTGGATCGCGCCAGAAATACCGACGGCAACATACAGTTGTGGCGCAACGATTTTGCCAGTCTGACCGACTTGCATGTCGTTAGGGACAAAGCCTGCGTCAACAGCAGCGCGTGATGCGCCCATGGCTGCGCCGAGTTTGTCGACCAACGGTGCCAACACTTTATCAAAGTTGTCACCATTGCCCATACCACGACCACCCGATACCACAATCTTGGCAGCGGTCAGTTCTGGACGGTCAGATTTTGCCAGTGCTTCGCCAACAAAGCTGGATGTGCCAGCGTCGTTTGCATCAGCAACAGCTTCGATGGCAGCAGCGCCACCGGTTGCAGCAGCAGCGTCAAAGCCAGTCCCACGAACAGTGATGACTTTGATGGCTTCGGCCGATTGCACGGTGGCAATGGCGTTACCGGCGTAGATTGGACGCTCGAAGGTGTCAGCGCTGATCACTTTCGAAATGTCCGAGACCATGCTCACGTCTAGCAATGCAGCAACGCGTGGCAGGAAGTTTTTGCCGTTAGTGGTCGCAGCAGCCAAAATGTGGCTGTAGCCTTTACCCACGTTAGCCACCAAAACACTGACGTTTTCGGCCAGTTGGTGTGCATAAGCAGCGTTGTCAGCAACCAATACTTTGCTCACGCCTGCAATTTGAGCAGCAGCATCAGCAGCGGCTTGGCAGCCTGAACCAGCAACCAACACAGTGATCTCGCCGCCAATGGCTTTGGCAGCAGTGATCACGTTCAGTGTTGCTGATTTTACAGTGGCATTGTCGTGTTCGGCGTAAACCAGAATACCCATGATCAGATTCCTTATACCGACAGATTAGATGACTTTGGCTTCGTTCTTGAGCTTTTCAACCAGCTCATCGACCGACTTAACCTTGATACCTGCTTTACGCTCAGCAGGTGGCTCTACTTTCAAGGTTTTTAGCTTGGAAGCAGTGTCAACACCATAGTCTGCAGGGGTTTTGGTGTCTAAAGGCTTTTTACGCGCCTTCATGATGTTTGGCAGTGCAGCATAACGTGGCTCGTTCAGACGCAGGTCTGTGGTCACGATTGCAGGCAATGGCAAGGCCACGGTTTGCGCGCCGCCGTCAACTTCACGCTCAACATTCATCACGCCGTTTTCAACGGTGACTTTAGAGGCGAACGTGCCTTGACCCACGCCCATCAACGCCGCCAGCATTTGGCCGGTTTGGTTGTTGTCGTCGTCAATGGCTTGTTTACCCATCAGAATGATCTGAGGTTGTTCTTGGTCAACGATGCCTTTAAGAATCTTGGCAACCGCCAGTGGGCCAACAGCGTCATCGGTTTGAACCAAAATGCCACGGTCTGCACCCAGCGCCATTGCTGAGCGAATTTGCTCTTGGGCAGTGGATGGTCCAACAGAAACCACAACGATTTCAGTCACGACGCCTTTTTCTTTCAGACGTACAGCTTCTTCGACGGCGATTTCGCAGAATGGGTTGATCGACATTTTGACGTTGGTCAGATCGACACCAGTCTTATCCGCCTTGACGCGCACTTTGACGTTGTAATCGACAACGCGCTTGACAGCAACAAGAGCCTTCATGGAATCCTCGGCTTCAGCTATGGAAAAAAACCTGTTTATGCTGCACGCATATGAAGGGGCGTGCAAAAGGTGCATTATCTTCCTATTGCAGGCGTTCAAA
>JBEANQ010000130.1:0-7051 GCA_041165345.1 Pseudomonadota bacterium
CGGGTATTCAACAGTGTTTGATGTTGCTGGGTTCGCTCAGTGCGCTGGGCATCATCCAGATAATGCCGCTCACCTTTCTCATCGGTTTCGTACGTCCGTTGACCACTTTGCAACATATCAATCGCCTTGCGTGACGTATCACAGTCTGCTTGAGAGGCGGCAGGTTGTTTTGCGGCGACCGGATCTGTGCTCAACGCGGTCGCGGCAGCAGGCTTACGGCTATTGCTGATCGCCGCGCTGGTTTGAGTGGGTGGTGCAATGCCATTTAAAGTCATTTTACTGCATTGTTGGCCGAGCGCAGGCGTTGCCGTGTAAATGGTCGTGCCTGTGCTGGTTTTACATTTATAGGTGGTTTTGGCAAACGCGGATTCTCCAGCCAAGAGTAAGAGGCTGACAGCAAACAGCGAGTGGATTAAACGAGCAGTAGATGTCATTGGAGTATCCTGATTGGTGCGCTGATGAAACCAAAGGCTCATTGCGCAGTGGTACGGTATGGGTGAGCCTATCGTTGTGATGCAGACTTTTCCATTGGAGGCTCGGAGATGGTGCTGGCACTGACGCTACGGCTGGTATCTACCGTTGCTGAGGTTGTATTGGGTGCTGCTGTCGAGGCAGAGACTGGCGCAGTATTGGACGCAGTGGGAGTCGGAGAGGCACTTTGTTGTTGTTTGTTGGCTACACCTGTTGTAACAGCAGGAATGGCAGATGACGAGCCGAAGCTACGAATCGCAATGGGTTTGCAGTCGCTGCTTTTGGATGGTTGATCGCTATATTGAATACGCCCATTGGCCGTTTTGCATTTGTAGTAACTTTCAGCGGATGCTGTACAAGCAATCGCAATCACACTGACGAGCAAGATGGGGCGTCGCAGTATAGAAAACAGTGGCATCACAGAGGCTCCTTGGATTTTTTTGGGTCAGCTCACGGTGATTCATAAGGTCAATACAAGAGTGTGATGACCCAATTTTGAAGAATACCGTATCTACCCTGACCGGCTTGTCTGCGTTTGATTGTGCGCTAAACAAGGGCTGTTTGCCAGTAATTGGCACAAAAAAACAGCACGCGCCTTGACACAGCTAGGGCAAGCCAGAACAATAGCCACTTTTCAGGTTTTGTGTTGTCGGCGTCCATCACCCTTCGGACACGATGGCCTTTACTCTGGCAGACACCGTGCCTTACTCGGGCCTGTGTTTTCATCGTCGGGCCGCCTTCCTTCTAAGCGGAAATGGCCTTATACGGCATCACAGCCACACTTGCTGCAATGCCGCTTCAACATGTTCTGCCAGATAAGATTTCTTACGTGGTCTGTCCTGTATTGGGTAGGATTGGGCCGGTCGTTTTTTGCTGCATCTGCATGGGCAGACGTGGCGTCACTCAGGGTGAGTCAAGTGGAATTGTTATCAGGCGGAGAGATGCTCATTCGCGCATTGGCGGATGAAGGCGTCGATTATGTATTTGGTTATCCAGGTGGTGCAGTTCTGCACATCTATGATGCGCTGTTCAAACAAGACAAAGTCCAGCACGTACTGGTGCGTCATGAACAAGCCGCAGGCCACATGGCCGACTCTTACTCACGCGTGAGCGGTCGTACAGGCGTGGTGTTGGTCACCTCAGGTCCGGGTGCGACCAACACGGTGACGCCCATTGCCACCGCCTATATGGACTCGATCCCGATGGTCATCATCTCGGGTCAGGTGCCATCGCATTTGATCGGCGAAGATGCCTTTCAAGAAACTGACATGGTTGGTGTATCACGTCCCATCGTCAAGCACAGTTTCCAAGTGCGTCACGCCAGCGAAATTCCGTCAATTGTCAAAAAAGCCTTTCATATTGCCTCGACCGGCAGACCCGGCCCTGTGGTGATTGATGTGCCAAAAGACTGCACCAATCCACTGGAAAAATTTGCCTACGAGTATCCAGACAAGGTCAAGCTGCGTTCATACCAGCCACCGGGTCGTGGTCATGCGGGTCAAATTCGTAAAGCCATTGACGAGCTAATCGCTGCCAAACGTCCCATTATTTATTCGGGCGGTGGCGTCGTTCAAGGCAATGCGTCGCATCACTTGACCGAACTGGCGCATTTGCTGGGTTATCCGGTCACCAACACCCTCATGGGTTTGGGTGCATTTCCCGGTAGTGACCCACAGTTTGTGGGCATGTTGGGGATGCACGGCACCTACGAAGCCAACATGGCGATGCACAATGCCGACCTAATCTTGTGCATTGGTGCGCGCTTTGATGACCGTGTCACCAACAGCCCTGCCAAGTTCTGCCCTGATGCGCGGATTATTCATATTGATATCGACCCTGCGGCGATCTCAAAAACCGTTGCGGCGCACATTCCAATTGTAGGCGCTGTTGAGCCTGTCTTGGCCGAAATGCTGGCACAACTGAAGCAAATGGATGTGAGCAAGCCTAATGCAACCGCGATTGCACAATGGTGGGCGCAGATTAACCAGTGGCGTGCGCACCATGGCTTGCGCTATGAGCCTGCCGAAGGCAACGACATGAAACCACAACAAGTGGTTGAAGCGCTGTACAAGGTCACTGGCGGTAAAGCCATTATTACCTCGGACGTCGGTCAGCATCAGATGTTTGCCGCGTTGTACTACAAGTACGACGAACCGCGTCAATGGATCAACTCGGGTGGCCTTGGCACCATGGGTGTAGGCTTGCCTTACGCCATGGCCGCCAAACTGATGAAACCTGAGCGCCAAGTGGTGTGTATCACCGGCGAAGCCTCGATTCAGATGTGTATTCAAGAGCTTTCGACCTGCACCCAATATGGGCTGTCGGTCAAGATTTTGTGCCTGAACAACCGCTCGCTCGGCATGGTCAAGCAATGGCAAGACATGAACTATGAAGGCCGTCATTCCAGCTCTTACATGGAATCACTGCCCGACTTCGTCAAACTGATGGAAGCCTACGGTCATGTCGGTATTCAAATCAAAAACGCCGACGAGCTAGAAAGCAAACTGGCCGAAGCGATGGCGATTACCGACAAATCGGTGTTTATTGACGTGTATGTTGATCCCAAAGAGCATGTGTACCCCATGCAAATTGGTGGTCAATCGATGCGTGATATGTGGCTCAGAAAAGGGGAGCGTACCTAATGCGCCGGATTATTTCTGTTCTGGTTGAAAACGAAGCGGGTGCATTGTCACGTTTGGTCGGGTTGTTTAGTCAACGTGGCTACAACATTGAAACCTTAAACGTTGCACCCACAGAAGACGCCACCCTGTCGCGTCTGACCCTCACCACGTATGGTGATGACCACAAGATTGAACAAATCACCAAGCAGCTCAATAAGCTGATTGAAGTGGTCAAAGTGGTTGACCTGTCTGAAGGTGCGCATATTGAACGTGAGCTGATGCTAATCAAGCTCAAGGCCGTTGGCGCAGCGCGTGCCGAAATCAAGCGTACTGCCGACATCTTCCGCGCTCAAATTGTCGATGTCACACCCAGCACCTACACGTTGCAAATTGCAGGGGCGGCCGACAAGCTCGACGGCTTTATTGATGCCTTAAGCGAAAACACCATTCTTGAAGTGGTGCGTTCGGGGGTGTCAGGCATTGCCCGTGGCGATAAAGTGCTGAGCATCTGATCGACCGGCAGGGTGTGGTCATGTCAAATGACCCGCCATGCACGAATTTTTTTTAAACGGCGCAAAAATCTGTTAATTTGCGCGCCACACCTAAGATGCAGGGCCGGACTGTTCGGCCCGCTGATCTGACTCGACCGGAGTGCTTCATGAAGATTTCTTACGACAAAGACTGCGATATTTCCCTGATTCAGGGCAAAAAAGTCGCCATTATTGGTTACGGTTCGCAAGGCCATGCCCACGCCCTCAACCTGAAAGACTCAGGTGTTGACGTGACTGTGGGTCTGCGTGCAGGTTCGACCTCATGGGCAAAGGCTGAAAATTCAGGCTTAAAAGTCAGCGAAGTCAAAGCCGCTGTTGCTGCTGCTGACGTGGTCATGATTTTGACCCCAGACGAATTTCAATCGAAACTGTATCGTGACGAAATCGAACCGAACCTGAAAAAAGGCGGCACACTGGCCTTTGCACACGGTTTTGCGGTTCATTACAACCAAGTGGTGCCACGTGCTGACCTCGACGTCATCATGATTGCCCCTAAAGCACCGGGTCACACTGTACGCTCCGAGTTCGTTCGTGGTGGTGGCGTGCCTGACCTGATTGCAGTGTTTCAAGACGCCAGCGGTACTGCGCGTGAACTGGCCATGTCCTATGCCTCTGGCGTGGGTGGCGGTCGTACCGGCATTATCGAAACCACATTTAAAGACGAAACCGAAACCGATCTGTTTGGCGAACAAGCCGTTCTGTGTGGTGGCGCGGTTGAACTGGTTAAAATGGGCTTTGAAACCCTCGTTGAAGCCGGTTATGAGCCAGAAATGGCCTACTTCGAATGCTTGCATGAGCTGAAGTTGATTGTTGATTTGATGTTCGAAGGCGGTATCGCTGATATGAACTACTCGATCTCGAACAACGCTGAATACGGCGAATATGTGACGGGTCCAGAAGTCATCAATGAGCAATCACGCGAAGCCATGCGCAATGCGTTGAAGCGTATTCAGTCGGGTGAATACGCCAAGATGTTTATTCAAGAAGGCGCAACCAATTACGCATCAATGACTGCACGTCGTCGTAACAACGCGGCGCATGGCATTGAAGTGACTGGTAGCAAACTGCGTGCGATGATGCCTTGGATTCAAGCCAACAAAATCATCGACAAAGAAAAGAACTAAGGCTAGGATTTAGCTAAGGTTTGAACAGACCCCTGCTCGAAAGAGTGGGGGTTTTTATTTGATAGAGTGGATTCTGATTTTGGGATGGCATGATGGATAATCAAAAAAAAGCCACGCTGCTCGCTTTTTTGCTGATATTTACAAATTACGCTTTTGCAGGAGATGCCTCTATGAATCAGACAGAAAATAATGCCAGTGTCATGCAAAGTGATCGTTATGAAAACACTCCGATGAGTGTTGAGGAAAGGAGTTTCTTATATGCAATTAATCAAATGGTTGCTTCTGACGATCAACAGACTGACTATCAAAAGCTAATCGCAAATGCGCCTACTGATCACAAAGGTATCTTTTGGTACGAGTGTGCTGTCGCATTAAGTGAGCTACCAGAAAGCGGCGAAATGGACTTGCGTGACAATGGCAGATTGTTTGTTGCGTTGGGAGTTTTATCGAATATGTTAAAAGGAAATTCATCTTTTCCTCAAATATTGGCGCAAAGAATGATTGTTTTAAATTATCTTGCACATGGTTATTCAGCAGTTGCTAACAATCAGTTTATAGAAAGTTCAATCAGAAGTGAGTTTGCCGAGAAAGGTCGAACGATGGCAAAAATTTTGATTGATTCGTCATTTGAGGCTACCAAAAGATTTCCAAATGATGACTGGTTTAAGAATACGCATACCGTCGCTAATCAGGATTTTGGGTATTTATTTGAAAGTAGAAAATGATGCCTTCTACGTTACCATTCAAGCAAATATCTCTGATCGATTGCACGCACATCATCAAATACATCACTCAGATCATCTGTTGATTGATCCATCTCTTCTGTAGCACGCCATACGCGTAACCGTTGCATAAAATCGGTGGCTGATGGTTGAAGTTGCTCGAATTGCTCAATAGACATCAATACAGCAGTGGGTTTTCCGTGCTGAGAAATGATGACGGGTTGCTGTTGTTGTCGCACGTATTGCAAGGTATGCGCAAATTGAGCGCGCACTTGCGAAAAAGATAGGGCAGTCATCGCAGGCTCCTTTGTACGTTACTATTGTACAACTTGCTCATAGCAAGTTTTATCAGCGTGTATATGATGAGCGATATGTTGCGCCCAATAAACTGAAGCCAAGCCGCTAAAAAACACCGGTGATCACATGCTTTCCGTTAGGCTAAAGACTCTATCGTTTTGCTCAAGGACATTGGTATGACATTTGCTCAATCTGTGCTTTTAGTGGTCAGTTCGCTGCTGTTAGGCGCTTGCTCACAGTGGCCGACCAAGGTGCAGCCGACGCTTATGGTGGGTGGTGATCGTGATGCACACGGTTGTATTGGGTCGGCGGGGTATTCATGGTGTGGGCAAGAAAATGCCTGTGTTCGCCCGTGGGAGTTGGCACGACAAAAGGGGCTAAACTTTGATGGCGATCACGCCTATGATCAGTACTGCGCGGGCAAATAACAGTCACCACAACCGCAACGGTGTCCATCAGCTGATTGTGTAGGAGTGTGCCAAGGATGAAGCAGCTTTATTTTATCAGGTTCGCCGTAAAACCCATTGCTTTAGCTGTGAGTGGGTTTGCTAACGCCACAAAAGGTCTAAAAAGAGCCTAGAAAGAGAGCGATCATGGCTACACTCGAACACGCCATTATGCTGGCGGCTCAAGTCCATGCAGGGCAAACTGATCAAGCAGGACAGCCCTATATTTTGCATCCACTACGGGTGATGCTGGCGGTGAGTGGTGTCGAGCAGCAATGTGCCGCAGTGTTGCATGATGTGGTGGAAGACACCGCCATCACATTGGCTGACTTGCGTGCGCTGGGGTTTGCCGAGCCTGTGCTGGCTGCGGTATTGGCTTTGACCAAGCAACAGGGCGAGTCTCGATTGGCAGCGGCGTATCGTGCGGCGGCTCACCCGATTGCACGGATGGTTAAACTAGCCGATGTGACAGACAACATGAACATGAGCCGGATTGCGCAGCCTACCCAAAAAGATTGGGCGCGTTTAGAAGAATATCAACAGGTCAAAGCCGTGCTATTGGCCGCCATGGATGGGCATGAACAATGAATGAATTCCACATAACATGGGGCGTGTGGGTGGGGCTTATGCTGACCACACTGGCACATGCAGATGTTGAGATGGCCGCTCACAAACCCGTTGCATCAACGGTAGAAGCTGTCGTACTTGCGCCTGTTGCGCCTGTTGCGCCTGTTGCGCCTGTTGCGCCTGTTGCGCCTGTTGCGCCTGTTGCGCCTGTTGCGCCTGTTGCGCCTGTTGCGCCTGTTGCGCCTGTTGCGC
>JBEANQ010000131.1:0-6955 GCA_041165345.1 Pseudomonadota bacterium
GCTTTTGACGCACCGATTTTTTGCGTTGTTGCTGACCAGGCATAATGAAGGTGCGGCCAATATACCGATTCTTCATAAAGCCTTCGCGGTATTTGACCCCCAGCAAATTGGCCAGTTCTAACGCGGCGGTACGGCTGGTGTCTGGAATCGGAATGACCACATCAATTTGGTGATCCTCGCCCCACTCACGCAGAATTTTTTGCGCCAGTTTTTCGCCCATGCGTAAACGCGATTTGTACACCGAGATGCCATCCATGGTGGAATCTGGGCGAGCAAAATACACATATTCAAAAATACATGGGGTGTATTGTGGGTTTGCCGCGCACTGCTGGGTAAATAAATCACCCGCTGAGTTGATAAAAATCGCCTCACCCGGCAAAACGTCACGCACGACCTGAAAGCCCAACGACGTCAACGCCACAGACTCAGACGCGATCATGTACTCTTTGCCACCATCTTCGGCCACGCGCTCGCCGTACAACAAGGGACGAATCCCGTTGGGGTCACGGAACCCCAGCAAGCCATGCCCTGTGATCATGGCCACAACGCCATACGCACCACGGCAACGCTCATGCACCCGACGCACGGCTTCAAACACATCGCCTTCGCTGGGAATTTCGCTGCCAATCGCTTGTAGCTCATGAGCAAACACGTTGAGCAACACTTCAGAGTCAGAATCGGTATTGATATGACGCAAATCTGACTTAAACAATGTGGCCGCAATCTCGTCCGCATTGGTTAAGTTGCCGTTATGCGCCAAGGTAATTCCATACGGCGAATTGACATAAAACGGTTGTGCCTCGGCAGCACTAGAGCTGCCTGCGGTTGGATAACGCACATGACCAATACCGAAGTTACCGGCCAAACGACGCATATGGCGTGTATGAAACACATCCCGCACCATGCCATTTTCCTTACGCAGGAAAAGGCGACCGTCTTCGCACGTCACGATGCCAGCGGCATCCTGACCTCGATGCTGAAGCATGGTCAGGGCGTCGTATAACATCTGGTTCACAGGAGAACGGCCGGCTATGCCAACGATTCCACACATAAGGACCTCGCAGAGGGCTGGGTGAGCACCACAAAAAAACGATTAAAAAACTAGGAAACCGGTACAGCACGCGGCGGGCTTTGTAAGCCATGCCATGTCCGCTCGGCCCATTGACGTGAAACGTGCAGCGCCAATGGGGCATACGGCAATAAGATGGGCGTGATGTGTGAGCGCTGCCAAAAATCAGCACGGCTTGCAAAGGGAGCCAGCATATTCAGCACAATCAACACCATCAACAGCCCTTTCATCGCACCAAACACGCCCCCCGCTAAGCGCTCAACAGGGCCTAGCGCCAAAGCACGAATAAATTGACGGATGATGAATCCTGCCGCCCATAACATCCCCCACATCATCACCACCAAGGCCATAAACGCCACGGCAATTTGTAAGGTGGGGTCAGCGACGACACCCGAAAATAGCGGTGCAATACTTTTGGCATAATGAGAACCGGCATACAGCGCAACCAACCAGCCCACCACACCCACGAATGCCCGAATCAGACCCTGTTGTAGGCCACGCCATGTTTGGTACAACAACACCGCCAACAACAGCAGATCAAAACCACTGAGCATGATTAGCCCGCCGCCAATGCACGAACACAATCGTTAATCAGATCAGGACCTTGATAGATCAAGCCACTGTACAGCTGCACCAGACTCGCACCTGCTGCAATTTTGGCCGCAGCATCAGCACCTGCACCAATTCCACCGACACCAATCAACGGTACACGGCCTTGCAACACCATCGAAAACTGCTCAAGCACATGTGTACTCGACTCAAAGACCGGACGACCCGACAAGCCGCCGTTTTCTTTACCATGCGGCAATTCCATCACGCCATCACGACTGAGCGTGGTATTGGTGGTAATTAAGCCGTCAATCTCAAACTGCACCAGTTGCTCGGCAATAAAAACAATGCCGTCTTCGTCCAAGTCTGGCGCGACCTTCAACACCAACGGCACATAATGTCCCTGCTGGCTGGCCAATTGGCTTTGACGATTTTTAAGACGTTCGAGCAAGTCACTGAGGGCATCACCGGTTTGCAGGCTACGCAAGCCTTGGGTATTGGGTGATGAAATATTGACCGTGACATACGAGGCGTGGGCATACACTTTTTCGAGGCAAATCAGGTAGTCATCAACGGCATTCTCGACGGGTGTGTCAAAATTCTTGCCAATATTAATGCCCAAAATACCTTGATAACGCGCGCGACTGACGTTTTTGACCAGCTGATCTACACCGTCATTATTAAAGCCCATGCGGTTAATAATGGCCTGTGCTTCGGGTAAGCGAAATAGTCGGGGCTTGGGATTACCCGCTTGCGGACGCGGCGTAATGGTGCCAATTTCAATACTGCCAAAGCCCAGCGCGGCCAAGGCATCAATGTGATCACCGTTTTTATCGAGACCTGCCGCCAACCCCACGGGGTTATCAAAGGTCATCCCCATACAATGAACGGGCTGATGAAGACGGGGATATAAACGCGACAACAAGCCGGTTTTTTCTGCCAGATCAAGCGAGGCCAAGGTCACGCCATGAGCGCGTTCAGGATCGAGGGCAAACAATGCAGGGCGGGTCAGCGCATACAGCATGGACAGGTCAGACTCGGTGCGGCAAAGCGCGATTATAACGATACACGGCTACGGATGCTATGCTTGAGCGCGTTTGCACAGCGGCAAACGCTTATTGCTGCACCAATGTTGCCTGTAATTGAAGCTGTCCATCGCCTTGTTGCTGAATATCCATCTGCTTGATTTGAATCCCTTCTGCGGCCAAACGTGACAACCAACTGCCGATCACGGCAAATTGAGGTTGCGTTAAAGACACTTGAACTTGCTGGTCGGTGCCCGTTTGGGTAATGACCAAGCCTTGCTGTGCGGCGGCATCTTGAATACGCGTGCTTAACGGTTGTGTATTGGCCTGTCCTTGTTGCAGCCGTGGCGCTTGCGCACGCATCCACACCAACAGCTCACGGGCATCATTGGCCGCTGTTTGCGCTTGTTGCTTTTGATGATGGGTCAACCACAGCGCACCCAACAATACGGACAGCAACAAAAATATGCTTAAAATCAGTAAGGCACGGCGGTCCCGCGCAGGCAATCGATCCAGCGACTGACGTAAGGGTTCAAACCACGTGGCGATGGCAGGCATATGTAGCGCTTTAAGGGTCATGGTTTAATCCGTATAAGGCCAGAGACACTACTGCCTGATGGCGTCACTGCGCCAAGCTCCGCACTCAGCCCTTGTTCGGTCAGTTGGCTGCGTAGCGCTTCTAATTGATCTAGGCGTGACGCCAAAATATCTAACTCCAGTCGTTCATCACGGTAATGAACCGAACGCGCCACCAATTGGGCTTGCTGCATGACCGGCCCCACTCGCGCCAACAACGACAAGGCGGTCATGTCCATGTTGCTGGTGCCTTGTAAGTGGCTTTCAACTTGACGACGCAAATTAACGATGCGCTGCTCTTCTGGAAACCATTCTCTAAATTGTTGCTCAGCTTGCGCTTGTGTACTGACAGCAATGCGCTGGTCGCGCCATGCACTCAAGCCGTCATGCAGCACTTGCACCAGCACGGCCAGCACCAACACGGCAGCCACGGTGCGCCAATACGGCGATAGTCCCGATTCGGCAGGTTTGGGCAACACGTTAAAGGGGTGGCGCTGTAACAATGGCGGCGGCAACAACGCAAGGTCTTGGGGGTCAAGCAACAGACCCGACGCTGCCAACGCCGCGTGATCACTTGCACTGCTCTCGCCCAGCACAGTCAATGAGGTGAGGTCTGGCAGGCGCGGCAATATGACACTCAGGTCATCTGCTGGCATCGCCAGCCATTCGTCAATCCGTAGCAGTCGGGTTGTACCATCCAACAACAGCGTCGATTGATTTGGCAGTAAAGGCAGCAATAAAAAATCAGGCAGTAAGGCGTGTAGCTGCCAAGGCCCCAACGCCATCGCCGCAATATAGCCTGCCACGGTCTCGCTGGGGAGTGCCATGAGGGTCACTTGGTCGGCGCTGTTCATTTCATAGCGCACGTCCAACTGCTCAACCGAGCCTAGGGCATATTCTTCTAGCAAATAACGCACGCCACTGGCACCCAATTGGCGCAATTGGCCGCGACTCATGGGCTGACGCAGCAGTTGCGCACTGGCGGTCGGAAAAAAAACCGTCACCTCACGCAGTTGTTCGGGAGCGGTGGCCGCCAATAACGCGTCCCAACTATCGGCGATGTGCCACTCACCCGTTGTGCGCCAACGCCACGGGGCTTGCCCTTCTGGCATCCAAAGATACAGCATCATGATCGCTCGACTGGTGGTGTCATGCGCCAGCATTCGGTCGCTAAACCGGCCATCACCACACCCATGTCATAGCAGCGTGCTTCAGCTAATTCAAACGGCTCGGGCATCTCACCGGTGAGATGACCTGCGATTTCCGCAATAATATTCATATGACACACCACCACTACATAGTCATCGTCATAAGCCGATAGTACATCGAGTGCAATCAGAGGGTCGTCGTCAGGTTTGAGTTGATCCAACACCATCATGGGGACTTGCGGCAACGCCCGCTGTAAGGGTTCTAACGTCTGCCGCGCGCGCAACAACGGGCTAACCAACAACCGTTGTGGCGTCATGCGTGCCAGTAATTGAGCCATCATGTGTGTGGCTTGTCGTTGTCCACGTGGGGTTAAACCGCGCACGTCATCGGTGGTGGTTTGGCGTTCGGCCTCGCCATGTCGTAGCAAAATCAGTTGCATGCCCAGAAGTCTCGTCCGTTAGTGCGTTGCTGTGGTGGGATCAGGTTGCTGGTGCGGCAACACAAATTCGACATCACTACGATGACCATTTTGCATCAATGACAAGGCAATACCGAGCGGTGGCTTGCCTTCATGAATCACCTCATACAACGCATTGGTGATTGGCATATACACGTCAAGCGCTTGCGCTTGCGCCCGTACTTGAATAATGGTGTTGATACCTTCCGCTGTTTGACCCAGCGCCGTGACGGCTTCCTCGAGGGTTTTGCCTTGGCCTAATGCCAAACCAATTTGATAATTGCGGCTGAGTGGGCTTGAGCATGTGGCAAACAAGTCGCCAACGCCGGACAAACCCAAAAAGGTCAATGGGTTTGCACCCAAACGCACCGCAAAACGGCTCATTTCGGCCAAAGCACGGGTCAATAACATGCTGCGGGTGTTTTCGCCAACGTGGTAGGCCGCACCCATACCCATTGCCACCGCATAGATATTTTTGAGCGCCCCGCCCAACTCGACCCCATGCACGTCGGTATTGGCAAACACCCGAAACAAGGCGCTGGCTAAGGCTTGATGCACGACATTGCGCAGGGCTTCACTTTCACTGGCAATGACCGTACCCGCTGGCATTCCGGCCATAATTTCTTTGGCCAAATTAGGCCCAGACAGCACGCCATACGCCACATTGGGCAGTTCTGCACGAATAATATCGCTCATCAAGGCAAAGGTGTCGGCCTCAATGCCTTTGGTCAAGGACACCACCACTTGCCCCGAAATATACGGTGCAATTTGGCGTAATACCGACCGAAACGAATGACTCGGCACTGCCATCAACAGAATGTCTCGGTCGCGCACTGCATCCGCTAAGTCAGCGGTAAACGACAGCGACTCATGCAATTCAAAGTCGGGCAAATAGCGCGCATTTCGGTGCGTGGCCTGCATCTGTTCAGCCACCGCAGCATCACGAATCCACATGCGGGTGTCGCAGCCATTACGGGCAGCCAAATTGGCCATGGCCGTGCCAAAACTACCACCACCCAAAACGGTGACACGCAAGGGCGTGGCCGATGGGCGAGAAATGATTGAAAGGTCGCTCATAAAATCCTGTGCTGTTTTAATTCAAAATCGATGGGGTGTCGAGCGGCTCAATGCCATCACTCGGCCAGTGTGCCAGAAATTCATCCACCGGCAAGCGGGTTCGCGGGTTTGCCACTCGAACCGCCGTGCCAATATACACAAATCCGGCAATGTGGTCGGCTGCCGCCAGCCCAAACGCGTGATGTACGGCGGCAGATTCGGTCAATGCGCCCGTACGCCAAATGGCCGAAAACCCCTGTGCGTGTAACATCAATAACATATTTTGCACGGCAGCACCGGTACTCAGCACTTGCTCGACCTCGGGTACTTTAGGATGCTCACTCACCCGTGTCACACACACCACAATCAACGGCGCACGCAACGGCTGTTGGCGCACCCGATCCACAGCAACAGCGTCGGCATCGCCATCAGTCAGCAACGCATCGGCCAAGACCTGCCCCATCTGTTGCCGCGCATCACCCCGCACGGTCAAAAACCGCCACGGCCGCAACCGGTGGTGATCTGGCGCAGCCAATGCCGCTTGAATCGCCAGAGCCAAGGTTGCGTCATCGGGGGCGGGTTCGCTCAATTGCCCAACCGACTGCCGTGCTTCAATCAATGCCAACATTTGTTGTGCCGATACACTCATGACTGCGCCTCTGTTTGGATCGCCCCTGAACGCAAGATCAACCAATCGGCAGCAATCGCCCATGTGGTTTGCACTGCACCACTCCCCGTAAACACGCCAGCATGTCCACCAGCCACTACTTCAAAGCTCAGGTCGGTTGACCCCACCACACTCAACAAGGCACTGGCCGACGAAATACTGGTAATGGCATCGTTTGCACCGGCAAACGCCAACAATGGACACCGAATCTTGGCAAAATCAACCACGGTCTGACCCACTTTAAAGCAACCATTGGCCATGCCATTGGCTAGCCCCAAACGCTGAACCATCTCTTGAATGGTCGCACCAGGGTAATCTGGCATGTGGCTAAACCACTCATTCATGGTCATGTAACGGCTTACATACTGTTTGTCGGCCAAATGCCGTACCAATTCTAGATAACTGGT
>JBEANQ010000132.1:0-6863 GCA_041165345.1 Pseudomonadota bacterium
CCGCACAAAGCCGCAGTATTGTCAGTGTGTTTGTGGGTGGGGGAACGCCGTCTTTGATCCCGGCGGCAGGGTATCAGCGGTTGTTTGCTCAGTTGCGCCAGTGGTTTGATTTTGCCGCAGACTGCGAAATCACGCTAGAAGCCAATGCCGGTACGCTTGAACACGCCCCCTTTGCCGACTACTTAGCTGCCGGTATTAACCGGCTGTCATTGGGGGTGCAAACTTTTGATGACGCCATGCTGCACACCTTGGGTCGGGTGCATTCGGCTGCGGATGCGGTTCACGCGATTCATGGCGCACGCGCCGCCGGTTTTGCGCGTTTAAACGTGGACTTGATGCACGGCTTACCCCAGCAAACCGTTGAGCAAGCGGTGTTTGACCTGCAAACAGCCATAGATGCAGGCGCAACCCATCTGTCGTGGTATCAATTGACCATTGAACCCAACACGGTGTTTTTTCGGACACAGCCCGTGCTGCCAGACGAAGACCGTCTGGGCGACATTCAAGATGCCGGTGAAGCGCTGCTGCGGGCGCATGGTTTTGTACAATATGAGGTCTCGGCATGGGCGCGTGAATTACCCAGTCGGCACAATCTTAACTATTGGCAGTTTGGTGACTATTTGGCCATTGGTGCCGGTGCGCATGGCAAAGTGACATGGCCGGATCGGATTGAGCGTTTTCAAAAAAGCCGCTTACCCAAAGACTATTTGGCGCACACGCCAGCGCCTGCTTTGCAGGTTCAGCCCTTGGCCGCTGCCGATTTACCATTTGAATTTATGATGAACGCCCTACGCTTGACCGCCGGTGTGGCCAGTGCATCGTTTGCACAACGAACCGGCCTGCCGCTCACGGTGCTAGAGCCAGTGCTGGTGCAACATCGGGCGCAAGGCTTGCTGGCCGAGCGCGATGATCGACTACAGGCCACCGCGACAGGGTTGCGCTATCTCAACACTGTGCTAGAAGCCTACTTATGTGATGAATCGGATCAGCCCTTAGCGCTAAGGTGATGAGCCTATCGCCCATCACCTGACTGGGGTTGAAGAGATGGCTGTAGGTATCATGACGACGTAGGATGGTCAGCATGATGCAGCTCATCAGTTGCATCAGCAACATGAGCCAACCACTCCCGCCACACCGCCAGCAGTACAGCCAAAATGACAGGACCAATAAATAACCCCACCATCCCAAATGCCCCCAAGCCCCCCAACACGCCAAACATAATCAGCAAAAATGGCACTTTGGTTGCGCCAGAAATCACCATGGGGCGAATGATGTTATCAATCCAACTCACCACCACCACACCCCATATGCCTAGACCAATCGCTTCGACGGTTTGGCCATTGGCAAATAACCAAAACACCACGGCTCCCCATGCAAACGGTGTCCCAAAAGGCACAAGCGCAATGAGTAGAGTCATGAGCGTGAGTAAAATGGGATTAGGCGCCCCCGCAATAAAATAACCAATACCTGCAAGCAAAGATTGAGCAAGCGCAGTCAGGCCAATTCCATACACCACGGCCTGTGTCGTGCGCCCAATCGCATCGACATAACCAATGGCTCGCTGACCCAAAATTTGATGTAAGGCGCTTTGGACTTGAGCCAAAATGGTTGTGCCATCACGGTACATAAAAAACAGGGTAAACACGGCAATCGATAGGCGTGCCACATTGCGTGTGATTTCACTAAAAATTTCACGGCCATACGCTAAGTGCGACTGAATCCATGTTTGAACATGTACCATAAGTTGCGTAGGGTCGGCATTCATTTGTTTAGCAAGATGGTCTAGCTTGGCACCAATGACGGGCAGTTTTTTTAAGATATCAGGCAAGCTAAATTGTCCTGATAGCATTTGCCCTTGCACATGGTTATAAAGGCTGCGTGCTTCTTGTTGCAAAAAGAATGTACCAATCAGCAGAGGGACGCCAATGATCAATACCAACAATAAAACCGTGAGTAAGGCACTCACATTTCGTCGAGTGTCGAGTGCATGGCTGATCCTCCGATACACTGGCCACGTTATATAGGCCAAAATGGCGGCCCAAATGACCGGCACAATAAAAAATGCCAGTACCTGATAGCTTAAGGCCAATAGGCCAACCAGCAGGGTTAACAACAACAAACGATTGATAAGTACCGTGTCGGACATGACGATCGCAGTTTCGTGATTGGGGTCAGGCCATTGTGTACCATGTTCCCCAAACACAGAAAAGAAAAGTTACAAATGCTGCAAGCTGGGCACGAAACAGCCTTTAAAAAGGTGCAGTTGCTCACAGTTTTCTGCCCAACCGATTTAGCTCAATGCATCCAAAATAGACTGCCATTGTGCCTGCATGGGTAGATACAGTTTTTGTGGTTGATCAAACACGGTCAATCCTTGTGCCGCCAATTGGGGGTAGGCACTGCGTTCGGTAATCCAGCCAATCGGTGTATGGCCAAGGTCATTAAAAAAGGTCTGTAATGGCTGATTGGTAATGGCTTGCGCGCGCACTCGATTGGCCAACAAATGCACAGGCACTTTACCTTTGCGTACACGCTTAATGTCTTCAATGTTTTTTAAAAACCGTTTGGTGCTGTCGATATCAAAAAAGGACGGCTGCACGGGTGTAATGATGGCGTGGCATTCTGCAATCAGTTGTTCGGCGCGGTCGCCAGTCAATGCACCTTGGGCGTCAATAATCAGCCAGTCGGTTTTTTTGGGCGCATCACCAATACTTTTGTCGTTGCGCCAGTCCACGCCCATAATAGGCGTCGCACTGTGGGGGCGTTGTTTGAGCCATTGTAATGATGATTTTTGGGGGTCAGCATCGGCTAAAGCAACTTTATCGCCACGTTTGGCCAATGCTGCCGCAAGAGTGATGGCCACCAAGGTTTTTCCACAGCCACCTTTTTGGTTGGCAATTAAAAGCGTTTTCATCGATGCGATCTCACAACAGGTGTGGCTTGAGCTTAACAAAAACAAACGCCTGATCGATGACGGTTTGACGCAGTCTTGCCATGGGTGTGTGGAGGATTGGTCATGTGGCACGCATCACGTGGGTGGGTAGCGTAAGATCAGATGCAAGGTTGTGCTGATCGACCGGTCTTTAGGGGCATGTGTGCTTGCGTATCAGCCGTTGTTTTCAACGAGGTGAGCCACATCAAGCATTGAGGTCAACAGCAGTGAGTGTCTTTCAGCAATTGTGGGTGATGGGCGTGTTGATCGCGCTGTGTGCATTTTTGTCGATGGCCGAAATCTCGTTGGCGGCCGCCAGACGGCTCAAACTTAAGCTACATGCCGAAATGGGGCAGACCCACGCGCAAAGCGTATTAAACATGCAGGCCCAACCGGCGCATTTTTTTGCAGCGACGCAAATTGGTCTAAATGCAGTCGGAATTTTAGGCGGTATTTTGGGCGAAGCGGCGCTGACGCCGTTCTTTACGCATATGGTTCAGATGCTGTATCAGGGGCCTTATGTTGCTCACATTGGCTTTAGCTTGTCGTTTAGCACCGTCACCCTGTTGTTTATTGTGTTTGCCGACTTAATCCCCAAACGGGTGGCAATGACCGCGCCAGAGCGCGTAGCAATGGCGCTGATTCGGCCTTTGCAGTGGTTTATTGTGTTGTTTAAACCCTTGGTCTATGTGATCAATGGGTTGAGTAATGTGGTATTTAAACTATTGAACATTAATACAATTCGTGACGACCAAATTACCTTTGATGACATTTCAGCCATTGTAGATGCGGGTGCGCAAGCAGGCGTATTGCAGCAACAAGAGCATCATTTGATTGAAAATGTGTTTGAGCTAGAGTCACGCACGGTTCCCTCATCCATGACCAGTCGTGAGCATGTGGTGTTTTTTACCCTGCAAGAAAACGAAACCAGCATTCGCGCCAAAATTGCCGCGTATCCGCATTCAAAGTTTTTGGTGTGTGATCAGGTTATTGATCGCGTGGTGGGCTATATCGACACCAAAGATTTACTGGTACGGATTTTAAACCACCAGTCGTGGCAGCACATGAACGAAATCACACTGCGTCATGTGCTGATGATTCCAGACAGCCTGACCCTGTCTGAACTGCTGGACCGGTTTAGAAGCACGCGCGAGAGTTTTGCTGTTGTAATGAACGAATACGCCTTAGTCGTGGGTATTATTACCCTCAATGACCTGATGAGTACCGTCATGGGTGATTGGGTCAGCTCGATTCAAGACGAGCAACAAATTGTGCAACGTGATGACCAATCATGGCTGATTGACGGCATCACCCCGATTGAAGACATTAAACATGCCTTGCAGCTTGATGGTTTGCCTGCCGAAGAAAACTACGAAACCGCCGCAGGATTTATGATGTATATGCTGCGTAAAATTCCTAAACGCACCGATTTTGTTGAATTTGGTGGCTTTAAGTTTGAAGTGGTCGATATTGATCATTATAAGATAGACCAGTTGTTGGTGACCCGAGTGCCGTAAATCGGTCATCACGCTTCACAAGCAATAGCAATAGGACAAGGACGCATGACTTCAAGACAGCAACAACGCACAGGGAATCTGCCATGAGCCGCTGGTCAATACTGGCTGGAGTTTTGGCCATGTTGGTGTGGGGTTGGATGCAATATGGTCGGTCATGGCCGTCAGCCGACCAACTGCCTGCGGGATATCGCATCACCGAATTAGCCGCATACAGCAATGACTTTCGCATTCTAGGACGCGAGCGTTATACGTTAGATGCCGGAGCTAAGTTTTCGCCCGTCGATTTTGCTGTGGGTTGGGGCGTGATGACAGACCCTCAGGTGATCAAACAGATCAATGTTGATCAGTCCAACCGTTGGTATCATTGGCGTGTGGACGAATTTCCTATTCCACGCCGCGACATTGAAACCCACAGCGCCAACATGCACATTGTGCCTGCCAACCCGATGGTGGCCAAGCAACTCAAACGCATTGCCGTGGGTGATTTAGTGCGATTAGAAGGTCAATTGATTGAAATTAACGGCGACAACGGCTGGCATTGGCAAAGCTCGTTGTCGCGTGAGGACACCGGCGACGGCGCGTGTGAATTGATGCGTGTGGATCGAGTGATTCCGTTGGGGTCGTCATGATTGTTTGACCAAACGGTGTCGTTTGGCAAGTTTGCTATGCTTTGATGCATCGTCAATGGGAAAAAAGCAGCAAGATCATGATCGAATGGGCAAAACGGATGCACGCACAACTGCATGAAGGTGCAGAAACCATTGGCAATTTGCTAATGGAGAGTTTTCACCTCATTACGTTGTTTTTAATCGCGATTGCGGTGTTTTGGTCAACCGGTGTGGCGTTTGTCGAAATACTGTCTAAAGGTCATGCCACCATTGATGATATTTTGTTGTTATTCATCTATTTGGAACTGGGAGCAATGGTCGGGATTTATTTTAAAACCAACCATATGCCGGTACGTTTTTTGATCTATGTGGCCATTACGGCGCTGACACGGTTGCTGATAGGCGACATTCAGCATCACCATAAACCAACGCTGGGCATTATTTGGGTGGCGGTGGCGACTGTGTTGTTTGCACTGTCAACATTGGTGATTCGTTATGGGTCGGCGGCGTTTCCATCTGCTAAAGGGCGTGATGGCGATAAATAACCCTCGCTACAGCGGTTGCCCCACCACCCACCACGTCACCGCCTGATCATCATCAGGCTGGGTGACATCGACGCCGATCACCTGCCAATCGTGTGGAATGTTGAGGTCAAGCTGGCGGCTCAAGTCCGACCGTGGCAGGGGTGTGGGGGTATTGATAAAGCCCTGATAATAGTCAGGGTCATAAAAAATTGTCACTTCACTTTGATGCAAATAAGGCCAAATGATTAAACACGCCACGCGCAGAGCGCCTTGGGGTGGGTGTTGTGTCGCTTCATCAATCAGGTGCTGTGCCGCAGTGATTAATTGTTGAATACAAAAGGCTTGCAGCTCAGGTGTGGTTTGCGTGCCTTCGACCATGTGTGCATGAACCGGAATTTTCCAATGGGCGTAGCGCTCGCCCTCTTGCTGCAAAAACCGAAGCCCCGCAAAACTCGCCGCCCAACGCGCCAAAGCTCGCTTGCGGCGGGGGATGTTGCGCAGCTTTTTGTCGCTTTGGGCGAATTGTCGCATCAGCTCACCTGATCATCAGGTTGATTGCCATTCATTGAGTGTGACTACCCGAGTATTCCAAATTTTTTCCTGTTTTTCCCAGATTAAAAAATGTTGCATCAGGGTTTTTGATACAGGCTGTGGATTGGTCAATAGTAATCGTAAAAGCTGCATCACCCGACCATGGGTAAAGACCAAAATAGTCCGGTCAGGTGCTTGCTGATGCAGGGCTTGGCAACGGGTGAGCATGTGCTGTACGCGTTGATAAAAATCGGCAAATGATTCGGCGTCATCGCCATCACAATAATCAATATCAGCATTTTGCCAGTAAGTATCAACAACGTGCTTGCGCTCAGCCACTGAGGTATTGGCGTATTTAACCGAAGATAAATAGTGAAATTCTTCAATCGGCCAGACTTCAGCCTGTAGCCCTGTTCGGTCGAGTAGCGGTTGCGCGGTGTGTTGGGTGCGCATATAGGGCGATACGATGATGTGATCGGCATGATCAAAACGATCAAGCAGGGCGTGAGCCTGTTGCCAGCCGAGTTCGGTCAGCGGAATTTGCGTCGCATCTGACGTTGTGCCGCCAATATTGGCAAGGCTTTGGGCATGGCGGATAAAGTAGAGCATGATAAACAGGCCTAACCTTGAGCAAGCATGAGATTTTTGAGAGGTGTTTCATTGTAGGTGATTTTTCCATCTCGAACAGTAATCACATTTTTGTTCACCAAAATAGAATAAACCGCTTGGGCTGCTCCTGCATCAGTGCCCC
>JBEANQ010000133.1:0-6840 GCA_041165345.1 Pseudomonadota bacterium
GCGGATCGGGCGGCAGGGTTATTGAGTGTGATTTTTAGATCTGATATTCAGCAACATCAGGTTGATGCCTGTTGTAATGCACTGAACCTATTTAAAATTGGTTTTAGTTGGGGCGGGCCAGTCAGCCTTGTCATGCCCTATGACCTTCAGGCGATTCGTCCATATGGAGCTGCGCATTTGGCACAAGGGTGCTTAGTCCGTTTTGCGGTGGGTTTAGAATGTGAGGCCGACCTAATCGCCGATTTGGAACAGGCTTTTTCTATCTTGTCCTTGTGACCGCTTATCGACAAACCCCTCAAAAACCCATAAACACCTGCCTGTGATTCAATTGATCACAGGTATGCTATTGACACAACGAGCGCTAGTGCAAGCACGCAGGGAAAGCAATGACAGCACGTGAGTCTATTTTGATTGTTGATGATACGCCTGAAAACCTCAGAGTCATGAGTGAACTCCTCGCACCTTTAGGTTGTCAGTTACTCATTGCAAACAGTGGGAAACGCGCTTTAGAGATTGTTGAACGCATCACCCCTACCCTGATTCTGCTTGATGTCATGATGCCCGACATTGACGGTTTTGAAACTTGTCGGCGCTTACGCAAGATGCCTGAGCTGCGTGATGTACCCGTGTTGTTTGTCACAGCATTGACGGACGAGATTCAGCAAGGGTTTGCCTGTGGTGGCAATGACTACATCACCAAACCGATTAATGCGACCGAAGTACAGGTACGCGTCAAGCATCATCTTGAAAAACAGCATTTGCTGCGCGACCTCAAAGACCTTAATAGCTCTTTGGAAGAAAAAGTCCGCCTACGCACGGCTGAGTTGTCTACGGTCAACCGTCAACTGCGGCAAGAAGTACAAGAACGGCGCTTTATGCAGGATCGTTTGAACTATTTGGCTCGACACGATTTTGTCACCCAACTGTATAATCGCGACGCACTTGATCAGCACATGTCGCAGTTTTTGGCTAAACAACAAACCGAGGCATTATCTGCGCGCTTTCTAAGCCTGAACATCGTTGATTTTCGGCTAATTAATGACAGTTGCGGCTGTATTGCAGGTGACGACCTGCTGCATCAGTTTGCCAGTCGATTGATGACCGTCTGTATGCCAGAACGTGATTTTGTGGCACGACTGAGTGCTGATCGGTTTGCGATTTTTTGCACCCCTGCCTCTCATGAATATGTCGAGTCTTTGGTTCGACAGATTCAACACAACATCGAGCAGTTTCAATTTGAGTGGGAAGGTATTTCTTATCCCATTTCGATCTCGCTGATTGGCCTACCCGTGACCACGCACTTTAGTACGTTTGAACAAATCATGCTGGCCGCAGACGACTTGGCGTGGCGCTGCCGTCAGTCCAACACCAAGATCCATTTGATGCATGATCAAGGCGATCTCAATGACCATGAATACCGAAGCCACTTAAACTGGGGCTTGAAGATTTTAGAGGCGATTCGACACGATAGCTTTGAAATTTATCAACAAAAAATCACGGCATTACAGCCAGACATGCCCAAAACGCAAAAAATTGAAATTTTGCTGCGGATGCGTGACCCCGAAGACGGCTGTTTGATTTTTCCCAATGATTTTATTCGGGCAGCCGAACGGCTCAACCTGATTTCTCGGATTGACCGTTGGGTGGTGAGCCATGTGTTTAAAATGGTGGCAGAATCGCCCGAGCTGTTTGCAGGGGTCAGCGAAATTGCCATTAACCTCTCTGCACTCACGTTGCGTGAAACTGATTTTGCCGATTTTGTTCATACCCAACTGGATGCACATGCGCTGCAAGGCAGTCGATTTTGCTTTGAAATTACCGAGACAGAAGCGCTGAATAACTTTGAAACCACACGTATTTTAATGGATCGCTTGCATAGTTTTGGCTGCCGAATTGCCCTAGATGACTTTGGCAGTGGGTTTTCGTCGTTTGCGTATTTGTTAGAGCTACCCTTTGACTACCTCAAGATTGACGGCCTGTTTGTGCGCGACCTTGATGTCAGCGTGGTACATGCCAGTATGGTACGGTCGATTGTGCAATTGGCGCATATTCTTAAAAAACCGGTGGTGGCCGAATACGTCGAAAACCGTGAAATCGCCCAAGCGCTGCAAGACATGGGGGTGGAATGGGGTCAAGGCTATTACTTCCATCGACCGGAACCCGTGATTCAACCGGTGATGGAGTTGGAATAATGGCGGTGTCTTGGCCAGAGATGTTTGAACCGCTATGGCAGCATCTGCCTCTTTCTATAACGCTACACAGTGAACACGCCTTACATGAATTGATAGTCGCGGTGTTACTGGCTGGCATGCTGGGCTTATTGATTTGGCGTGATTATTTGATTCGGCAACAACAACGGCAGATGACCCAAGCCCTACTGGCGGCCAATACTGGCATTTGGTCATGGTCACACCGTCGCAACCATTTTTCGTTTAGCCCTGAATTTTTTGAACGCTATGGATATAAGCGTAAACAACTACCGCGTAACGAATCACAATGGCTCAACTTTATTCACCCCGAAGATGTACCACGCTATTTGGAACATCGCGCCAAACCCGTCAACACAGAACAACTGACCAGCGACAGCCAAACCTTTGATATTCGTTTACGGTTTGCCGATGTTGATGGCTTTTTGCATTGGGTCAGACTGCATGGGCAAGTCACACGTTGGGATGACAAAGGCACGCCACAAGCAGCGTCTGGACGCATTGAAAACATTGACCAACAAGTCGAGTCGGAACGACTACTGTTACAAGCGCGCACCCGCTTACAAGAGCGTACCCAACTGCTGTCAGCGCTGCTAAACAACATCCCTGACCTCATTTGGTTTAAAGACGAAAAACATCGTTATGTTGATTGTAATCAGGCGTATGCCGAATTTTTAGGCATTCCACGCCATCCTATTTTGGGTCGTACAGATCAAGAGTTACAAGTCGAACACGCCAACGCCGCAGATGACCAAGAAAACACCGCACTCTTGGCCAGTAATCAAGCCATGCTTGAAGAACGGTGGGTGCAACCGCTCAACACCGATCAGCACCACCTTTATGAAATTCGTAAAATTCCGGTGCAGCATCCTCGGCAAACTATTCGCGGTGTGCTGGGCATCTCGCGTGACATTACCGAACGCCACCAATTAATGAACGAGCTGCAACGCTTTAAGCGATTTGCAGACAACTCCGCACAAGGGTTTTGTATGGTGCGCATGGATGACCAAGTCGTCTACATGAACTCGCGCATGTGTACCCTACTCAACTGCTCTGCCGAAGAGGCCAATGGGCAACTGTTTACTCATTTTTATCCGCCTGATATTCAACAACGCTTACAACAAGAAGTGATTCCACATGTGATTGCACACGGTCACTGGGAAGGCGAGCTACGCGCATGTCCGCTTGCGGGTGATGAATTTCCAACGTGGGAAAGCTTCTTTTTGATTCGGGATGAACACGGACAGCCGCTTTATTTGGGCGACGTGATGAGTGACATCAGCGAACAAAAACGCGTGGCACAACAATTGGCCGAAGCCAAAGAACTGGCCGAACAAGCCAACCAAACCAAATCGACCTTTTTGGCCAATATGAGCCATGAGATTCGCACCCCACTGAATGCCATTTTGGGGTATGCCCAACTGCTCAGTACCGACCGTCAACTGACCGGTCGCACCCATGACCGTGTGGTGGCCATTATGAATGCGGGCGAACGCCTGTTGGGTCTGATTAACGACATTTTAGACATTGCCAAAATTGAAGCCGGACGACTCGCGTTAAACTATCAAATCAGCAGCCTGCATTACGAAATCAAAAACATCTGCCAACTGATGCAAGAGCGCATCGAAGCCAAAGGGCTGACCTTTGACATTCGGAACGACATTTTGGCCGATGAACTGGTTCGTGTGGATACCCTCAAACTGGGTCAAATTTTGATTAACTTGTTAGGCAATGCCACCAAATTCACCGAACACGGCTGCATTACCCTACACGCCTACCGCCAGAAAAATGATGTGCATATCAGCATTAGCGACACTGGTGCAGGCATTAGCCCCGAAGACCAAGCGGTCTTGTTTACCCCCTTTACCCAAGGTAGCCATGCGGCACACCGCGCTGGTGGAACGGGCTTGGGGTTGGCGCTCTCGCAGCGCTTGGCGGCACTGATGCAAGGCACATTAACCCTGCAAAGCACGGTCGGGGTCGGCACCACATTAGCCCTGTGTATTCCACTGAGTATAGAAACCTCATCGGCCGCGGCGCATCTCACCTTGGGGCAATGCCAACGCGTGCGTGTGCGTGATGCGCTGTCTGTATTGGTGGCTGAAGATGACGAATACAGCCGAGACGTTTTACAAAGTTTGCTTGAAGATATGGGTGTTGACGTGCATACCGCAGCCGATGGCGAAGGGGCTTTGGCACTCACGCAGCAGCACCATTTTGACATTGTCTTATCAGACATCATGATGCCGGTTATGAATGGTGTGCAATTGCTACAACACTTACAACAACAACCCCATACCCAGCATATTCCGGTGGTTGCAGTGACTGCCTCTACGCTAGACCATCAGCGTGAAGAACTGGTGCAAATGGGCTTTCGACGCGTGATTGGCAAACCCTACCGCCTACAAGAAATTCATGACTGCATTCAAACCTTTTGTCAAATTGACCTCGAAGTCTTGGACGACATCGACGACGCCTCTGTGGCGTCTGGCACTGCTGAAGCCGCTGACACCCGCCCACTAGACCCCATCGACTATCAAACCCTCATGCAACAACTCGCCGACTTTGCCATGCTTGGTGATGTATCTGGTTTGTCCAATGAGCTTAATCCAGTCATTCAACGTCTGCCTCAAGAGCTCGCACGTGCATTGCAACAAGCCATCACGCAAATGGATCTAGGTGAAATTGAGCGCTTGGCCTTGCAAGAGTTGGCATAGTCCCAAGTCGCACGACATCACGTTGAACCATTAGATGCTCTGTAATATGAGCGACATAAAAAAAGCCCTGAATGATCAGGGCTTTTTTATGTAAGTTTGGTGGCGGAATCGGGAATTGAACCCGCGTCCGTAATTTGAACCAGATAGTAACGCATGGCCCCCGAGTCCGTCGATTCGACGATCTGGCCAAAATTCAGGGCCCGCCCTTCGCTCACCGTCAGCGAGACCACCCACTCTTTGTCCCCGCAAGACACGCTCTCGATCACGACACCAGATTGTCATCCGAGTCGTGATTGCACCATATAATATTTTGCTTTTTTGCTCATGTAGCGCATAATATCGATATATTTTGTTTTGCATGAGGTGAATACAATGCTGATCGAGTTCCGCGTCAAGAACTTCCGCAGTCTGCGTGATGAGCAGGTGCTTAGTCTTGTTGCATCCAAGGACAAGACCCTGCAGGACACCCACACCCAGGCGACGGGCATCAGTGCAGCGCCCACTCTGCTGCGCAGTGCCGTGGTCTATGGTGCCAACGCGAGCGGGAAATCCAACCTAATCAAAGCACTGCAATACATGCGTGGCGTGGTGACTGAATCGGCGACAGCGATCCAGCCCGGGCAGACCTTTGCTGTGCAGCCTTTCCGACTCGACGCTGACTCGGCCAGCCAACCCAGCGAGTTCGAGGTCACGTTCCTGCTGGATGGTGTGCGTTACCAATACGGATTTGCCATGACGGCGCAGCGCATCGTCAGCGAGCACCTTCTGGTCTACAAGGCATTCAAGCCGCAGCGCTGGTTTGAACGCCACTTTAACAGCGAAACGGGCAAGGACCTTTACGACTTCGGCCCCAGCCTGAAGGGCCCCAAGAATCTGTGGGAAGGTGCCACGCGCCCGAACTCACTGTTCCTGTCGATGGCCGTGCAACTCAACAGTGAGGCATTGCGCCCGGTGTTTGACTGGTTTGTGAATCGGCTGGTGATCTTCAACGAACAGACCCCGCTCAATCCGCAAGTCTCCATCCAGATGCTCAAGCAAGCAGATGGGCGCAAAGAGATCTGCAGCTTCCTTTCCTCCGCCGACATCAGCATCGCCGACATCGATGTGGAAACGCGTAAGGTGCCTGGCCAAGCTGTTCACTTCGATCTGGTCGCGGGTAAAACCGAAGTGCGCACGGAAGAGATGGAGGAGCACAAGCTACGCTTCCACCACGTCACCGAACAGGGCAAGGCCGTGTTTGATTTGATGGATGAATCCAACGGCACGCGCAATCTGCTGTTTCTTGCCGGGCCGGTGCTGGACATCCTCAGTAAAAGACTGACGCTGGTCATCGATGAACTCGACACCAGCCTGCACACCTTGCTGGTGCGCGAACTAGTGCGACTGTTCCACCGTCCGGAAATCAACACCGGTGGCGCACAGTTGATCTTTACGACCCACGACACTTCGCTGCTGGATGTGCCCGATTTGTTCCGACGCGATCAGGTGTGGTTTGTTGAGAAAGATCGTGACCAAACCTCGGCACTGGTCGGCTTGTCCGAATTCAGCCCGCGCAAGAATGAGGCGCTGGAGCGCGGCTACCTCATGGGGCGATACGGCGGTGTGCCATTTCTCAGCCACACTCTGGGGCTGAAACACTGATGGCTCGCGACAATTCCCCGAAAGAGCGCCAGAGACAACAGCTGGAGCGCAAACAAAGGCGGCGTGCGAGTTACGACCGCATCCTGATCGTTTCCGAAGGCAGCAAAACGGAGCCGAACTATTTTCGGGAGATCCGTGCGGCCTATCGTTTGCACACGGCCAATGTGGAAGTCCGCCCCAGCGAGTTGGGCACTGCGCCGATTCAGGTAGTGCAATACGCGCAGGCATTATTCGAAGATGGCGACCGTCACAAAAAGATTCAGCGTCGCGCGTTC
>JBEANQ010000134.1:0-6709 GCA_041165345.1 Pseudomonadota bacterium
TAACCATAGGCCAACGCCTCTGACCATGCCACAACTCTGCCGCAGACTCTAGCGCACAATGTAAAAACAATCGTGTCACCCCGCGTGAGCACGGATTCAAGGCAATATCGTCAAAACATGAAAGTATAACTTTCGTTTTTACAAAAAATCGCCAAAAAATACTGGTCGAATACCAACAAGCCGCCTACATTAACGTCAGTAAAACTTGCATAAGAGACCAAACCCATGACCGAGGCCGATAAAACCCTGCATCTGGCACGCGGCAAACGCTTGCAAGCCTTGCGTAAGGCACTGCATTTGTCTGCCGAAGACGTGGCGCAAGCCATGACCACTGCGGGCGAAAAAGTCTCTCGGGGGGCGATCTCCAATTGGGAGCGCGGCGAAAACGGTATCGTCATTGCCAAGCTGCCCATTTTGGCGCAGGTCTTACACACCAGCCAAAGTTACATTTTAAACGGCGATGCCAACCCGCACCCGCCAACACTCACTCCACCACGACCCAACACCACGCCCGTCAGCCCGAGAACCGCCATGCCGCAGAGCAGCCCCCGCCGCACCATCAACAAATCCGACAAATTGCGTAATGTCTGTTATGACATTCGTGGGCCATTGCTCAAAGCGGCCAATGCGATGGAAGATCAAGGGCATCGCATCATTAAGCTCAACGTGGGCAACCCCGCCCCATTTGGTTTTGAAGCCCCGCAAGAGATTCTCAATGACGTGGCGCGCAATTTGCCCAATGCGATTGGCTACTGTGACTCTAAAGGGATTTTTCCGGCGCGTAAGGCCGTGTTGCAGTATTACCAACAAAAAGGGCTGATCTCGGCCATTGATGTCAACGACGTATACATTGGCAACGGCGTGTCTGAGCTGATCGTTATGGCCATGCAAGCCTTGCTCGACAACGGCGACGAAATGCTGATTCCCATGCCCGACTACCCCCTATGGACGGCAGCGGTTAATCTGGCGGGCGGTCATGCGGTGCATTATCGCTGTGACGAAAACGACTCGTGGTATCCCGACATTGCCGACATGGAACGCAAAATCACGGCTCACACGCGCGGTATTGTGGTGATTAACCCCAACAATCCCACAGGGTCGGTCTACCCACGGCATATTTTGGAACAAATCGTTGCGCTTGCGCGTAAGCATGACTTGATCATTTTTGCTGACGAAATTTACGACAAAATCGTCTATGACGGCATCGAACATGTCTCAATGGCCACCCTCGCACCCGACTTACTGTGCATCACCTTTAATGGGTTGTCGAAGTCGTACCGTGTGGCCGGTTTTCGCTCTGGTTGGATGCTGGTGTCCGGCAACAAAGAACAAGCAGCCGATTATATTGAAGGCCTTGATATGCTGGCCTCCATGCGACTGTGTGCCAACGTGCAAGCGCAATATGCGATCCAAACCGCACTTGGCGGCTACCAAAGCATTAATGAACTGATTCAACCAAATGGCCGGTTGTATCAGCAGCGCAATGTGGCGTGGCAAATGCTGAACGAGATTGAAGGGGTGTCTTGTGTCAAACCAGAAGGCGCGTTGTATTGCTTCCCCCGTCTTGACCCCAAGGTCTACCCCATCGAAGACGACGAAGCCTTTATGATGGACTTACTCAAGGCAGAAAAAGTGCTATTGGTACAAGGCACTGGCTTTAACTGGGATGCGCCAGATCATTTTCGGGTGGTGTTTTTGCCTGCCGAAAGCGAGCTAAAAGAAGCGATTACCCGTATTGGCCGGTTTTTGGCGACGCGGCGTTAAGTATCTCTGCCTACACAGTAAAAACATCAGTGTATTTATAATACCGCCGCCGATCTGCTGATCGGTCGGCGGTGTTGAATCGTTGAGCAGTGCCAACGATCCACCCATCAACGCAATCATTTTTTCCACATTTGAGCAAGTTAATCTTATGAATTTTAAAACCATCAAACTTCCAACCATCATGAATGAGGAGTTGAGATTATTGTTAGAAATTGATCCAATCGCATTGCCCTATTGGTATGCGTATTGGGCATTACCTGATGAACTGCTCAGAGCGCACAGCTATGTCTGGCGTTGGTGGAAAGCAAGAACATACTCAAGTGCTGAATTAATTGTTGAAGAAGATCAGAATCTGGCACTACTCAGCGTGCATTATATCATCAATATGCCAGATATGTTTGCGCCTGCGGCATATGCTTTGTTTTTTGAACAGAATATCATTTTATTTAATGTGTCAGTGATGGGTACGTTAGAATATAAAGACCTTAATAATATTCGAGATTGTGATAAAGTTGTTGGTGTGATCGTACAGCCTTTTACCTTGCCAGCTCACCTGCAATCTCGTCGTGAGGAAATAGAGATGATACTGTTCGAATTTTTTAAATATAGCTCTAATCAGCTTAAGAAAAAGACCACGGTCGGATTTTCGCTTCGATTTGGCAATAGCTACAATATGCAAGATCGTAGCTATAGCCATGAAATATCCATACCGATCAACAACCCCTAACCTCGTCTTGTCTTATTCTTCACCGAGCGTTGATTGAGATGTTTTCGTCAACAATGCCACATTGTCGGCCATCCACTCATCCACCCGTGTATGCCGCCACGCCGCCAACCGATTCAGCGAACGCCGCAGCATCGGCACATGATCCGCGCCAAACTCAAGGCCAAACAACACCGGCGTAATGGCCAGCAAGCCATAGCGTGCCGGATACGTCGGCAAGCCCAAACCGTCTGCCACATCATCGCCCACCAACAAGCGTGTGACACTGGCGTTGACGGCTTCGGTCCATTGCGCCAGTCGGTTATCGGGTCCGACAATTTGCGTGGGCAGCACATGCAACGCCTGCGCCAATGGTTTGCCGAGCGAGTAATCAAATTTTTGGGTGGCCGCGTAGTCATATAACCAACGCAGACTGTCTTGTTCTGTGCGCGGAATCGCTGCCGGATCGACCCCCAACCATGTGCTGATTTGTCGCCATAACATCCAAATGCCTTGCTGTTCTTCAGCCGACAGCCGTGCGCCAAACCAACGATAGCCCAACACAATCAACAACGAAAACTGCAAATGGGTAGCGATCATATCGCTCTGATTCAGTGGTTGCCCCCAATAGCCCACATCCCATGATGGCGTCAAACTTTGCCGGACATAGGCATGAATCTGTCGCACATTGACACAGTAGCGCCATGCTGAACCGCCAATCTCTAACACATCCGCACGACTAACCGTTTGAATAAACTCGTAGGTGCGATGCAACCGTGGTAAGGCGTCCGACACCAACGCGCCGGTATGCAACAGCGGTACGCTTAATGCCGGAATGCTATAACCGGTCATCAGCGAGACGTTTCGCAACAGCCAAATTTGTAGCAAGGGATAGCGCCGATACGCCGCCGCACCCAGCGCGACCAGTCTCGGGTCGATATCTGGCTGAAGCTGGTGCATGTGGGCGCTTAAGGCCGCGCCGTTGGCATGTAAGCTCGGTTGCGCCAACACTTGCGCCAGCGTTAACGAGGTTAAACGGAGCTCATCCACCAATGGGTCGGCCACTGCATATCCATTGTCCATCTGTTGTAATGACAACTCAGACAAACACTGCCCTTCTTTTAACAACCAACGCCGAATACGCGCCAGTGCAATCAACTCTTGCGTGGGGTTTGGCCATTGGCTACGACCATAGGCAAAGGGCGAGTCTATGGGCTGCGGCCTACACTGTACCGTCATGAGTCATTCTCCACATACCATCGCTTAACGAGTTCACACAGTCGCACTGTCATGACAGTAGCGACAACCGCTGACCCACCATTTCATGGATCTGTTGCGGTTTTGCCTGCTTGCCCCACTGTAGCAGCCTGACTGCGTGCTATCATTCTGACCGGTTCTGGAGGGCATTATGAGCTTTATTCACCTTGGCATTCACAGCGAATTTTCGGTCATTGACTCGATCGTGCGTATTCCCGATTTGGTTAAGGCTGCCGCCAAGGATCAAATGCCCGCGCTGGCGCTGACCGACCTGTCAAACTTATATGCCGCCGTCAAGTTTTATAAAGCCTGTATGGCCAAGGGCATTAAGCCCATTTTGGGCGCAGAAATCCGTCTGGGCGATGACAAAAGCCGCATCACCCTGCTGGCCATGAACCAAATAGGCTGGCGACACCTCACCGAAATCGTCTCGCAAGGGTTTACTGACGGCCTAAAACTGGGCATTCCCTGTATTGAGCGCGATTGGATTTTTGCCAAGCATGAAGGGCTGATTGCCATTTTAGGCGCCAGCAGTGATGTGGGTGCCGCCTTGTGTGGGGCAACACCTGCACGAGCAACCCCTATTCTGCAAGACTGGCTCACAGTTTTTGGTGATCGCGTGTATGTGGGGGTGTGTCGAACCCAACGCCAAAGCGAAGACCATTATATTGAACACGCCACACTGCTGGCAGAAACACTCAACGTTCCTGTCGTTGCACACAACGATGTGCGGTTTATGCAGGCCGCTGATTTTGACGCTCATGAAGCACGTATTTGTATTGCCAGTGGGCAAGTGTTGGGCGACGAAAAACGCCAAAAGATTTATTCGGCCGAGCAATACTTTAAAACCCAAGCCGACATGACCACGCTGTTTGATGACCTGCCAACAGCCTGTCAAAACACCATTGAAATCGCCCGTCGCTGTACCGTCACCCTCACACTGGGCAAAAACTACCTGCCGGACTTCCCCATTCCTGACGGCTATGACATTGCGCGTTATTTTGCCGAACGCTCCGAAATCGGCCTGAATGAACGCCTGAGCGACCTCTACCCCGAATCTGAACGCGGCAGCGACTGGCCAACCATTCGCCAGCCGTACGATGAACGATTGGCCTTTGAAGTTAAAACCATTTTAGACATGGGGTTTCCAGGTTACTTCCTCATCGTGATGGACTTTATTCAATGGGCGAAAGCCAATGGCGTCCCCGTTGGGCCGGGCCGTGGCTCAGGTGCTGGCTCATTGGTGGCGTATAGCCTTAAAATCACCGACCTTGACCCACTGGCCTACGACCTCTTGTTTGAGCGGTTTTTAAACCCCGAACGGGTCTCCATGCCCGATTTTGACGTCGACTTTTGCATTGCAGGTCGCGACCGTGTCATCGACTACGTCGCGCAAACCTATGGCCGCGATGCGGTCTCGCAAATCATCACCTTTGGTACAATGGCCGCCAAAGCCGTGGTGCGGGATGTGGCACGGGTACAAAGCAAGTCCTATGGGCTGGCTGACCGAATCTCTAAGCTCATTCCCAAAACGCCGGGCATTTCACTGCTTGACGCCCTAGAACAAGAAGCCCAACTCAAAGACATCGTCACCAACCCCGCCAACAATGACTTTGAAGATGCCGCCGAAATCTGGGACATGGCACTCAAGCTTGAAGGCATTACCAGAAACGTTGGCAAACATGCGGGCGGCGTACTGATCGCACCGGGAAAAATCACCGATTTTTCGGCTATTTATTGCGACGACGAAGGCTCCCGCTGTAGCCAATTTGACAAAGACGATGTTGAAGCCATTGGACTGGTCAAGTTTGACTTCTTGGGGCTGCGCAACCTGACCGTGATTGACTGGGCGATGGACGCCATCAATGCCCGCCGCCAGCAAGAAGGCCAAGCTGCCCTGATTCTTGAAAAACTGCCCCTCGACGACAAAGCCACCTATCATTTGTTACAAGACACCAAAACCACGGCGGTGTTTCAGCTCGAAAGCTCGGGCATGAAAAAATACTTGGGCAAACTCAAACCCTCAAATATTGAAGACGTCATCGCCATGTGTGCGCTGTACCGGCCCGGCCCACTGGATGCCGGCATGGTCGACATGTACATCAACCGCAAACATGGCATTGAAGAAGTGGCATATGACCACCCAGACCTTGCAGGCATTTTAGGCAACACCTACGGCGTTATTGTCTACCAAGAACAGGTCATGCAAATTTCGCAGGTCTTGGCCGGTTATACACTGGGCGGTGCAGACATGCTGCGTCGTGCCATGGGCAAGAAAAAGCCCGAAGAAATGGCACAACAACGCGAAATTTTTGTCACGGGCGCAACCAATCGCGGCATTGAACCGCAAGTGTCTGGTGGCATTTTTGACCTGATGGAAAAATTCGCAGGGTATGGCTTTAACAAGTCGCACTCGGCGGCTTATGGCGTGGTGGCCTACCACACCGCATGGCTTAAAACCCATTATCCCGCCGAATTTATGGGCGCAGTTCTGACCTCAGAAATGCAAAACACCGACAACGTGGTGTTTATTATTGATGACTGTCGCGGGCTGGGTCTGACCATTCTGCCGCCCTGCGTCAATCGCTCCAACTTCCGCTTTCGCGCCTCAGACCCCAGCACCATTATTTATGGTCTTGGTGCAGTCAAAGGCGTCGGAGAAGCCGCAGTGCAATCCATTATGGATGCGCGATGTGACGGCGGTGAGTTCCGTGATTTGTTTGATTTTTGTCATCGGATTGACCTCAAAAAGGCCAGTAAACGCACCCTTGATGCACTCATTCGTGCAGGGGCGCTCGATTGTTTTGGCATCGAACGTGCCAGTTTAATGGATCAACTGCCCGAAGCCGTACAAGCCGCCGACCAAGCCCGCCAAAACCGTGAAAGCGGTATTTTTGACCTGTTTGGTGAAGTCGAAGAAGTTCAGCGCAAACCACACACCAGTAAAATACTGGTCTGGAGTGACGAGGTTCGACTCAAAGGCGA
>JBEANQ010000135.1:0-6618 GCA_041165345.1 Pseudomonadota bacterium
CCCATATTGCTGCCTAATTTTCGAGTCTCTTTGGCTAAGATCAAAAATAGACTTGGGCGCAATAACTTTGCATACATCAAGTAGCAAGTAGCTAATTTTTTTGTGTTACTATAGTCACAGTTGTATATGATATCTCTAAGACTTATACCAGCACTTAAAGAGTCCTCAATAACGGTTAAAAAATCACTAATACTAGTGGTGTCAGAAATAATTTTTTTTGAGCATTCCATTAAGCTTTGAATTTGACCAAAAAAATCACTCCATTTTTGATATTCGCATACAAAACCTTGAAAACAATCAGGGTTGAAATCTGTCCTTAGATCAAACATGCGCCAAGGTGTAGAAATAGAAATATCATCGATTTTCACTTGAAATTTTTTTACAAATTCTTCGCTTACATTTCTCAGAAAGCCATCTCCTTCCAAAATATTTTTTTGATTTGCAGAAATATAGCTATTAATCATTACACGACCAATTCCTTGTTCTTGTATCGCCGTACTTAATTCAAATTGCAAACAAAAAACAATATCTCCCGTCTGTTTTACAGGGATTTGAAAATTCTTTGTTTTTTTATTAAATTTAAAAGTGATTTTTTTGTCTTTTAAATATATAGCGACCTTTTCTTCAAACATACACTTGGCTTCAAACTCACGGTCATCATTACTCATCGGATATTCATCCCAATCAATCAGGTCTATAGGTTCGACCAGTTGTTCAGCAATTAAAGCGTTTCTATATATTAGCATAAATGGCTCAAAATCCGTACTAGGCACGGTGAGAAGCAGATTGTTATAGAGATCGGGGCAGATGCTTTTTGACACAACGTCTGGCAACGGTAAAACATAAAAACCACCCGCCGCATTGTAGGTCACCATGCGGTTCTGGCTGGCAACCATTGTCACTAAATATGCCAAAATAGTAAATTGTGATGGTCTTTTAGGTACATTGATGGTGAGAACAGCTGTAGATTGCTGGCGAAACTGCGCTGACAACTCTTGCAGATATGTTTTCATCCATGGATGAACGTTGGACAGCGTCTCAGACAATTGTTGTAATTCTTCAGCAAAGACAAGTGCATTTGTGCTTGGCGCCACATGTTGTTGGCTTAATAATCGACGCTGCTGATCGACCTTGGGTAAGTCGACGTTATGTGAAATTTTTCCCAGCGGAAAAGCCTGCGTATCCCACACCTGTAAACCGTATTTAAGGGCCATACTTTAACTCCATCTGTATAGTAGAAAGGGGGCAATAGATCCCCCTGTATTGTTTGTATTTTACCAGTTTTATAAGGTCAACTGTTTCAGCTACTCTTATGACTGTGACAGCATATGCCAATGCCTCATTCTATTTCGATGGACAACACTGCCGATTAGACTCCAGCATAGATGGCGCAGTGGTCCATGTGTTGGCAACACGGTCTGCAAAGATCAGACGGTATTGATTTTAGAAGCCATGAAAATTCAGCAGCAGATTCGGGTGAATTGTGACGGAACAGTCGGCTCGGTTTTGGCACACATCGGCCAGCAGGTCAAAAAACGCCAAGTCTTACTGACCATTGACGCAACCCAAACCGCATGAAACAGCACGCACAAAAAAGCCCACAGATCATCATCAGTGGGCTTTTTTTATCGCAAGTCAAATGAGCTGATTAGCCCAGATGAATCGACGCGCTGCCATGTGCATTGGCCTCAACTGTGGCAGTCGATGTAGTGCAATGATGGCCAAGGTTCAGCATGGCAAACAGGTTAGCGCAAAACGACAGATCAATCGACAAGCCTGCACCGCTCACAGCATCAATTTCGGCGGTGTTCAGGGTTTGGATGGACGTGGTCATGGTGTTTCCTTATGTTGGTTGTGTTGGTTCAGCACAAATACACTTCTGATGGTGTTTTTGGACTGGTCTTCCGTAGAAGCAGACGGAGTGTGCTGAAGAGCGCTATACAGGTCAAAAGGTCGCCTGTATCGTTTTGTAAATATACAATTGGGTAGTTATCTTAAGTTAAATGTGATGTAGTTCTAATAAATAAAGCCAAATAGTCGACATTTTAGCTCGCTCTCTTGACGCCAAAATCTTGGGACTTTGACATCAAGAGCGATGATTCATTGATCTGTCTCAGCGCATGTCAGGTCAATAACCCAATTGACGGCTGGCCAGTTCTTTCATGATTTCCTCTGCACCCCCACCAATCATGTTGACTTTAACATCCCGATAAATCCGCTCGACCCGTGTGCCACGCATAAAGCCCATGCCGCCCAAGGTTTGTACGCCTGCATCGGCACAAAATTGCATGGCGCGAGTGGCCACGTTTTTAAGCATACAAATTTGCGCAACCAAGTCGTTGCCTTGTAGCTGCGGCTGACCCATTTTCCAAGCGGTGTCTTCTAACAGCGCCCGTGTGGTGTGCAATTGAGTGGCCATGTCGATGAGTTTATGGCGCACCACTTGATGGTCAATCAGGCGTTTGCCAAAAGTCTTACGTTCTTGCGCCCATGCCAATGTATCTTCATAGCAGACCTTGGCAAACCCATATGAAGACGCCGCCAAAAAGAAGCGCTCCATATTGAAGTTTTGCATAATCACCAAAAAACCCATGTGTTCTGGGCCAATCAGGTTAGTGGCCGGAATTCGGCAGTCCTGAAAATGCAATTGCGCGGTGTCAGAGGCCCACCAGCCCATTTTTTTGAGCGGTGTTTTGGACAGGCCAGCCGTGTCGCCATCCACCAACAACATCGAAATACCATTTGCACCTTTGCCATTCGGGTCTGTTCGCACCGCTACCGAGTAGTAGTCGGCACGAATACCCGAGGTGATAAAGGTTTTTTCGCCATTGACCACATAGTGATCGCCGTCCCGCACCGCGCGGGTGGTTAACGCGGCCACATCTGACCCACCGCTGGGTTCGGTAATCGCCAATGCCGAAATTTTGTCGCCCGACAAAATACTGGGCAAGACACGGGCTTTGAGTTCATCACTGCCAAAATTTTTGATGGGCGGTGCGCCAATGGTGTGCGACAACAACGAGGCCAACACGCCACCCGACCCACACTGCGCCAATTCGACCGCCGCCAATAGAGTGTAAAACGCGTCGGTATCGGGCGTGCCGCCAAACTGCTCGGGAAACCCCAACCCCAATAAACCCACGTCGGCCGCTTGGGCATACAACGCCCGTGGGAAGGTTTCGGCTTCTTCCCAATCATTGACAAACGGGGTGATGTGTTGGGCGGTAAATTTTCGGATGCTATCGGCAAAAGCCACATGTTCTGGGCTGTAGTACTGCGGATTTAACGACATGGGGACGCTCGCATCAAATGATGGCCGATCATGGCATGATGACCGAACGAACCCATTGATCAGACTGCTCAATGATGCTGCCCGATTTGGCAACTATCCACTTGATGCAAGTACAGGCTGATTGATCTCAACCGTCACATGAGCCAGTTCGGCGTGCGCGTCTAAGGCTTGCTTCACTTGTGTGGCGGTCAGCGGTTCATGACACGTGATGGTCAGCACACAGGCATACAATCCTTTGCCCACTCGCCAAACATGCAAGTCATCAAGCTGTGCATGCGGCCAATGCGTCGCAATGGTCTGATGAATTGCGCTGGCAATAGGTGCATCACGCTCGGCATCCACCAACACCCGAGAGGTCTCACCCAGCAACCCCATCGCCCACACCGTGACTAAAATCGCGCCCACAATCCCCATGACGGGATCAAGCCACAATACGCCTGCATATTGCCCTGCACATAGCGCCACAATGGCCAAGACCGAGGTCGCTGCGTCGGCCAAAACATGCACATATGCGGACCGTAAATTAAGGTCTTGATGAGGCAGGCTATCTTTGCCAACCGTCGCTTTAGCGGCTGTCTGATGACCGTGTGAATGATCATGGTCGTGTGAGTGTGAGTGTGAGTGTGAGTGTGAGTGTCCATGATGGTCGTCTTTCAGAATCCATGCGCACAAAACATTGACACCTAACCCCACCACCGCAACCACAATCGCTTCGGGGTAAGACACCACCGTTGGCGACAACAACCGTACTACCGATTCATACACCATCAAAGCGGCAATACCAACCAACATTAATGCACTGGTATAGCCAGCCAACACCTCTATTTTCCATGTGCCAAAATTAAACCGAGGATCATGTGCCCAACGACGTGCGGCCACATAGGCCGCCAACGCTAACCCTAGCGCCAACACATGTGAGCTCATGTGCCAGCCATCGGCCAGCAAGGCCATTGACCCAAAGGTCCACCCACCAATAATCTCGGCCACCATCATGATGGCGGTTAAGATTAACGCCCAACGGGTTTTACGCTCAGCCTTGGGCTTGCTGTCTTCAAACACATGCGAATGTGTTGGCTTATGGTCGGTCACCCCTGATGAATCATGCATGATGGCTTGTCTCGAAAACGGATCAAATATACTATACCCCAGTATAGTATATGATCCAGAGTCCATCACCATGCATTTGTCTCATCACGGTAACCCTAAAACCCTTGCGCGGGTACGTCGCATCAAAGGTCAAGTCTATTCGCTTGAGCAAGCATTGGTCAGCGGCCATGAATGCACTGCGGTTTTACAACAAATTGCGGCCATTCGCGGGGCAGTCAACGGCCTAATGAACGAAGTATTGAGTGATCACATGCAAGCGCATTTGGGTGTAACAGCACAAGATGCTGCCATTCGACAACGAGATTTAGAACAGGTCATGCAAATTGTAGCGCGCTATCTTAAATAGAATGTGATGCGTTGACTGCCATCGGGTATGCCATAGTGAGTGAGGCCACTGGTAGCAGCTAACGATCCAACGCTTGGCGTCTTTTGTCTATACATAAACGCCTGTATACTTTCCACGCCATGCCCTTAAGGGCATCCTGCTCAACTGCATTTATATTGCATTGCATCAAATTGCATCACAATGATCACCTTGGACAGTTGAATATGAGTCTTTTTATTTATCAGGCTGAAGAGTGCCGTTTAGAAGCACAGCGCTTTAGTGTTACCTCTCACGTTGAACGCCTCACCGAACAGCTAGAACACTACCAATCACTGAGTCTCTTACACGCATTTGTGCATCCATTTTGGATGAAAAAGAGACTGGGTAATCGACGAATACGACTCATTTGTTGTGAAGAATGGATTGAGATCGAAGGCGAAAAACACCAAATCTTGCTGATGCTTAAAGTCGCACAACGCCAAGACAAAGACTACGATGAACTGGCCTACCATATGGGGACACAAGGCTATACGTTGCGCGATCAGCGGATTGACCTATGTGACGTGCGCCGCACGATTCAACAACGCTTACGTGATCAACCCATTCGTCAACGCCAACGCCCTAATGAAGCTGAACAAGGCTATTTATACGCCGACCACCCATACCCAAATCTCGACAGTGATATGGTGTATGAATCATGGTCATGGTGCGACACCATCGCCCAACAACAGCCCATTAATCCTGCAATTGCAGATCAACTGCTGAACCTACAAACCGAGGCAACGGTCATTGGTGGGCTGAGTATTCCTGTGTCTGGAACACCCTCAAGCACACTGCACCTTAGACGATTTAATCACAGTAAGATCTTATTTTTAGCCCATTTTACCCATTCAAAGGCGGACTCCACACCCATCAAACGCACCACAGCCATTGATATTCAGGCACTGCTAGATTCTCCTGATCAAAATACAGCTGAGTTTAAACAGCAGCTTAAACGCGCTTCCCGTCGTGCATATCCTGAAGAAATGCTCAGCGACACCACGTTGTGGCAACAGCTTCAGGCAGACTCGTTTGGTAATCTGCCACTCTCTGATCAAGAAGCACATATCATTGGTCTCGCTAAACAAACCAACCGGCCTTATCCACTATTTATTAATGGTCAAGCAGGTAGTGGCAAATCAACTGTATTGCAATATCTATTTGCCGATTACTTACTCTACGGTTTGCAACAACAGCTTGACCCACAGTTGGCCTTACCCGTGTATTTCTCATGCAGCCAGCCGTTGGTTGAGCGTGCCACAACAGCTGTTGAACAGCTTCTACGCTCTGGCAGCCGCTATGCTCACATCGCACAACGTACGTTGCTCATTGACCCACAAACCCAACGCATTCGGCACTGCTTCCATGAATTTAGAAGCTATCTTTATCAACAACTGCCACAGCAGGTGCATCATCACTTTTCTAAAACAAACTTTGTTGATTATGGTCGTTTTAAACTGTTATGGCGGCAACGATTTGGTCAAGAACGCGATGCAATTGCTCATTATCCACCAGATCTATGCTGGCATGTCATTCGCTCCTATATCAAAGGCATGAGCATTGATGAGCTCATGGATAGCGAAGAATACGCCGAGCTTGATGATGCCCACCATAGTGTCAGTCAACGCGTATTTGATACGATTTATCAAACGGTTTGGCTTGATTGGTACGACCCACTCTGTGAGCACAACAATCTATGGGATGACCAAGATTTAGCACGTTATGTATTAGCGCATCAGTTCATTCGGCCACAGTTTCCAGCCATTTTTTGTGATGAATCACAGGATTTTACGCGTATTGAGCTGCATATTATTTTACATTTGTGTTTGTTTTCCGACCGCACACTACCCCCTCA
>JBEANQ010000136.1:0-6616 GCA_041165345.1 Pseudomonadota bacterium
GCTTAGGAATTCTGAACGTTAACGACCCCACCAACACGGTTAGCGTGACTGATAGCGTGCTCAATCAAAAAATCGAAGCAGCTGGCTTATCTGCGGTGGGTGGTGTGATTGCCGTAAATAATACCAGCCGCCCCATCTTATTTTTGTTTGATTACAGCAGTGATTTGGTCGTGAAGGTTGATTTGCTGGATCAGACGGTCAGCAAAGAGCATTTGAATATTCAGCATACTGTCGATTATAGCGGTGCAAGTAACGTCAAAATTGCGGGCGGGATGCTTGACACTGTACAAGGGGGCGTGTGGTTGGCCACCGCAGACGGTCTGGTGCATTATGATCCGATCCATATGACCGAAATTGCTCGTATTGCTCAGCCCGCAGGCACGCGTATCAATGAAAATATTGGTGGTGATCCCAGTGATAACCTCATTCTATCGCCTGATTACAATGATGACGGCCGTGGCCTCATCGCTTATCGTTTGGATGAAACCAAAGCCTATATTCAAGATCTAGGTGAATGGGAAAAATTAGTCCCTAAGCTTAGTCCAAATGAACCCGACGCCTTGTCGATGGACACTGCTTACAAAATTGCCGTCGTGACGGGTGAGCATGACAGCAACATTGCACTGGTCTATACCCCAAGCCTGACCTATACCGCGGCTCCTACTCCTATCCCTACCACAAACACATCAACGACCACGCCTGTTCCTGTTCCAACAGAAGGTGTCTTGACGGTGCCAGCAACGGCGATCAAGCCGATATTGCTCAGTGATGGTGTCGGCACAGATTGCACAGCATTAGATATCAGTGGGTCATCAGTCGAAAGTAACCAGCATCTGGTCTTGTTTATGGCAGGTAACAGTCAAGACTTAGCGGTTGGCCTATTGGATGCACCCAACTCAGCAACTGGTTTTGGAATGACGCAATGGAAATCATGGGTTAGCGGTTCATTTGGCCCTGCGGGTGACCCGCATGGTGTGGGCAGTTACCAATTGTCAAATGGCCGTAGTTATGGCTTTGTCCTGACCGACACCCACCAAGTCCTGATGATTGATCTGAAAAAATTCCTCGACGCACCTGCCATGGCAACCTGTAGCACGCGCCTAAAAGATGATCCTTTGCTTGATCAAAGTATCATTAAGCGTATTCATTACTAAGACGAGATGGGTTTAACCTGATCAAGGCGGATGTACCCAAAGTGCATCCGCTGTTTTTTTGTCAATGACATTGACGAAAATCAACCCTGTCTGTATTTGTATGGACATCGCTACATCACATCCCCGAATTTTGCTATCCTGTGCGCCTTTTCAATTTCTTGTCGAGATGTCCGCATGGCCGAGCAGCCCCAGACCCCCGCCGTCAGCGAAAACCAACTGATCGCCGAGCGTCACGCCAAGCTGAAGGTCATTCGTGACAAGGCAGCCCAAACGGGTGGCAGTGCGTTTCCCAATACCTTTCGCCGTGAACACTACGCTGGTGATTTGCAAACCCAATATGCCGACCTCAGCAAAGCACAACTGGCCGAAACCCCCACCACCGTGAGTGTGGCCGGTCGTTTAATGCTCAATCGTGGCGCATTTATGGTCATTCAAGACATGACCGGCCGGATTCAAGTGTATGTTGACCGCAAAGCGTTGGCCGCAGACGTCTTAGATGACATCAAACACTTTGATTTGGGTGATATTATTGCCATCAAAGGAGTTTTGGCGCGTTCGGGCAAAGGCGACCTGTATGTTGACATTCAAACCGTTGAGCTATTGACCAAATCACTGCGCCCACTGCCAGACAAACATCATGGTTTAAGCGACACTGAAGCCCGCTATCGTCAGCGTCACCTTGACTTGATCACCAACGAAGACACCCGCAACACCTTTGTGATTCGCTCACAAGTGGTCAGTGGCATTCGTCAGTTTTTGCTGAACGAACGCTTCATGGAAGTCGAAACCCCCATGATGCACGTCATCCCTGGTGGCGCGTCGGCGCGTCCGTTTAAAACCCATCACAATGCGCTCGACATGGAACTGTTTTTGCGCATTGCGCCAGAGCTGTACCTCAAACGCTTGGTGGTCGGTGGGTTTGAGCGCGTGTTTGAGATCAACCGAAACTTCCGTAACGAAGGCATCTCGACCCGCCACAACCCTGAATTCACCATGATTGAATTCTACCAAGCCTATGCTGACTACAACGACTTGATGCTGCTGACCGAGCGTATGCTGGAAACCCTCGCGCTCGATATTTTGGGCAGCACCGACGTCCCATATGCCGACGAAGTGTTTAGCTTTAAAGGCCCATTTAAAAAAATCTCCATGCGTAACGCGATCTTAGAACACAATCCCAATATTAGTGCGGCTCAAGTGGACGACCGTGCGTTCTTGGCAGATTTTGTACAAACCGTACTAAAAGAAAAAGTCAAAGATGGCTTTGGGTTAGGCAAACTGCAAACCATCGTGTTTGAAGAAACCGTCGAAACCCAACTGCGTCAGCCGACCTTTATCACCGAATATCCCGCCGAAACCTCACCATTGGCGCGTCGAAATGACCATAACGCCCACATCACCGACCGTTTTGAGTTCTTTATTGGCGGGCGTGAACTGGCCAATGGCTTCTCCGAGCTTAACGATGCGGTAGATCAAGCGGAGCGCTTTTTGCAACAAGTGGCCGAAAAAGACGCCGGTGATGACGAAGCCATGCATTACGATGCCGACTTTGTGGAAGCACTGGAATATGGCTTACCACCGACCGCTGGTCAGGGAATTGGTATTGATCGTCTGGTCATGTTGTTTGCTAATGCGGCCAGTATTCGTGACGTGATTTTATTTCCGCACATGCGTCGCAAAGACTAATGTGAGCTAGCTGGTTAAAAATGCACATAAAAACGCACCGTAGGGTGCGTTTTTTAATGGTGAGTAGCAGCATAGAGGCCAAAATACAATGAAGCGATGCTCAGATATAGGAGTTTCGATGCAGTCTGTGTTATTTGCATTGAGAACACATAGCATCCATGTATGGTATGAATCACTGTGTGTCACTTGTTTAGCGTTTGTGCGAAGCAATGTTTTTCACAGGGTCACCCCTTTCAACAGGATTTCTTGCGTATGTTGCCTGCACCCTTGCCACAAAACGAACATGAGCGACTGGCCGAGCTAGCGTCTTATGGAATTTTTGGCACGGACCCAGAAGAAGACTATGATCAAATCAGTCGGATGCTTGCAGCCATTTGCGGCACACCAACTGCAATCATTAGTCTTGTGGGTCAAGACGAGCTGTGGTTTAAATCGCGTATTAACCACGACGCCAATCGTGGGCCTCGTAACATCTCATTTTGTGGCCATGCCATGTTAGGGCAGGGGGTGTTTGTGGTTGAAGACGCCACTCAAGACCCACGTTTTGCAGATAACCCCGCCGTAGTTGAAGGTGGGATGCGTTTTTATGCGGGTGCGCCGTTGCTCAGTGAGTCAGGCTATCCCATCGGCACAATCTGCACCATTGACACCCAACCTCGACAATTAAATTGCTTGCAAACTGAAGCCATTCAGCTCTTTGCCCGTCAAGTGATGGCGCATATGGAGCTGCGTCGTGCCAATCATCAGCTACAGAAACAAGCCACTGAATTGATGGGGCGAACCAAAAAGCTAGAGCAACAAGCCGACGAACTACGGCAGTTAAATTTGAGTAAAGATCGATTTTTTTCCATCATTGCCCATGACCTCAAAGCGCCATTTCAAGGTATTTTAGGCTTTGCTGAGCTGCTCGATACTGATATTGATGAAATGAGTCATACTGAAATTCGCAATATTGCCAGTTATTTACATGACACAGCAGATGGCGCGTTTAAACTGTTGGACAACCTATTGCATTGGTCATTGGTTGAAAGTGGAAAAATTGTTTATACCCCTAGAATGTTATTGGTTGAAACCTTATTTGACCTGATTGAAGGTAGTCTTTCGGGGGTGGCGCGGCATAAGCAAGTGGCGTTACAGTTTAGTTGTGAACATGACCTGAGTATTTATGGCGACGAAAACATGCTGCGTTCAGCCATTCGTAACTTGGTCAGCAACGCCATCAAATTTACCCCTGCGGGTGGGCATATTGACGTTCGTGCTTATGCCGCACAAGGTGATATTCTGTTTGAAGTCAAGGACAGCGGCATAGGCATGACCCCGATGCAAATGGCGCATGTGTTTGAAACAGAACATCATCACAGCACTCTTGGTACATCAGGAGAGTCGGGGACTGGACTGGGGTTAATGCTGTGCAAACAGTTTGTGCAGTACCATCAAGGGGATATTCAAGTCACTTCGACCCTTGGTGAAGGTGCAACGTTTACCATTCGTATTCCTGCTGTGGTCAGCATCATGCCCACACGACCGAGTCCAGTGATTGTATCAAAAGCCTAGTTTCGCCCCTTGCACTTCTGCGGCCTGTCACCATAATAGATCAAAGGCCGGAGGCCGCCTGTTTTCATTAAAGAGTTGTAACCCATGCTAGCAAGTCTGGTCGGAGGCATCTTCGGCACCAAAAACGAACGCGAACTCAAACGGATGCGAAAAAGCGTCGATGCCATCAACGCGTTAGAGCCGACCATTTCGGTATTGTCTGATGCCGAGTTGAAGGATAAAACCGCTGCTTTTCGCACCCGTTATCAACACGGTGAAACCCTCAATCAATTGCTGCCCGAAGCGTTTGCGGTGTGTCGTGAAGCGGGTAAACGTGTGTTGGGGATGCGTCATTATGACGTTCAATTGATTGGCGGCATGACCCTCCATGACGGCAAAATCGCCGAAATGCGTACCGGTGAAGGTAAAACCCTGATGGGTACCTTGGCTTGCTATCTCAACGCCATTAGTAGTAAGGGCGTGCATGTCATTACGGTCAATGACTATTTGGCCTCGCGTGATGCCGAGCTTAACCGTCCGTTATTTGAGTTTTTGGGCTTGACGGTTGGGGTGATTCACGCCATGCAAGCCCCAGACCAAAAGCATGCGGCGTATCATGCCGACATCACCTATGGCACCAATAACGAATTTGGCTTTGATTATTTGCGCGATAACATGGTGTTTTCGCTGGATGAAAAAAAGCAACGTGGCTTGAACTTTGCCATTATTGATGAAGTCGACTCCATCTTGATTGATGAAGCCCGTACACCACTGATCATCTCGGGACAGTCGGAAGATTCGTCGCGTTTATACGCCATGATCAACCTCTTAGCACCGCAGCTCAAACGTCAAAAAGAAGAAAAAGTACCCGATGGTGGGCATTTCTGGATTGACGAAAAACAACGCTCGATTGAAATCAACGACGAAGGTTATGAATTTATTGAGCAAAAGTTGATTGAAATGGAGCTGCTGGGCCAAGGTGAAAGCCTGTATTCGCCTAGCCGGCTCAACCTCGTTCATCATGTCAATGCCGCCATTCGTGCGCATCATCTGTTTCAACGTGATGTGCAATACATTGTGCATGAAAACGAAATCGTGATTGTGGACGAAAACACGGGTCGCACCATGCCCGGTCGGCGTTGGTCAGAAGGCCTGCATCAAGCCGTTGAAGCCAAAGAAGGCGTCAACATTCAAAACGAAAACCAAACACTGGCCACCACCACTTTCCAAAATTACTTCCGCTTGTACACCAAGCTGGCGGGGATGACCGGTACTGCCGACACTGAAGCCGCCGAATTTGCTCAAATTTATGGCCTTGACGTGGTGGTTATTCCGACCCATCGTCCGATGGTTCGTCGTGATCAAAACGATCTGATTTTCTTGACCCGTGAAGGCAAATACCTTGCCATTGTCGAGGAAATCCGTGAGATTCAGCAGAAAAAAGCCCCCATTCTGGTGGGAACAGCGACCATTGAAGCCAGCGAGCATCTGTCACGCTTGCTGACGGCTGCGGGCATTGCACATGAAGTCTTAAACGCCAAGCAGCACGAGCGTGAAGCCGATATTATTGCGCAAGCCGGTCGGCCATCTGCGGTGACCATCGCCACCAACATGGCGGGTCGTGGCACTGACATTTTGTTGGGCGGCAACTGGAAAGCAGCCTTAGCCAATATTGAAAACGCCACAGACGCCGATGCAGAGCGCCTAAAAGCCGAGTGGGAGCACAACAACGCTGCCGTCTTGGAAGCCGGTGGGTTGCATATTGTGGGGTCAGAGCGGCATGAATCACGCCGGATTGACAACCAATTGCGCGGTCGTGCAGGACGTCAGGGTGATCCGGGCAACTCACGGTTTTATCTGTCGTTAGAAGACGACCTGATGCGTATTTTTGCGGGTGATCGTGTGGTCAACATGATGCGTGCAATGGGCTTAAAAGAAGACGAAGCCATTGAGCACAAAATGGTCAGTCGTTCGATTGAAAATGCCCAGCGTAAAGTTGAAGCCCGTAACTTTGATATTCGTAAAAACTTGCTCAAATACGACGATGTCGCCAACGAACAGCGCAAAATTATCTACGGCCAACGCGATGAAGTGCTGGCTGAAGACTCGCTGCAAGAAGGCATCATGGGGATGCATGAAGACGTCATGAACACCGTCATCAGCATGTATGTGCCTGTGGGCAGCGTCGAAGACCAATGGCAAATTGACGGCTTGATGAACGCCCTGCGGGATGACTTCTCGAT
>JBEANQ010000137.1:0-6580 GCA_041165345.1 Pseudomonadota bacterium
TGGCTTTGACTTATGATCTTCAAGACCACCTAGGTGATTCAGCCGTTCTGGATGTGAGTTTTAAACTCAAAACAGGTGCAACCGTAGCACTGCCAGAGAACACCATCATTGCGCTTGTGTGGCGCGATAAGGTCACAGATGACGTGATCTACCAGATCGACGGTGTGGTCGGTCTAGATGCCGAAAACACACAGTCATTGATCAATCGGATGGAGGCTACGGAAGCCTTCAAGTTTATTGAAGTGAACGTGTTGTCTCGGTCCGCGTTTCAAACGGCTATTGAAGCCAGCAATGCGTACAACCTGCCCAATAGCCGTAGCAAGAACAAAATCAGCATTGATCTGCCAGATGATCAGCCTGACGCGTTTAATGCCAATACAGTGATCAATCTGCTGGTTTTGATGGAGCCACGTCCGGCTTACATCCTGTTGCCGCAAGTCGAAGATTTAGCGCTGGTTGATGCCTGTCTTGTTGCCAGTAATAAGTTGAACATCCCGTTTAAAGGTGAGCTTGACCCAACGCTGACACTAGATCAAGGAGTGTCTTTTTCGGAATCGCTAGATGCTGATACCAGTCTATGCGAACTGGTTTTGAGCGCGATTGTAGCCCGCCCACGTGATGCCGTTTCACTGCGTGGGCGTAAAAAGCCGCGTCGTGTGATCGGGGCATTGATGGGTGACTATCTGCTGCGTAACGCCCGTATTGATCAAAAGGGTATTCCGCCCATTCATACGCCTGTTGCGGGGTTTGACTTCCCGTTTGGGTTTAAGGGTATGGAGATGCGCGGCGATGTGCTGTTTGACGAAGCTGCGGTGGAAAAACTGGCCATTGCCAAGGTCAACGTAGCGCGTCGGATTGTGTACGACCAAGGCGCGCGCTTTGTCCTGTCTGACGTACTGACGCAAAAGAAAAGTGCGGACGCTGCGCTGCGCTTGGTCAACTCTGCTGAAATTATCAGCTACACCACCAATCGCTGTCAGGATATTTTGCGGCGGCACATGCTCAAGCGCAAAAAGGCATTTTTGACTGATGCCAGCCGTGACATTGATGCGTTTTTGTCTGCGTGCTACAGCGCGGGTTTATTGGTTGTTGGCGAAGATCTAGGCGGCAAGGCGTTTAATTTTAGCCTAACGCCAGACTCGGTTAAGCCGTTTGAGCGGGTGCGGTTGAAATTGGAGCGTTGCCCAGAAGGCGCAACGCGTGCCGTGATTTTTGATGATGACATCGTGGTCAAATAAGGGGATTGATGATGTTTGGTAAAAGTCTGGCCGCATTAGGTCAACAGTTGCAAGGTTTTGATTCGGTTGCAGGTGATGCTGCTGATCAGTTGCAAGCTGCACACTCACCAGTTGATGAAAAGGCGATTGTGGCCGCGATCCAAAACCTACGGATGGCCGCTTTAATCGTGGTGCTACGCACGGCTGATGCCATTGCCGAAGATACGCTTGATGAAGATATGCTACCAAGCGACTTACTGGCAGGTCTGATGCTCACGTCAATGGGCATGGAAGAAGATGACAGTGAACACATGGACGATTTGGTCAACCAGCACTTGACTGCCAACGTCGCTGACGCGTTGAGCACGTTTGGCGTTTCTGACACCATGATTGCAGATATGTTGTCGGATGACACGGACGTGTCCGATGCGGCAATTGAAGCAGCCAGCGAAATTGTGATTGCCAACATGCCAGCCGAAGGCGACGAGCTGGACAAGTTCATGAATGAATTTGTGTATGGCTTTGAACCGGAAGATGTTTTTAGTGATAGTGATGACGAAGCTGGTTTTGATGGCCTAAACAAGCCTAAAAAGCTACGTGTGGGTAGCTCAACAATCAAAACAGACGCCAGTGGTCGCAAGATCCGCTACAAAGCCGTTAAAGTGGTGCGTAACCACAAGATCGTGGTGGTCAACAAGCGTCTGGCCGGTCAAAAGGTCAAGTTATCTGCCAAGCAGAAACAGGGCTTGAAAAAAATGCTCAACAAATCGCATAGCTTTGGTGCTATCAACAAGCGCCTCAAGTCGCTGCATATTGGTGTTAAAGCCAATGTCTACAAAGGCAAACGCGCTGGTCATGCCGCAGCAGCCATTAAGGGCGCAGGTACTGGCCTAAACAAGCATTATGGCGACAGTTAAGCCATAGCGTGTGCCGACTCAAGAAACCGCCTGATGGCGGTTTTTTGCTGTCATGAGAATGATCAACGGAACCCAAGCCGTAGGTGCAATGCCACACCAGCCACAATAGGCAATCTTGTAAAATTTACGGTGCCAACATGTCCTCTTTTGACATTGCAACAATCACTGATAAACACCCAGCGCTTAAAAAGCTCAGTGCTGCGTTAGCCAAGGCAACAGGCCAAACCGTGCCAGTGGTCAATATTGAGGCCAAACCAAAACGCACGGCTGGCGTTAGTACCCGTAGCGTTGAGCTTGTGCTATCTGGCAACCAGAAAGTGATGTTCATGTTTCGCCAAGGTGGTGACGTGTGGCGGGTTAAGATCAACGGAAAAGACACGCCATTGACCGGCGACGTCACGCTGTCCGATGAAAAATTTCAAAAACAATCTTTTGATGTTGCAATCAATCAAATTGCCCAAGCGGTAACAACCGGCCAAAAAGCCTTTGAAAATAAGCTAAACAAAGAAAAAGTGGCCATTCCGCCAAAGACCAAAAACAGCACTACGCCCAAAAACGTCAGCCAGCAACTACAAGCAGCCAATCAAAAGGTTGACGAGCTTAATCAGGTCATTACCCAGCGCGTCCAAACCCGTGACAGTTTGTCGCAACAACTGGCGCAATTGCAGCAGCAAGCAGGGGTCTAATCATGCAGCCTTTTTGGATTGATGGCCTATTGATGCTTGTGCTAATTGCGCACGTGGTTTTAGTAACGTATCGCCTTGGCGTGGCCAAAGTGGCGTTTGATCAGATCAGTGCTGTACATCATGACAGCTACTACCACAAAAAAGCCCTACAGCACGCGGTGCCTGATTTTGTGGTGATTGGCGCTATGTATGCAGCCATGCTATGGCGCACCACGCTGTTTCTACAGGCCATTGGCTTGTGGGGTGGGGGTGCAGTGGTGCTACTGGTCTTGATCGGCCTGTACGCCTTTAAAACCTTGCTGTACACGCTGTTTATACAGGGCTTCATCAAGGCCGCAAAATATAGTGGGCGCGTATGATCAACGGTCAAGACATTATCAGGATGGTGACGGACTGGCTAAGTACGCCGGTCAGTGCTTATTTTGGCTCTGACTATGGCTGTGATCTGGAGTCGCTGTTACTCAAGGCGCAATCTGCGCCAGTTGCGGATGCGTTTATTGCCAAGCTCAAGCGTGACATCCCGGTGTTGTCGAGTCTGTCTCAAGATCAATTAAGCCTATACGCGTCCAACGAAGGGCACGAACGCAAACGCATTTACTTGGGTATTGGCGTAATCAACCTAGACTTAAACGCCATTAACGACAAGCGCAAGACTGCCACGGGGGATACGTTCAATGTTGACGCAGGCTGATTTTGAAGCGCGGCTGGTCGCAAGCCTTGACGATGCTGAGATCTACGAGCGCTATCAAGCCGGTGATCCGATTGTGGTTCAACAAGTGCGTGCCTATGCCAGTTATTTTGCGCTGTTGTCCAATGAAATTGATGTGGCCACGGTTGAACCGTTTATTAAGGCGCGTGATCGGTCAATTTTGGCCGATGCAACCAACAAGGGCATTTTGCCGATTGGCACCCCCAGCCAACACACCATTGAAGTGATCAACCGTAGCGGGTCGCCCATTATCTTGACACAAGGGCGCGAGATTGAAGATAGCCAAGGTGGGCGTCCATGGCGCTTGCTGTCATCGATTACCGTAGCCGCTGGCGCAATGGGCGAGGTTGTGGCCGAACAAAGCACGCTGCGCGAAGTGAGCTATACCGTGCCCGTCACAGAAGCCTTTCACACGGTTGCCCTTGGCTTAACGGCTGATATGTCGCTTGCTGGTTTGGTGGTGCTGGATGATGCGATACCGGCCAACGTATACCGGCATGCACCACGCTGGATGGGTGTTGCCAAGGGTGATTACAGCATCAACGTCACCACGGATAGTTTGCGCCGGATCTTGGTACAGTTTGGGGATGATAGCCGCGCCGGTCGTACCGTTCAAAATGGACAGGTGCTGACGTTTCGCTTGACTGAGTGCTACGGCGCAGTCGATAACGCCCGGTTAAAAGACGCGGCATTGACCGAGGTATTAACCGCCAACGAACAACAAGTCAGTGTCCGCTTTAAAGCAGGTGGTGCGCTGCGTAGTGGCGCTGATCCGCTAACCATTTCCCAGTTGCGCCTGTTGGCCAGTTACCCAGCGTTGTACGACGCAAACGCGGTGTTTTTGGGTAATTTTGATTATCTGGCACGCCAAAAATTTATGGCACGGTCAAACTATCTGGCCGTCTGGAATGAAACCGTACAAGAACGGGTGTATGGCAGCGTATCAATTGCAGATATTAACCATTTGCACTTGGCCGTTGTGGCCAAAAATGCTGGTGAACAGGCAATCATTGAAGGTGATATTCAGCAACTGATTGGGCGTTCTGACTCACTGTATGAGGGTCGTGTGATTACCCATGCGGTGATTGAGCGGCCCTATCATTTACTGGTCAAAGGTCGCCTAGGAGCCGTGCATGACGTGGATAGCGTTGCAGCACAGATACGCGGCCTGCTGACCGCCAAATTTGGCCGTGGCACGATTGCGGCCAGCCGTTGGCTACCCGATGGGCAAAACCTACAAGAACTGTCTACGCTGCTGCGTACCAGCATTGCGGCCTTTCAAGACCGTATTAGCGATTTTGTGATCAGCGGTGAAAACCTGAGCTCAAATAGCATTAAGCCGCATGAGTGGGTCTATTTGACCGATGCCAGTATTGATGTACAGCTTGAGCGCACGGCAGATGGTGGTTCGCTATGGGTGCTATAAACTTTACCGGTCCAGTTGATCTACAGCATACGAGTACCGCACTTCGGCAAGCCTTGGCCAATGCCATTAAAACCGTCATGGCCGAAGATTTGGGCGTAGCCTTGCAAGACTTGGTGGACTACGGCGCACCGCATTTGGGCGGTCGTACCGTGGTCGAACGGTTTAGCAAACAAGACGGCCTTGCCGTGCTGCGTCGGTCGGCAACCAACGACAAGTTGATGCAGGTGATCTATGCCAACTGGTTATCTATGCCCAGTGAGCGCGGCCTAGGTTTTTTGCAATTTGTCTTGCAGATGTTATTCCCTGATCAATGGGCGATTGTCCGGCTATGGCACAGCATCCCGTATGCCAGCGGCTACCCACGCTTTTTGTCTGATACGCAGCGTTCGGACCGGTTTTTAACCAGTCGTATCCGTATTCGCTTTGACAATCAGGTCAACCGATCAGAATTGTCAGAACTCGCACCGGTGTTGCGCCGCTTGGTACCTGCCAACATTGTGCCGCAGGTGGTGATCGATGTGCCTACAGAGGATTTTTCGGTAGGCTTTGTGGTTGCCTGTCGTGCCTACCATGTGTGCGACTTTTCTCCAGTGGACTACAACGGAACTTAACCCAAGCGGGTATGTCTAACGATTCGATAATGATGCAAGGTTCTTATCGAGTTTTAGGCATGAAACAACTTCATCCGACACTGATGCAACAACTCCAAGACGACTATCTAGCAGCTAAAGAGCTGGGGTCGCCTGTTTTGGCCTGTCAATTTATGTTGGTGCCACAAGATTTTGAGTTTGGCCGCCTATTGATTAAATCCGGCCCTTATCCAGTTGTATCAAACAATGATCCGGCTGAAGTGAATTACGCGGGTGGGTTACAAGCCAGTGTGGCAGGTATCCCAAAAACCAAGTTTGAAGGCTCTATTTCTGTGATTGAGACAGAAGATGGGCATGGTCAAGCGTTTGGTGAGTTTGTGGTGGGTCAAGGCGGCTGTATTCCGTGTGACCTATACCTAGGCCGTCCGGGTAATTTTAGCCGTGTGTTTGAGTTGACTGACTGCAAAATTCGCGTTGAGCAGGGCGAATGGGATAGCGAAAGCCGTTCGCAGGTGCTGATTCTAAATGGACAGATGGACTACATGTATTTTGGTCAATTCGCGTCAATCGGCTCAAACGGCACAGTTCTTCCCGGTCAGAAGAAAAGCTCAGGCGCACAAAGCCTGATTAACCGTGTACAGCAGGTGATTAACGTCGCGCAAAGTGGTGTGAACTTGGCTTCACAGGCACAGCGTTTTGGACAGGCGCTGGGTGGCCTACTGGGGTAGATCATGGCGCAATTATTGCCGTATGACGCCACGCTGAACGACACGCCCCGCTTAATTGCGGGGACTGTCGGTAGTGCGACCACAGCCTTGTATCAAGAAATGATGCTGTCGGGCTATTCGGTGTCTGATGATGACGTAAAAGACGCCTGTTTAGATGAGGTGCGCTATTACGCGACGTGGGCCACGTTAGAGGTGCAGCGGACGGCTACAGCGCCCATAGAGCTAGATCACGTCCTTACATTGGATGCCTACGAATGGGAAATTATTTTGCCAGTCGTTCGGGCGCATATCGCCATGATTCAGGCGC
>JBEANQ010000138.1:0-6580 GCA_041165345.1 Pseudomonadota bacterium
GCTGCCAATCGTTATGTATGATTGTATATATCGATAGGTCATGTCAACATTTGTGCCCATGATTGACCTGATACTGGTGGTATGATGTGTGAATTATGATTGATATATCTGATATATAAAGATAAAAACCTATGCTTAACTACTCTAAAATGTGTTGTTTGTCTGTGGTTGGAATTGTGGCAATTCAATGGATATCGGTTGAATGATATCCACTGAATGTTGCCGTTAGATGCTGACAACAGAAGCTGCTATTTGATGCTGTGCAGTGTGTCTATAAATTGTTCAGGAGCTTGATAGCCAATCACACGAGCATGACTGACCATGGTCTTGGCATCAAAGAACAGGATGGCAGGCGGACCAAATAAACCAAAGGCTTTCAGTAAGGCTTTGTCATCATCGGTGTTTTGCGTCACATCAACTTGCAACAAGGTCATGCCTTTGAGCGATTGTTGAACGGTCGGGTCGCTAAACGTGTTGTGCTCCATTTCTTTGCATGACACACACCAATCGGCATAAAAATCCAAAACAACGGGTTGTTGACTCTGACTCAGTTTTTGCTGGAGTTCGGCCCATGTTTTGACCCGTTGAAACGTGGGTGCGGTGGTTGCGGCAGAAGAGGAGAGGCTGCTCAACGCCGGCTTTAATGGATAACGAAAGTCTTTTGCGCCACTGAGTACGCCAATCAGCAAAGAAAGCCCCAGTACTAAGGCCAACATGCCACAGGCTTTCCAAAAGCGCAGCCAGCCGCTGGCTTCTATGGGTAATGAGTCGGTTGCACGTAAATAGACCCCCGAAAAAATCAATAAGGTTGCCCATGCCAGCATATGAGCGTCTGTTGACAGCACGGGTGAGACCAACCAAATCGCCACGGCCAGTAAAATGACGCCAAAGATTTTTTTGACGTTTTCCATCCAATCACCCGCAGATGGTAAGGCTGAGCGAGCGACGACGCCGACAATAATCAAGGGTACACCCATGCCCATTGCCATGCTGAACAAAGCCGCACCACCCAAGATGGCATTTTTGGTTTGGGCAATATAGAGCAACGCACCGGCGAGTGGTGCTGCTACACAGGGGCCGACGATGAGCGCCGATAATGCTCCCATCACGGCAATACCCAATAACGAGCCATTTTTTTGACGGTCTGCGGTATTGGATAAGCGGCTTTGCATACTGGCGGGAAGTTGTAGTTCGTAAAATCCAAACATCGACAACGATAAGATGACAAAGATCAGGCTAAACCCACCTAAGACCCACGGATTTTGTAAGGCAGCAGACAGCAGCGTACCTGATAACCCAGCTGCAACACCTGCCACGGTATATGTGGTTGCCATGCCTAAGACATAGGTGAAGGACAACAACAGCGCACGTTGACGCGTCACTTGACGACCGTGGCTCACAATAATACTTGAGAGGATGGGAATCATTGGAAACACACACGGCGTGAGTGATAACAATAAACCAAAACCAAAAAAGCTCATCAAAACAATCAATAGATTGCTGTTTTTAAACAGTGCAGTGACCGCATCTGCGTCATTTGGGGTCTGTGCTGGTTTTTTTTCCAGTACAGGGCTGACCGGTGTTTTGACCTGATCGAGTGTGACGTTGGCTGTCGATGCCGCAGCAGGTAAGGTGATTTTTGCCGTCTGCGTAAATGGAGGATAGCAGAGACCGGCTTCTGCACAGCCTTGTGCAACGACAGTCAGCACAAACGATGGGGTCACGGTTTTAGATGCTGGCGTGACTGGAACAGTAAAGGCCAAAGCATGTTTGTAGACCTGCATTTTGCCAAAATTGGGATCATCTTTAATTTGGGCAACAGGAAAAGCAGGTTGACCCAATGTAACCGATGGGTCAGCACTGAGACTGATTTTCTGTTGATACAGATAATAGCCTTCAGCGATTTTAAACTCGACAGTGACTTGATTCGATGTGCTGGCATGTGCAGACAAGGCAAAGGCTTGTTCTGGCGCTAGAAAAACGGGATCTTCTGTGGGTGGTGCGGCATGGGTCAGACCCATGGCAGCACAGAGCAACAGTCCAATGACGTTTGGCAAACGAGAGAGATGCACGGGAGATTCCATCAAAAGATTAGGGGTTTACAATACCGACCTTGTCTGCAATGACAGATGACGAGGTCGGTATAACCACATGTGATCGCGCTGTCTTTAGATCAGACCACAGACAGCGCAAGGCAATGCCCGATTATTTAAAATCGGTTTGATGATAGATGCGGTTAATCACGCTATTGATGGCCGACATACCAACCTCAACGGCTGATTTATTGAGGTAGCGTTTGCTGACAACCGTGCCTGCCCCATAATACTGACCACTGATAATGGCACCATCCTGCACCAGCAATGCAATTTTGCGCAGATTGATCGTCGGACTGGTTGTGCTGGAAGGAGTGACACTAAAGTCACCCGTGGCAAAATGCCCAACAAGACCACGGTTGGGCTGACCGGTCACCAAGGGTTTAAAGCTGATCAAGACCAAGTTTGGGTTTTTCGGATCTGTCGTCCAGATCAGATCTTCTGTGAGTGGCGTCACATCAGCAGTGGCATAGACGGATGCAGGGGTGCTACCTGTTGCGGCCACGGTGACGGTGGTGGCTGCAATACCTGACATCGTGCCAGTGCCATCGGCATTGAGCATCACTTTTAACGAGCGTGGCACACCATTGGCATCCAATTTGACCCACGAATCAAGCGCAAAGCCTTCTGGTTTGAGCAGGTCTTGAACGGTATGTGTGTTATTGGCGTCAATGACCCAATTACAGTTTTTTTCGCCAGAGACCGTGACTAGAGGGCGGTTAGCAGCGGCGCAGTCTGTGATCAATGGGTGTGCCAGAGGGAATTTTAACAACGTGTCCAAAAAGGTCATGTCGTAATATTCAGCCTTAGCGAGCGGATTTTGCACGGCTTTGGTGCCACCCAATTCTGTTTCGTATTGGGTATAAACGTATTTTCGGCAGGCCGAAAACCATAGGTCAGCGGTGATATCTTTGGCGGATAACGTCCCACAGGTGGTGGGTGCAGTGGTGACGGGTGTTGTGGGGGCATAGGTGGACTGATTGAGTTGCACACCATACCAATCACTGATATGCCAGTTGGTGAAGGTATCATTGGCCATTTGCAGGCTGTAACGCACGTCATTGACGGGCATTTTAAAGCTCATCAAATTGCCTTCAGCAGACAAAATTTGACGTGATTTTAAGTAGTCCGTTGGCTCTACTTCTTTTAATGCACCCGATGAATCAAAGGTTAAATACTCACCTTCTGGATAGGCAGTGGTTGTCCATTGACCATTTTTCCAGACTTCAAAGCTTTGCAAGAATGACCCGTTGGAGACTTGGTTGCCTTGAGTGGTGAACGATGCAATATGGTCGTTTTCGCGCACAAACCCTGCGTTGTCAGTGACTAATCCTTGTAATTCATGGATAGCATTGACCTTGGTATGAAAGTAGCGATAGCCATACGTATCTAGGTTGGTGGCAATTGTCGTGGGTGTGGTGGCGTCAAATTTACTGACGTTCATTTGGGGGTTGGTCGTGGCATTATAGGTGTTGTACCACGCTGATAGCACTGCAGCAGTGTCAATCATGGGGGCAGGCGTTGCCGCCGTTTGGGCGCGGGTAGACAGGTAGTCGGTTAACGCTTGCAGGCGTGTGGTGAGACCTTCTACTGGTGAGGCCACATAGTCAAAATCAATCGCTTGGCTATAGTCATCGGTTTTACCTGCGCGCAACAAGACGGCATTTTTATTGGTGATGCGGTTACGGCCAGCACTCATCAAGCGCATATGGTAAGTGGTGGTCAGGAGGCTAATATTGGCAGTGACGTGCGTTGCCCCTGCGTCATATTCCAACGGATTGACCAGTAGCCATCCTTGTACAATGGGGTTGCTGCCTGTGCTGGTTTGTGTGTAACCCAGATCATGGCTGGTCGGGCGTACGACGGCCAATAAATGTGTCCCCCGTACACCTGATGGAACGGTGAGCGCATATTGCCCTTGGTCATTGGTGGTGGTTTGCGGTTCGGTGCTGTCGCAGCCATTGTTGTCATTACTGTCCAAACACACCAATGTCTGGGTCAAGTAACCCACATTCATGACACGGCCAGAAACTGCGATGGTAGGCGTGACCACAGTCCCACTGTTGGTGGTGGTTGAGCCAGTTTGATTGCTTAAATCAGGTGCAGTACTGGTGCTGGTTGTTGCGGCACTATTGCCACCACCACAAGCAGTTAAAGCACACAATACACTCAGCATCAAAGCACTGTAGAGGGGGTGTAGCGGAAAACGTGGGGTCGTCATAACATTCTTCCTCATCATTGAAAAACGGCAGTGTGGATCACCAAACATGAGTATTTGCGCTCATCATTCTGTGGTGGTGACCAAACGCGGCAGTCCGGTCAATGTCATTCGATACAGATGATATTGAAGGTCTTGCGCCCCTTGACCCATGACCAAAAGGGTGTTGTCGGCCATGCTGACTTGTTTGACAGTGAGACCCACAGGCAATGTGGCAGTTGAGAGGGTTTTATTGCCCTGAACACTGTGCCAAGTAACGGTTTTGTTATCACTGACGGCATAGCTGTCACCATCACTCGAGACACTCAGGCCTTGTAGCGTATTGGCAAAGGTGGTTTTAGATTTATTGGCAAATTGCAGCGCGTTATCGAGCGTGATGGTATGCACATCCGTGCCACTGGTAACCAATATTTTCCGAATACCTGCGGCAAAACTAACGTGTGTGGCGTTATCCCAATCACCTTTTAAGTTGGCAAGGGTTTGACCTGTTGATAGGTCAATAATGGCCAGTTGCTGATAACCTGCCAATGCTGCATAGCGTCCACTGGCTGATAAGGTCAACGCTTGTGGCGTAGTGACATGAGGGTCGATGTGTTCACGGGCTTGCATGACATGACCATTGATTGACCAGAGTTGTTTGGCTTTGCTGTCCCATGCCACTACATTTTCACCGTCTGGACTGGCCGCCATTAAGCTAAAGCCGCTATGCACACAGGCAGGGGTTTGACCTAACATGCGGTAAGTATCGGTAGACTGTTGTGGGTCGACAGAAATTCTAAATAACCCTTCGCTGCCTGTTGGTGCGCAGGTTGTCCCTTGATAGAGTGCTGATGCTGTATTGAATAACACCACGGCTTCTTTGCCGCCTTGTACCAGTTGCAAGCCTGCAACACCCATGCCGGATGTGACATTGCTAGGCGGAGTGACGGTGGTTCCGCCTGTCACCACAGACGCGGCTGATACGGTATCAATCATTAAAACAGACGCTAAAACCTGATCTAAGCCTCGCTCAAGCTGATGAGCCAGATCTAAACCATCCCATGCTTTTGCCAATCGTGCGCTTAAGGGGGTTGCTTGGTCGGCAGCAATGACGGTGGTACTGCTGACAGGGACGACATCAACGGCAGGAATCAAATCAATTTGTGAGGCTTCAACCGTATCTGCACTGAGGGCAGTAGCGGCGTCAAACAGATAAATTCGATTGCTATTGTTGTTACTGAGGGTGATTGAACCCGCTGTTGAGATTTGACGGCTTTCTGTCGCATCATCTGTGCCTTGCCACGTGGCCAGCTCTGTTTGCGTCGAAAGCGTAGTGGTGCTGCTGGTAAGATCAACAGGCGCTGCGGTATTTTGTGCCAACACCGCTTTGCTATATTGCAATATGGCATCTAATGCGATGGGATTGTTGGCTAATGCAGCACTCAATCCTTGCGCTAATGCTGTATCTGACAATGCAGTGAGACGACTGTCCCATGTACTGCCTAATGCTGTTTTGAGTGTGGTGTGACCCGTAACCACGTTCTGACCTAACGCAGAAATCAGTAACCGTGTCCGATTATGTTGCGCACTACGGCTTTCTAGTAAAACATAACGACCGGCTTCAGCAGTCAATGCTTGAGACCCTGTTACATGACTGACCACGGTAGGGTCAAGGTCATCACATTGCCAGTTCTGGTTACGATCCACACAGGCAACCATGTAGTCTGTGGTGATGGCTCCGCTGGTAATAGATGTGTCACCGACCGTGTTGTCTGATGAGCCACCACAACCCGCCAAAGACAACGTGATTAAAGATGCCAATACATTCAATTGAAAACGCATATTCAAAATCCTCTCATCCATCAACCACATGGATTAATCATTAAAAAGAGTCGCTGCCAAAACACCAGCGGGAAGGGGATGGAGTTTGCCTTGATCATCCACCACCACTGCATGAGCTTCTGGGGGTAAGCACAGATTTTGGCTCACTAACAATGCGGTGCTATAAATGCCACTCACCAGCGCTGATGCCGACACCACACTGGCCGATACCACTTTGGAGAGCGGCGCAGTGGTCTGCATGACATGAGAGACTGACCCATCAGACACTGGCCGCTGTCTGGCGTAATGTCCTGACGTGGTCAGGGCTTGATGCTCCAAATCCATGCCAAACAACAACTGATTGGTATGATGTGGATTTGGAATGGCTGCAACAAAACGCTGTTGATTAGGTTTGCGGCCGATGGCATATAAATCGCCACCAAAATTGATGAGACCCGATAAAATACCG
>JBEANQ010000139.1:0-6567 GCA_041165345.1 Pseudomonadota bacterium
GTGTACCGACAATCAGTTTGCCAATACTTTGACCCTTGCGAATGATCAGTACCGTTTGAGCCATACCGATCCCTAACAACAGCAGACACGCAACGATTAGGCTCATTTCAGGTACATTGGCCATGAGGGCGGCCATACCATCCATACTGCCTTGTTGGCTGCTCATGGCAGTGATGTCAAGGTGAGAAAATAACGGAGACAGCGCAACAATAGTGAGCACGTTGTCGATGACCGCTCCCAAAATTCGTTGACCCAGTGTGGCCAATGGGGCGGTTTGAGGGGTGGCTGTTTTGTTGAGATTCACCTGTGCGATTGGTGAGGATGTGCTGCTCATGGGTGGTGCGCTGCTAAAGGGCGCAGGGGGGGGGGGCGCATAGTGTTTTTGTCCGTTGGTCAGTTGACCAAGGGGAAGCCATGTGTCCATGCCTTCATGCCATGCCAAGTCGGTTAATACCACTTGATTGGCAGCCAGCATACTATTGACTTGCTCAAGGGTGTACGGGCCTGCTTGTTCATTGTTGCGGGCCAGATAAATCTGCATGACATAGTCCTGTCAAAAAGTACAACGATAACGGTTGACGATCTTGTGATATTTGATGACAAAAAGGCCCATATCAATGGGCCTTTCTGTATCTGGCTCATCATGATGAGCCAGAGGGCAGGTGTCAATTAGGCGTTGGCTTGGCTTTCGGCCAAAAAGAACCATGTGTCCAGTACAGAGTCTGGGTTCAACGAGACTGATTCAATGCCTTGTTCCATCAGCCAAAGCGCTAAATCAGGATGGTCAGATGGACCTTGACCACAGATACCAACATATTTGCCCGCTTTGCGACACGCTGAAATGGCCATTGATAGCAAGGCTTTAACGGCTTCATCACGTTCGTCAAACAGATGCGAGACGATGCCGGAGTCACGATCTAGACCAAGAGTGAGTTGGGTGAGGTCGTTTGAACCGATGGAGAAGCCGTCAAAATGCTCAAGGAATTTGTCGGCCAACAGGGCGTTGGTCGGCAGTTCGCACATCATGATGACGCGCAGACCGTTTTCGCCGCGACGCAGGCCATTGGCTGCGAGCAGTTCAATGACCCGTGCGGCTTCACCGACGGTACGCACGAAAGGGATCATGATTTCAACGTTGGTCAGACCCATTTCGTCACGGACTTTTTTCAGCGCACGGCATTCGAGTTCGAAGCAGTCACGGAAGTTGTCCGACACATAGCGACTTGCGCCACGGAAGCCCAGCATGGGGTTTTCTTCAGCGGGTTCGTACAGTTTTCCGCCGATCAGGTTGGCGTATTCATTCGACTTAAAGTCGGACATGCGCACAATCACGGGCTTGTCGGCAAAAGCAGTGGCAAGGGTGGCAATGCCTTCAACCAGTTTTTCGACGTAAAATTCGACGGGTGAGCTGTAGCCTGCGCTACGTGCCAACACGGCGTTTTTAATTTCACGCGGCAGGCTGTCTACATTCAGCAGTGCTTTAGGATGCACGCCAATCATGCGGTTGATGATGAACTCGAGGCGAGCAAGGCCAATCCCTTGATTGGGGATTTGGGCAAAGTCGAAGGCGCGGTCGGGGTTGCCGACGTTCATCATGACTTTAAAGGACAGCGGTGGCATGGAGTCAATCGAGTTGCGTTGGATTTCAAAATCCAAGGCACCTTCGTAGATAAATCCGGTGTCACCTTCCGCACAGGAGACGGTAACGTCTTGGCCTTCGGTCAGCACTTCGGTGGCATTGCCACAGCCAACAATGGCGGGTACGCCCAGTTCACGCGCAATAATGGCGGCGTGACAGGTACGGCCACCACGGTTGGTGATGATCGCTGCCGCACGCTTCATGACCGGTTCCCAGTCGGGGTCGGTCATGTCAGAGACCAGTACGTCACCGGCTTGGACTTTGTCCATTTCGCGGATGGAGTTGACGATCCGTACTTTGCCCGAGCCAATGCGTTGACCAATTGAACGGCCTTCGCACAGGACATTGCCTTTTTGCTTGAGCAGGTAGCGTTCCATCGTGCCGACGTTTTGACGGCTTTTGACCGTTTCAGGACGTGCTTGCACGATGTACAGCTTGCCGTCGTCGCCGTCTTTTGCCCACTCGATGTCCATCGGTGTGCCGTAGTGTTGTTCAATGATCAGGGCTTGACGGGAGAGTTCAGTCAGTTCCATGTCATTGAGGGCAAATTGCTGCCGTTCGGCTTTGTCTACGTCAACAATCACGGTGGATTCGCCGGTATTGCCGTTTTCGCCGTAAATCATTTTTTGGTGTTTGCTGCCCAGATTACGCCGCACCACCGCTGAGCGATTGTTGTTCAGCAAGGGTTTGGACAGGTAAAACTCGTCGGGGTTGACCGCACCTTGTACGACCATTTCACCCAGACCGTAGCTTGCCGTGATAAATACCACATCACGGAAACCTGACTCGGTGTCGAGAGTAAACATCACGCCTGACGAGCCAGTCTCGCTGCGCACCATGCGTTGAATGCCTGCGGACAGTGCAACGCCTTGGTGGGCGTAGCCTTGATGTACACGGTAGGCAATGGCGCGGTCGTTAAACAGCGAGGCAAACACTTCTTTGACCGCAGTTAAGACGTTGTCAATGCCACGAATGTTGAGGAAGGTTTCTTGTTGACCAGCAAACGAGGCGTCTGGCAAATCTTCGGCAGTGGCCGATGAGCGCACAGCCACCGCAATGTCTGCATTGTCTTTAGACAGGTCTGCAAAGGCTGTGCGAATGTCGGCTTCTAGTGCAGCCGTGAGCGGGGTTTCAATGACCCATTGACGAATCTTTGCGCCAGTTTCTGTGAGGGCTTTGACATCATCCACATTCAGTTGGCTGAGTTCGTTTTGGATTCGGTCGTTTAAGCCGCTTTGCTCCAAAAAATCTCGGTAGGCTTGCGCAGTGGTGGCAAAACCACCGGGAACGCTGACACCGGCGTTAGCCAGATGGCTGATCATTTCACCAAGCGAGGCGTTTTTGCCTCCAACGCGTTCAACATCGTGTTTGCCTAGCAGTTCTAGGCCAATGACGCGTGCTTCCAAGATTGACTCTCCATTTATTTCTACAGTGCAAGATGCCACTGGATCACAGCAGCAGGGGCTCAATTGTCACGCCATCGGATAACGACAGGCGACAGTCTTAGAGGATGCGGATACTATAAAGGCTATGATCCTGCAAAACAAACGCCAAGGGGGCGGGTATGGCTGCAAATGAACCAGTCAATCGTAGTGTTTTTTTTATTTCTGATGGGACGGGCATCACGGCTGAGACTTTGGGGCGGTCCATTCTGAGTCAGTTTCCAGATGTCGAGTTTAATGTACGGGTGATGCCGTATGTGGACAGCGAAGAACGGGCATTAGATGTGGTCAACACCATCAATGAGGCCGCACAACAAGATGCGGCGTTGCCGATTGTGTTTGACACCTTGGTTGACCCTGCGGTTCGGGCAATTATTAATACTGCTCAAGCGTTTAATTTAGATGTGTTTGAAGGCTTGATTAGCAAAATTTCCAGTGAATTGGCGGTGCAACCGTCACCGGTGGTGGGTAATTCACAAAGTGATGTGGATTCTGAAAGCTATAAATCTCGGATTGATGCGGTGCATTTTGCACTCGATAACGATGATGGCGCACGCACGCGCCATTATGACATGGCCGATATCATCATGATTGGGGTGTCACGGTCAGGTAAAACACCAACCTGTATTTATTTGGCATTGCAGTATGGGATTCGGGCGGCAAACTATCCCATCACCGAAGAAGACTTGGACGACAACCGTCTGCCTGCGGTGTTGAAGCAATACAAAAGTAAGCTGTTTGGGTTGATGATCACGCCGGATCGTTTGGTTGCGATTCGCAATGAGCGCAAAGCCAATAGCCGGTATGCCAGTTTTCAGCAGTGTCAAATGGAGTTGCGGGCGATTCAAGGCATTTATACCTCTGAGGGTATTCCTTGGATTGATGTGTCTGAAATGTCGGTTGAAGAAATCGCCACACGGGTGATTCAACGGACGGGACTCAAGCGTCGGATTAGTTAATCTGAGTAACATGTGATGATGGAGTGTAATACCGTGATGACACGTCTTAGCATGGTAGTTGGCGTTGTGGTTTTGTTAGGCGGCTTAAGTGCCTGTCAACCTCCTACAGCAAAAATCAATGTGGCCGAAAAACGCGTTACACCACAGGTCGCTGATCAATCTAAAATGGTTGAGATTGAGATCGCGCCTGCGTTGGTTGATTGCGTAGGGGTTGCCCCGATGAAATGCCTGCAATATCGCCGTGTAGGTGATGTTGAGTGGCTCCTGCATTATGTTGATATACAAGGCTTTACCTTTGTAGATGGGTATCGTTACACCTTAAGTATCCGTGAGGAGGTAGTGTCTGATGTTCCGGCTGACGCGTCGTCGGTGCGTTGGGTATTGCAGCGGGTGATTGCTCAGCAGCCAGTCACACCATAATCATCAGGTGACATGACCCTGTGAGCCAGTTAGCGTGGCGCACAGGGCAACAAAAAGTAGGGTATTAACGGTAGTGAACGCCAGCACCTGCATGTATGCCTAACACATTGGCATTTACATTTACGCCACGACCTTGATACGTCTCGCGTTGATCGTCGTCACGGTCATGATGGTGATGGTGTCCATGATGACGGGCGTGTCTGTACGCAATACGTCGTTCTAGGCGTAAGCGCTCAATGCGTTGCTGTTCTAAAGCACGTTGTTCTCGTCGCGTGACATAGCGCTCATCTCGCGCAGCGTCAAAACGCTGTGGATTGCGGTGGCGGGCTTGCTCGGCAGCGTATTCGGCTTCTAAGGCGCGTTGGCGTTTGTCAGCGGTGCGTTTGTCACCAATATTGTTACCTAACGCTGCACCCCCCGCTGCACCTACTGCCGCACCAATGGTACTGCCGTTGGCATAACCCGTTTGGTTGCCCACGGTATAACCCGCAGCGGCACCAAGGCCACCGCCAATGGCGGCTTCTTTGCGGTTGTCTCGGTTGGTCGCGGCGGCGGCTCCACTGGCTCCACCAAGGCTTGCGCCAATCATTGCGCCTTGCTCGCCACCCAACTGACGACCCACGGTCGCACCAAGGACACTGCCTAACGCGCCTGCTGCTGCGGCGCGGGCGGTGTCATCGGCATAAACAGGCGCGGACAGACCCAATGTGGTGGTCATGAATGCGGCTAAAAGTAGCGTGTTGGAGGTCTGTTTCAATAATTGTGACATCGGATGACTCCTTGTGCGGTTCGGCATCACGCCGTTGATGGGTTTACCTTAAACGGTTTGCGGCAATCTGCTGTGGTGCAGACGTAATCAGGCCTGTGGTGAGGGTCTGTGTGATTTTTTAAACATTAATGTTTAAAAATAAAAGGCTTATGTTTTGATGGCGGTAGGTTTGTTGATCCAAAAAACAGGGGAAGGGTGGTCATTTGTGCAATCAATGTGCATGTCAGGCCGTATCCCTGTGTATATCTCCACATGATTTGCGGTGATTTGCGACATCAGAGGCTTGGTGGCACACTAGCGCCCCTGTGGTCATTTGCGTGGGTATTGCCGTGAATGACGTTTGCCTGCTGCTGGAAACCACCGTCCATGAAACCCTCGCTGCGCCTACGCTTAGACCAAATGTCTGACCGGTTTGAAGAGTTAAACGCCTTGCTGTCTGATGTCAGCGTGATTAGCGACAACAAGCGCTTTCGGGCATTGTCACGCGAACACAGCGAGCTAGAGCCGTTGGTGCAAACATGGGCGGCCTATGCACAAGCGGAAGATGATCTTGCCACCGCCGAGGCCATGCGCAATGATCCTGAGTTTCGCGAGATGGCGGATGACGAAGCCAAAGATGCGCAAGTCCGTATTGCGCAGCTTGAGGCAGATCTCAATATTTTAATGATCCCCAAAGACCCCAATGACCGCAACGCCGCGTTTTTGGAGGTGCGGGCGGGGACAGGGGGCGATGAAGCCGCTATTTTTGCCGGTGATTTGTTTCGTATGTATAGCCGTCATGCCGAAAAAATGGGCTGGCGGGTCGAGATTCTGTCAGAGAATTTTGGCGAACACGGCGGCTATAAAGAAGTCATCAGCCGCATTGAAGGCGATGGCGTATATGGTCGCTTTAAGTTTGAGTCAGGTGCGCATCGGGTGCAACGTGTCCCCGAAACCGAAGCGCAAGGGCGTATTCATACCTCAGCCTGTACCGTGGCGATCATGCCCGAAGCGGACGAAGACGTACCGGTTGAAATTAACTCAGCCGATTTGCGGGTCGACACCTTCCGCGCCAGTGGGGCTGGTGGGCAGCACATTAACAAAACCGACTCGGCGATTCGGATCACCCACATTCCTACCGGTACCGTGGTGGAATGCCAGCAAGAGCGTAGCCAACACGCCAACCGCGACAAAGCCATGAAAATGCTGGTCTCACGCATTGAGCAGGCCAAGCGCGACAAACAAAACGCCGAAACCGCCAGTATGCGCCGCGATTTGGTCGGCTCGGGCGACCGTTCTGAGCGCATTCGTACCTACAATTTTCCGCAAGGCCGCATGACCGACCACCGCATTAACCTA
>JBEANQ010000140.1:0-6556 GCA_041165345.1 Pseudomonadota bacterium
CCGTAATCGGTCAATGCACCGGTTGCGTGTAATGGTCACTAACCATGTGCGTACCGATCCGCGTCGGGTGTCGTATTGGCCTGCGGCGTGCCACAGGGTGACAAACACTTCTTGCACGATGTCTTCAGCTGCGTCACGTTGCCGCAAAATGCGCAGCGCGACCGCATACAGATGAGGTGACAGTTCGTGGTAAAGCTGTTGAAACGCATGACGATCCCCTTGGCTGGTGTGCAGCAACAAGGTGCGCTCGTCGGGTGCATGAGCGGCGATATTCATCCATAAATCCAGTGTTGATCGAAGAGGCGCTCAGTCATCCAGATCAGCGCAATGAGAACCGCGAGGGCAGACCCGCCCAGCAGCATTCCTCGACGATAAAACGTTGTCCCACGCAGGGCAAGGGCGAGGGGCAAGAAGATCAAAATGCATAACAGTTGTCCAAGCTCAATGCCCACATTAAATGACAATAGCGCGGTGATGCGCTCACTGGTGGCAAGGGGCAGGTCAGACAGCACATTGGCAAAACCAAAACCGTGAATCAGGCCAAAGCCAAACGCGATCCATGCTTGCCGTTGTGGAAACAGCGGATAGATATTATTGAGCGCCGCCAGTGCAATCGAGGCGGCAATGGCCGATTCAATCCACCGAACCGGCAGATGCACCACATTCAGCGCGGCTAAGGTGAGGGTAATCGAGTGCGCCAGCGTAAAAGCACTGGCGATCCAGAAGGTTTCGGTCAGGGCTTGCAGGGGCGTGGCGACCGCGACCCATTGGCCTGCTTGCCGCCGATACACCGCAGGCAACAGCAAGCACAACAAAAACAACAGATGGTCTGCGCCAATCAACAAATGATGTGTGCCTTCAATCAGGTAATTTTTGATGATGTGGGTCAGAGTTGGCCCCTTGGGTGTGAGGGCGATGTCGCCCACATCGGCCAGCCATGTTCGACCGTGCGCACCGGTTTGACTGATGATCAACCGATGGCCGGCATCAATACCCGCCAACAGGTCATAACGCAGTTGATCGACGCTGGCTTGCGGGCAAGTGACATTCAGCCGTTGTAACACATAGGTTTGACCGGCACGTTGATCCAACAGCAGGGGTTCACGCAGTGATAATGCGCAGGGCTGGCCGTGCGCCCGAAACTGTAGATTGTGTTGGGTCAGTTGTTGCAGTGCTGCGGCTTGGTCGGTGAGTTCGCCCCATTGCACATTGCGGTCTTGGTTGGCATCAATCGGTAGCAGTAGCGCTAAATCACGAATAGCCAAGCGATATTCGAGAGCCGTTGTGTGGTGCTGGGGCGGGTCAATGCTTAAGTAAGCAGTGCTTGATTGATGCGCCTGCGAGATGATTGGCATCAACAACAAGCTGAGCAAGGCGGCAATGATCAGCCACGGCAGCATGTGATGCGGATAAGGCCGTTTGGTTGGTCGTTTGCTGCGAACACGGTTCATGATGCACGCTCCACCTGCGTGATCACTGGCAGGCGACCCCGTGCCAAATGGGCGCTCAAGACTGGATAGTCAAACCCTGTGGTCTTGATCCAGTCTTGTAGGATGCGAATGTCGGCCATGCTGTTGGCCACCAAAGCGGCAGTGGCATAAATGACCACGTCGGCGGTTTCGCGTTGGTTTGTCCAGTTGAGACGGGCAAGCTCGAGGGCGCGTTTGGGTTTGCCAATCAGTTGGGCGTAGGCCGCTTCTTCACGCTGATGCGCGGTTTCGCCGCGTTGTTGCCACACATGGATGCGTTCACCCAAAAGCTGTAAATGGGCGTTGGCCTCGGGATGTTTGAGGTGGATGTCGCTGATGGTGAGCCGAAGTAACAGGCTGTCATTGTCGGTATGGCTGATCAGTAAGTCGCGGACGGCCTGCCATTGCCGATGCGCCAGTAGCCAGTCGGCCTGTGCCATGAGCGCAGGCATACTGTCATCAAGTTGAGCAAAGGCTTGCTGGGCGAGTGCCGCATTGTTGCTGCGTTGTGCGGCGTCGGCTTGCATCAGCCCAATCCAGCGTGCTTGGCTTGGGGTCAAGGTGGGTGTCAGGCGTGCCAGTGCGGCAAGGCGTGGTGCAACGTCGCGCAGTGGCCGAGTCATGAGGTCAACTTGGGTGACACAGGCCACGCGCAACGGCAATAAGGATAAGTCTTTGATTTGACCACAGCGGCGTTGGGCATCTTGAAAGCGTCCTTGCACCAGATCAATCGACGATAGCATCAATAGGGCGTCGGGTTGATCGGGTGTTTGTGACAGGAGACGCAATAACGCCCGTCGACTGAAGTCAAACTGATGATCGGCTTGGGCAATATTGGCGCGCAATAGCTGTGATTGCGTGCTGTTGTCTTGTGCAAACGGTGCCAACAGCGCGTCGGCTTGACCGAGTGCGCGCGGGTCACCTTGCACATAGGCTTGTTCAAGTAAGGCTTGAATTTGGGGGGCGGTGGCGTCCAAGGACACCGACCGCGTGGGGGTGGTTTGGGGCTTTGGCATGTGGGCGGGGAGCCGCTCAATCACCTGTTGGGCGTCGGTCGGTCGCCACGGACTGGCGGCGCTGCTGTCGATCACCGCCCACAGGATTGCGCAAGACATCAGTAGCCGTCGCCCGTTCATGGTCAGATCCTTATCCAGCCCCCGTGGGCGATATAAAAAAGGCCGCCCCGCCGATGGAGTCGTCGGCAGGGTGACCAAAGGGTTAAAACACCACTGGCATTGGCTCGGTGTGGTCTGGTGTGGTTTCGACCAATGCCGCAATGTCGTTGGGTTCGCTGATGTCGGCGGTGGCCTCAGGCAGGTTCAGCACGGTTTGTGTCTCGGTCACAAACGTATCAGCAGGGGCGGTTGTACCCTGATTGGCATTGCTGTTGGATGAGTCTTGACAGCCCGCCAGCAGACCCACCGTGGCAATGGTGCAAGCCACGAGCATAGAACGCATGAGATGACGCATAAGGCTCTCCTTGATGGGTCTTATTTGCGGGCTGGATTGGGTGAACCTGCGATAGGGGTGTTCAAGTAGGGAAACTTGTCACCAAATTGCATCGGGCTTTGTAATGCGCCATCTGTAAAACGAATTTTACCCGCAGGGGCGTCGCTGGCTTTACACCCCACGGCGGTGTTGACGCCATCAATGGTACACAGCAAGCCCATCGCCACGCGCAGTTCAATATCGACCACGTCATCACCTAAACGACGACCATTCGGAAAACCAGCGTTGTCGCCGCCGACCACGCCCAAACGGTTTTGCACAGACTTCGGCGTCGGTGCAATGGCAGTGTTCAAACGCAGCATTTCGGCTGCCACAACATTGGCGGGTTTGTTGAGCGTTGGCACGCCGGTTAAAAATGCCGCGACCAAGTCGGTACGTGGAAAGTTAGTCGGGGCTTTGACGCCTGCACTGCTAAACAAAATTTCAAGCAACGCGGGCAAGGTGGGGTTGGTGACATAAGTCCCAAACTGACCGTCGTTCATGGGTTTGCTGGCATTAAACTTGTCTTTGTCTTTCAGGCCAATCACCACCTCATTGACCAACGGCATGCCTAGGCGTGACACCTGTGTCCATGCGCCACCGTGTTTGGCGGCAGTGCTGATATTGCTGGCTGGGGTGGGGTTGAGCAAACGCCCTTGACGCAGACTGGCGGTTGTCCAGCCGCCAATGATTTTTTCTGTGCCACTGGTCAGGCAGGCTTCCGGAATTTCTACACTAATTGCGGTGACGTTTTTGTCGCCCAGTGTATTTAAGCCTTTGTCTTCTGCATTGGCGTCAAATTCGACGGCTGGTGCGGCAATATTGACCAAGTCAAAGATTTCGCCAAGGTTGACCGCAAACGGGTCTTGCCGTTGACCGACAAACACTTTGCCTGTGCCACAGTTGGGAATTTGCAGCGCATGGACAAAATTGGCCGCGTAATTGGCGTAGTTGGGAATGGATTTTGTGCCTACATTGTCAAAGGGCTTGTTAAACGTGCCTAAAACCGTGCGTGTGCCGGTGCGGCGATCACCCTTGACCATCGTCACGGTGTAGCTTTCGCGTAGGTTTTGTTTAGAGTCATTGCCTGCGGTGATTGCGCCTGCATTCGACAACGGAATCGACACGTTTTTGCCGCCCACAGGAAGCTGAATATCATTGAGGGTTTGGTTAAACCGAAACTGAAAGGTCAGGTCTTCTTTGGCGTCGCCATTGTTGTCAATGTGGATTTCATACAACGCATCGGAGTCGAGGGCAAAGTAGTTGGGCCCGCCGTAGGCGTCTTGCAGCGGCAGGTAATTGGCGATCAGGGTGACATAACCGCTGCGGTTGGCTTCGTAGCTTTTAAACATATAAAAGTCGGTGCCATCCACCTTGGGGGATTTGGTGATGGCAGGGGCTTCGCGGTGGCTGGACGCGTGCGCATTGATGCCGGTCATGGCAATCAATAGCGCGGTGGACAGCACGGTCAGTGGGCGTTTCATGCACGTTCTCCAGTCTTGATCATTCATCAAACGGCAACGTCAGGTCGCCAAATGGGGGAAGTGGCTGTCCAACGCGCAGGACGCGTCTTCAGGGTTGTTTTGCAGCCACACCGGTATATACGAACGCCCTACGTGATTGGATTCACCCTCACGATAAAAATTTCAAGAAAGGTGCAGGTTCAGGCGCAATTGTGCCGAAGCGGTATCGTTGTCTATTTTTCATGTTAAACTGAGCGGTTTTCATCCAGTCATTCACTGATGACCTGCGGCGGTGTTTTGCGGGGGGTCTTGGGGTGTCTGATCTGTCTTTTGCCGACTCGGAATTTTTGCCATGTCTACGCCTGCTGATCTGTCTGCCGTGACCAAGTTGTTTGACCACGACAAACATTGGGCTTCCTGCTTTGAGCCTGCCCCATTTTTGCCGATGAGTCGGGCAGAAATGGACGTGTTGGGCTGGGATGCCTGTGATGTGATCATCATCAGTGGCGATGCCTACGTTGACCATCCGTCCTTTGGTATGGCGATTATTGGCCGTTTGCTGGAGGCGCAGGGATTTCGGGTGGGCATCATTGCGCAGCCCGATTGGCATTCGGCTGAAGCGTTTAAGGCATTGGGCAAACCGGTCTATTGCTATGGCGTGACTGCAGGCAACATGGACTCCATGATTAACCGCTACACCGCCGACCGCAAAATTCGCTCAGACGATGCGTATTCGCCCGACAACGCGCCCGACAAACGCCCCGACCGCGCCGCGATTGTGTATAGCCAACGCTGCCGCGAAGCGTACCCCGATGTGCCGATTGTGCTGGGTGGCATTGAAGCCAGCTTGCGCCGCATCGCCCATTACGACTACTGGCAAGACAAAGTGCGTCGCTCCATCATCATGGATGCCAAAGCCGATATTTTGTTGTACGGCAACGCCGAACGCGCCATGGTGGATGTGGTGCATCGTCTGGCCAAAGGCCACAGCATTGATTCGATTACCGACTTGCGCGGCACATCATTTATTTTGAATGAAGCCCGAAAAGTCGCCAAAGCAGGTTTTGTTGAAGTCGCCAGTAATGATGTTGATACGATTGGTCGGGTAGACCCCATCATCAACCCGTATGTCATGACGGAAGACCTCGACAGTTGCGATGTCGAAAAGGGCAAAACCAGCACGGCGCAATATGCCGGTTTTATCAAAGAAGTGGTCAGCAATCCCATCGTCAACGCCGACCACACCCTGCCTGATGACCTGCAAGTGGTGACGCTGCGCACCAGCCCTAGTAAGGCGCTCAAGCATAAAATGCCGCCGCGTGAGTCGATGGTGATTCGATTGCCTGACTTTGAGCAGGTTCAGCATGATCCTGTGATGTATGCCCACGCCAACCGTATTTTGCACCTCGAAACCAACCCTGGTAATGCACGGGCGATGGTGCAGCGCCATGCTGACCGTGATGTCTGGCTCAACGCCCCGCCGATTCCGTTGTCCACTGACGAAATGGACTTTGTGTTTGATTTGCCATATGCCCGTGTGCCGCATCCCGCCTATGGCGATGCGCGGATTCCGGCGTTTGACATGATCAAGTTTTCGGTCAACATCATGCGCGGCTGTTTTGGCGGCTGTACCTTTTGCTCGATCACCGAACACGAAGGCCGCATTATTCAAAACCGCTCAGAAGAATCCATTCTGCGTGAAGTCGAAAAAATCCGTGATACCGCACCGCAGTTTACCGGCATCATTTCAGACTTAGGCGGTCCGACGGCCAACATGTACCGCTTGGCCTGTAAAGACCCAGAAATTGAAAAAAACTGCCGCAAACCCTCGTGCGTCTACCCTGGTGTATGCGAAAACCTGCACACTGACCACGCCCCGTTGACGCAGTTGTATCGTAAAGCCCGCCAAATTAAAGGCATTAAAAAAATCCTGATTGGCTCGGGACTGCGCTATGACTTGGCGGTGTTAAACCCCGAATACGTCAAAGAATTGGTCACCCATCATGTGGGTGGTTATTTGAAGATTGCGCCCGAACACACCGAAGGTGGGCCACTGTCCAAAATGATGAAACCGGGCATTGGCACGTACGACCGCTTTAAGCAAATGTTTGACCGCTATAGCAAAGAGGCGGGCAA
>JBEANQ010000141.1:0-6520 GCA_041165345.1 Pseudomonadota bacterium
GTTTAAATGGTTTTTTTAAGCATGATCTCTCATCCTGATTGTGGCTTGCGACCCCCACCACAATCGACTATTGTTAAGTCCTCACTCCCAGATAAGCCCCTGTTTTTAATCTGTTGATTGACCACCATAGAAACGGATTTTTCATATGCACTGCCCAGTTTGCAAGACCAGCCCACTACAGCCACACCCCCTAGAAGCCCGACTGCCCGCCCAGCACTGTCCTCAATGTGACGGCAATTGGCTCAATTCGGCACAATACTTTGACTGGCTTGACGCTGACCCCACCCCGCTCGTCGAACAACCCTATACCGGTCCCCTGCTGTCACTGGCCGACGACACACAAGCCAAGCTCTGCCCAGAATGCAAACACATCATGCGGCGTTATGAGGTGGGGCATGACACACACATCACCCTTGACCAATGTGCAAGTTGTGATGGAATGTGGTTTGACCGCCATGAGTGGGATGCACTCAAAGGCCGTCAATTGCATCGCACGGTTCATTTGGTCTTTAGCGCACCGTGGCAAAATCAAATTCGGCACGCCCGTGTCACCGCTCAATTGACCGAGATTCATCAGCAACGCTTTGGCGATGATTTTGCCCGCTTAAATGACCTGCACACATGGATTCATCAACACCCCAAAAAAGCCGATATGTTGGCATTTTTGCAGGATGCCACCCCGTTTAAAGAAGGTTAACACCGCACAGCCATCACCAATCTTCACCACATGTTCATCATTGTTGATGTTGCTGTACATCTGTAGCTTGATGTGGTGATGCTAGGCTAGGCACACTCCGCTATACACCTTGGTATACCCATTTTGCGGCCTTACACATGGAACAGACCGCCATGACATTTTGCTATCCCATTCGGGTTTATATTGAAGACACCGACGCTGGTGGTATTGTTTACCACGCGAATCACCTCAAGTTTTGCGAGCGGGCGCGGACTGAATGGCTACGTGCGCACGGGATTGCTCATTACTTGCTCGATGGTGGCTTTTCCTTTGTGGTGCATCATGTTGATATTCGTTACCATCAACCCGCACTGATGAACGACCTACTCAGCGTCTCGGTCGAACCTCTGTCGTGCAAATCAGCGTCGTTTGTGTTGCGACAGCGCATTCACCGTGCTGAAATACTGGTGGCAGATGCCAAAGTTTCGTTAGCGTGCTTAGATGAGCAGCTATATCCACGTCGTTTGCCCCCTCATATCCATACACTCATTCAACAGGCTGTATTGGCCTGATGTGTGCATGATTTTTTATTCGTTTTTTTAGCCTCTTGTGATCAACCATGCCGACTTCGATGAACCCAATCGACCTGATTATCCATGCCAGTTTTGTGGTCAAGCTCATCATGATGTTACTGCTATTGGCATCGGTTTATGGCTGGTATTTGATCGCCACACTCGAGCAAGCACGCCGCCGTGCCGAACGCGATGACCAACACTTTGAAAAGGTCTTTTGGTCAGGGGCAGAACTCAAAACCCTGTATCAAAGCGCCCAAACCAAGCCCAACCGGCATGGTCTTGAAGTGGTGTTTTATGAAGGATTTTCAGAGTTTTTAAAACTGCGCCAAAAACAAGCCAGCAAAGAAGACGTGATTGCAGGCACCGAACGCATGATGCGCGTGGCTTTAGCACGGCAACAAACCCACCTTGAAGCTGGCACCTCGACCCTTGCCAGCGTTGGCTCAGTGTCCCCCTATGTGGGCTTGTTTGGCACGGTTTGGGGCATCATGAACTCCTTTTTGGGGTTGTCACAAACCCAACAGGCCACCCTTGCCACCGTTGCACCCGGTATTGCAGAGGCGTTGATTGCCACTGCGATTGGCCTCTTTGCAGCGATTCCGGCCGTGCTGGCGTTTAACCGCTATAGCGGCCGTGCCGAAGCTATTTATCAACAGCGTGCCTTGTTTGCCGAAGAAATGATTGGCCTCTTGCAACGCGAGGCACTGTAATCATGGCGCTGTCTGGCAATAGTCCGTTCCAACGGGTAAAAAAACCGCTCAAAAGCGACATGAACGTCGTGCCCTATATTGACGTGATGCTGGTGTTATTGGTCATTTTTATGGTCACCGCCCCCATGCTAACCACCGGATTAACCGTCGATTTGCCTGACGCCCCCACAGATGCCATCTCTGTGTCGCAACAACAACCCGCCGTGGTGTCGGTCAAAGCCGGTCAACAGTATTTTTTACGCATGGGTGATGACAGCGACCGAGCGTTATCGCTTGATGCCATCCGTGCCGAACTAGTACGCAGCCAAGCCGCCAATACGCAACTGATGGTATTGATCAATGGTGACCAAAATGTCCCTTATGGTGACGTGGTCGCACTGATGGCCAGCTTGCAACAGGCCGGACTGCGTCAAGTCGGCCTGTTAACCGAAACACCCCCAGTACGGTGATGGGTATGACACAGCCTCGGATGGATGGTTTTTCGGCGACACCGCAACGGCACGCGCTGGTGTTTACCGTAGGCTTACATCTTTTGCTGGCGGCTGGACTGTATGGCGTGCGCCTCCCACCCATGCCGCAACCGCCTCAACACATCAAAGCCGTCATTATTCCAACACCCCCCAAACCGATAAATCCCCCACCCACCAACAGCCCCATTGCGGTTGAAGACCACCCAACTCAACCGCCTACGACACCTGCCATAGACACCGCCGCTGAGCAGGCCAAAGCAGCAAAAGCAGCGGCTAAAAAAGCAGCTCAGCAACAGGCCGAAGCAGAGGCAGCACAGCAAAATGCCCAAGCACAAGCCAAGGCCGTCGCATTGGCGCAACACATCGCCGACATGAAAGCCGCCAAACAAGCTGAGCAAGATCAACGTGATCAGCAACAACGAGAGAGCGCCAAAGCAGCCCGAGCAGATGCCGAACGGCAAGCAGAACAACTCGCCAAAACCGAAAAGGCCAACCAAGCCAAAGCCACCAAGCTAGAAGCCGAGGCAAAAGCTAAAGCCGAACAAGCCGCCAAAAACAAAACCGAAAAGGCCAATCAAACCAAAACCGCCAAGCTAGAAGCCGACGCTAAGGCAAAAGCAGAACAAGCCAACAAAGACAAAGCCGAAAAGGCCAACCAAGCCAAAGCCGCCAAGCTAGAAGCCGACGCTAAGGCAAAAGCAGAACAAGCCAACAAAGACAAAGCCGCCAAGCTAGAGACCGACGCTAAGGCAAAAGCAGAACAAGCCAACAAAAACAAAGCCGAAAAGGCCAACCAAGCCAAAGCCGCCAAGCTAGAGGCCGACGCTAAGGCAAAAGCTGAACAAGCCAACAAAGACAAAGCTGAAAAGGCCAATCAAGCCAAAGCCGCCAAGTTAGACGCCGATGCCAAAGACAAAGCCGAGCAAGCCAAAAAAGCCGCTGCACTGCGCACGCCAGCCAGTGGATTAGAGGACGAGTTTGACGGTCTACGCAGCGACATCAAACAAAAAGATGACGACCGCCAAGCCGCCAAAGACAAAGCGGCCGAGCAAGCGGCCACCATCAGCAAATTTAAAAGCCAGATTCAAAGCCGAGTCCTGTCAGGCTGGCGAGTGCCCAGCAACGACAATCTCAAAGCCACTGTCCGCATCAGCATGAATGCCAGCGGCAATGTGCTTTCTGTGCTGATCATCAAATCCAGTGGCGATGATGCCTTTGACAGCAGCATCAAAGCCGCCATCGAACGCGCTAGCCCGCTGCCCGTGCCGGATGATGCCGCCTTGTTTCAAAAAGAATTCCGTACCGCCGTTTTCACCTTTAAAAAATCAGGGTAATCGCCATGACCATCAACATGACCCACCTTGCCTTAGCCGCCATGATCGCTGGTTTGCCCATCGTCGCACCAACCCATGCCCACGCTGAACTACAAATTGAAATCGCCAAAGCCTTTGAGCAAGCCCCCCAAATTGCCATTGTGCCGTTTGAGTCGGACAGCGTGCTACAACCGATTATTCAAAGCGACCTGCAACGCTCTGGCAAATTTGCCAGCTCGGCCAACCTGCCCGAACGCCCTACACGCTCGCAAGAAATCAGCCTACCCGCATGGCAAAGCGCTGGTGTGCCCTATGTGGTGGTAGGTCAAGTACGTGCGGTGGGCAACGATGCCCAAGTCCAATTTGAATTGATGGACATCCAAAAAGGCACGCGCATTTTGGGTGAGCAAATCAATGTGCCAGCCGGTCGGATGCGTGAAGCAGGCCACTTAATTGCAGACAAAATTTTTCAAGCATTAACCGGTATTGCTGGCGATTTTTCGGGACGGATTGCCTATGTACTGCGTGATCGACCCGAAGGTAAGCTCAAATACACCCTGCAAGTGGCCGACAGTGACGGCCAACAACCGCGCACGGTATTAGAATCCCCCGAACCTATTTTGTCGCCCGCATGGACGCCTGATGGTCGTAAAGTGGCCTATGTCTCGTTTGAAACCGGCCGGCCTGCCATTTATTTACAAGACCTTGCTAGTGGCAGCCGCGAAACCTTGGCGCAATTTAAGGGACTTAATGGCGCACCGTCGTTTTCACCCGACGGTCAAAGCATGTTGCTGACCGCCTCAATGGATGGCAACCCAGAGATTTATCTAATGAATCTTGGCACTAAAAAAATTCGTCGGCTCACCAATGACAGCGCTATTGACACCGAAGCGCGCTATGCGCCCAATGGTCAATCGTTTGTGTTTACCTCTGACCGTGGTGGCTCGCCGCAAATTTATCGCTATGATCTGGCCAGCGGAACCACCAAACGCCTGACCTTTAAAGGCAGCTTTAATGCACGCGGTAGCTTAAGCGCCGACGGCCAATCGTTGGCTTTGGTGCATCGTGAAGCCGGACAACAGTTTCAAATTGCACTGATGGACATGGCCTCGGGCATCATGAGTGTGTTAACCCCCACGCCCCTTGATGAATCGCCTAGCTTCTCACCCAATGGTCAAATGGTGGTGTATGCCACCCGTGAAGGCAATCGTGGCCTGCTGTCGGTCATGTCCACCGATGGCCGTTTTCGGATGCGTCTGCCCAGCGAAAAAGGCGAAGTCCGTGAACCTGCATGGGCACCGATTTTACGCTAAGGGATCTGTATAGCGGTGTATTGACCACATCGCCTTTCATACCGCACTCCTGCTTTAGATGAAGCAGCGAACGGCCGGTCGATCACCATTGTTGAGCAAGATGGCTTGTTACAACAGATTGCTTTTCACAACAGGAGTACTCTCCCATGAAACACGTTCAATGGTTGTTGATTCCCACCCTTGCTGTTGCCATGGTCATGACTGGCTGTGCCAGCAAAAAACCCGTTACCACGGGCACCACCACAACGCTGCCCACGGGTGACAATACCAATAACGCCAATGGCTCAACCGGTGCCAACACCACAGGCATGGGTGACGCTAGCGGTCTAAATGGTCAAGGCATGGGCGATAATACAGCGGGATCGAATGGCTCAGGTACCAGTCCAATGGATGCCATGCGGGCGGCGCTGGCCAACCGTGTGGTGCATTTTGACTACGACAGCAGCGACTTAAGCCAAACAGACTTTGGTACGCTCAATGCACATTCACGCTACTTGGCACAAAACGCCAGCGCACGCGTCACTTTGGTGGGTCACACCGACGAACGCGGCACACGCGAATACAACTTGGCGCTCGGTGAACGCCGTGCCAAAGCAGTCCAAGCCTTTTTGGTCACCAATGGCGCAGCCGCCAGCCAAATTGACGTGGTCAGCTATGGCAAAGAAAAACCGGTCAACGAAGGCCACACCGATGACGCATGGGCTGAAAACCGCCGTGTTGAGATTGGCTATGACGCCTTAGAGCCAGCCAAATAAGCAACGCTGAGACCCTAAAAAGCCCGATCAGCTCGGGCTTTTTAGCATCTTGACCACAGATTTACGCTTAACGGTTTAACGAGCGCCGAAACTCTAAATAATCTTCAGCCGTTTGGTTCACGTCCTCGAGCATGGGCAAATGTCCAATGCCTTTCATCATAATGACCCGTGAATACGGAATCAGCCCTTTTAAAATCTCGGCGGCTTTGGGGTTTAACACCCGATCCTGATCCCCCCATACAATCAAGGTGGGCATGGTTAACCCTTTGGCACGGCTTTCAATACCATCTTGGGTTAAAACCGGCAAAATTTTGCGCTCTAAGGCTTCGTTGGCAATGCTTGGCTGTGCCATCACCGCCAAAATTGGACTGGGCACAAAGGGTGGTTGGGTCATGACGATTGAAAAAACCCGCTTGTAATCGGCCACATCATGCACCCACAACGGATGAACACCGGTACGCTGATAGGTCAAAAACACTTCCGCTGGTGGCGCACTCCACACACCCCCCGCATCGAGCAGCCATAGACTGCCGACTTCTTTGGGGTACTTGGCTGCATACGCCATGGCGATATGCCCCCCCATCGAGTTACCGCCAATATGAATATGGCTCAGTTTGAGCCGAGCCACCAGCTCATGTAGGCGCGTGGCCTGCGCATCGGTGCGGTAGTCGGCATCCGGACGGTGGCTGGACTCTGCAACGATGCGCA
>JBEANQ010000142.1:0-6440 GCA_041165345.1 Pseudomonadota bacterium
CTGAGCCAATTGGGGCAGGGCGCAACCCCAGCCGATCAACTGGCGGCCATGCAGCAGGCGGTAGAAGCCTTAAACGATTTAAATGACCAGATTGATGGCCTCATTGAAACCGGCGAGCGCGAAGACTTGTGCGCGTTGTTTAATCACATCAGCAGTGCCATCGGTCTGGATTGGACACAATATGGCGAGGGTGAAGGGCCTGCCAGCGAGTGGCGTGAGTGGTAAGGGGCGGTATGAATCGTCTGTTTAAACGGCAATCACTGCGTTAAGATGCGTCCACCTAAAACAAGCACTGGAAATTTTTTGATGTATTTACCTCGTCCACAACATTATTTGACCCTGATGGTCATGGCGGCATTGACGGGTTGTGGTGGTTCCTCAGACGGCGGCACGACAACCGATGCACTAGTGACGACCACACCAACAATTACTCCACCCGCTGTCACGGCAACAGGTACCACAACGTTTAGTCCTTTTGGTGGTTCGGTGGTACTACAACCTGATACCGATGGCTTTTCGGTGACGCATCATCAGGTTGACCCCGTAACCACCGCATACACGTTTTTTCAGCGTCAAAATGGTCAGCGTGCCGCAGGCGATGCGATTGTGGTGCATTTTAACGAACTGACCCAGCAAGTGCAGCGGGTCATGTATGTAGATCAAGGGCTAGATTCCGCCACTGTTTATAGCTGCCAATCATGTAGTAACGTGGTGTTGCAACGTGGAATCAGTTTGCAAGATCAGATGACGGTTGCCTTTAATCAACAAAAATTAGACACCATAGAGATACTGTCCAATACTGCGCCATCGGCTTTAGATCGGTTTTCAGATCAGCAGTGGGTTTCTAATATTGTACAACTGAATACGCCCACGGTGCTTGCACCACAGAATGCGTTGATTAAGATTGGACAAACACCCAATATTTTAGAAGGAACGCTCACGGGAAAATCAATCGTCATTCCGGCAGATGCCAGCGCTTTACCCAAGGCATGGTCAGGCTCAATCTTGGCCAATGGTGTTGTGGTTCAGCCGTTGTACAGCTTGACGAATGGCTATGGAGGGTTGCTGTATATACAAGGTACTAACCAGCATGGGCTGTATGGCTATACGTCATTGGTTGATCAGCAACTTAAACTGGACTTGGTCAAGACCGACACCACCACTAATCCCAACACGATCACCAGCGGTACATGCACGATTGGAATGGGGCAATTTTGCGCTGTTAACGTAGCCAATGACCGCTCATTGTCCTTGGCATTTAACCAAGCAGTGTTTTTAGATCAAAGCAACCTCAGTGTGTTTGGCAATGTGACGGGTACGTTGCAGCGCCGTCCACAGGGGTATCAGGTGGCCAGTGTTGCGGCAGAAAATCCGGTCGTGGCAGGGTTTAACCTCATGATGTCGTGGACGGGGCTCAGTGATGGCAGCACCAGTTATTCTTTTGCTGGTCAACGCCAAGACGACGCCGACGAGCTTAAAAAAACCTTTAAGCCCTCTGTACGCTGGACTGTATTGACCAAAAACAATCAGGTCACCGAAGCAACCTTGCGTGTGTTTGATGAGCAGAAAAACACATGGTCGGTGTATGCCTGTGATCAACGCACCACCACCAACCCTTGTTCAGGAATAACCGTACAAGCTGCAACGGGAATCGTGACCCTCAATCAACAGCGTTTACGACTGACCCAAGATTCACCCGTCGATGAGCATACATATGTCACGCCAGAACAAAGCATCACGATTCGGCAAGCCACATTGACCAATGCAGGCTATTAAGTCTGACGACCCTGTAGCAAGCCTACGATGCAAAAAACCGCAGCCTAAGCTGCGGTTTTTGAATGACAACAACCGGTTTAGTGATAACGTCCCCGCACACTGTTGCGGTACTTAACACGGTTGATCATCCGCAGCGTGAGGCGTTTCATGTCATCTAAATAGGTATAGATAACCGGCACCACCACTAGCGTCAGTAAAGTCGAGGTCAACACGCCGCCGATAATTGCGTGAGCCATGGGCGAACGCTGCTCAGCCCCTTCACCCAGCCCCAACGCCAATGGCACCATACCCATAACCATTGCAGTGGTGGTCATGAGAATGGGGCGTAGGCGAGTGCGACCAGCTTCAATAATGGCGTTTTCACGGTCATCGCCGTTATCGACTGCATTTTTAATGAAGTCAATCAGCAAGATGGCGTTTTTGGTCACCAGCCCCATCAGCATAATAATCCCAATAATCGAGAAAATATTCAGGGTGCTATCAAAGGCATAAAGCGCAAAGAACACGCCAATCAATGACAAGGGCAACGATGACATAATCGCAACAGGGTACAAGAAGCTGTTGAACTGCGACCCCAGCAACATGTAGATAAACAACACGGCCAAAATCAATGCGGTGGCGGCATAACCAATCGACTCGGCCATGTCCTTGTTTGCGCCTTCGACCTGAAAGCCATAACCGGCTGGCATTTTCATGCTGGCCTGAACCTTGGCAATGTCATCACCAATATCACCCGCTGGACGGCCTTGCACGTTGGCCTGAATCAACACTTCACGGAACAAATTACGGCGGTTAATTTGTGATGCACCATAAGTTTGTTCAAAGCGCGCCACTTGTGACAACGGCACCATAACCGGTAGACCTGTTGCAGGATCCATTCGACTGGTTGACAGCGACAGATTTTGAATATCTGACTGACGCTGACGGCTATCGTCGGGTAGGCGGACATTGACATTATAGTTTTCGCCACGGGCATCTTGCCATGTAGTGACATTTTCACCTGCCAGCAATGGCCGCAAGGCTTGGCCAATTTGTCCAATTGACAGTCCTGCATCACTGGCAGCATCTCGATTGAGCGTGACGGATAGCGTTGGTTTAGGAGCTTTGAGCGAGGACTCAAGATCAACCACACCATCAATTTTAGCGAGTTTTCCTACAAACTCATCAGAGATACGTTGCAGTTCTGACAGCTCAGTGCCCCGAATCGAAATCAAGATGGGTTTAAGACCACCAGATACCGACTCTTTGGCTGAGGCCACAGATGTCACGATAATTCCACCAACACCTTGTAGGCGGTTACGTATGTCATTGTTGAGTTGTTCTAGATTGCGTGCCCGTAGTTGCTTGGGTTTGAGTTGAATACGAATTTGTGCTTTGTTACGCCCACGACTGCCTAGACTGTTGATCGTGGCATAGGTGTTGAGAACCTCAGGATAAGACCGAATAATCTGGGTAATTTGCTCAACTTTGCTGTCGGTATACTCTAGTGAGGAATCTACAGGAGTTTCAAACTTGACAGACATCTCCCCTAAATCAGGTGTGGGGACAAACTCTTTACCAATCAGACCCGCCAACATAAACGCACCCACCAGCGAGGCCAAGGCCACGCCCATGGTGATCAATCGATACTTGAGGCAAAAGCGTAAAGCATTGGCATACCATTCGTTGAGTGAGTCGAGCCAATCTGAAAACCATTTTAAAAACCGCTCAAAGCGGTTGAGCTTGGCATGGGGGTTGTGGTCTTCTGGCCAAATTGATGACAGCATCGGGTCAAGCGTAAACGACACAAACATCGACAACAGCACCGCCGCCGAAACCGTCACCCCAAACTGGTAAAAAAACCGGCCAATAATGCCACCCATAAAGGCCACAGGCAAAAACACCGCCACAATGGTCAAGGTGGTTGCCAAAACAGCAAGGCCGATTTCTTCGGTACCTTCTAGTGCGGCTTGTTTATGACCCTTACCCATAGCGGCGTGGCGCACAATGTTTTCGCGCACCACAATCGCATCGTCAATCAGCAGGCCAATACACAAAGACAGTGCCATCAAAGTCATGATGTTGATGGTAAAACCACACATCCACATCACCGCCAATGTGCCAAACAGGGCGATCGGTAGGGTCAAACCAGTAATAATAGTCGAGCGCCACGATCCTAAAAACAGCAGCACGATTAAAATCGCCAGCACACCGCCTTCAATCAAGGTGCGTACCACGTCTTTCAGCGACGCCCGAATACTTCGTGCGCTGTCTGCTACGACGGTCATTTCGACACCCGCCGGCAGAATTTTACGAATATTTTCTAGCTCCGAACGGGTGCGATCAACCACCTCGACCACGTTTGCGCCCGAAATTTTAATAATATCCATGCCAATGGCAGGGCTGCCATCGACAAAGGCCGCCGACTCAGCTTCTGCTTGTGCATCATTAACGGTCGCGACTTGGTCTAAATACACGGGTGCGCCATTGCGCCGCGCCACAATTAAGCGCCCAAATGCTTGGGGCTGAGCAATCCGACCCCGAATTTGCACCACTAACTCTTGGTTGCCACGACGTAACGTGCCGCTGGGCAGTTCCATGTTTTCGGTGCGTAATACAGACATCAGTTGATCAATACTGACGCCCATCGCTTGCATCCGCTGGGGATCAACAGCAATCCGAATCTCGCGCTCAACCGACCCCAACATATTAACCTTGCCCACACCTGTGACGGTTTGTAGGCGGGTAATGACCCGTTGCTTCAAGTAGGTTGATAGCTCGCGCATGGGCAAGGTATTGGATTTAAACGCGACCGAAATGACCGGTGCAGCACTGGGGTCATAACGCTCAATCAGCGGGTCATCAATGTCATCACGCAGTTGTGGTCGCACCAAGGCAATCTTGTCGCGCACATCTTGTGCGGCAAGACTGGCGGGCACGCCCAAATCAAATTCAATAATAACGGTTGATAAGCCTTCACTCGATGCGGAAGTGACCTGTTTGACCCCCGCAATGGTATTGATGGTGTCTTCAAGTTTACGGGTCACATCGGACTCGACCACTTCAGGTGACGCACCAGCATAAGTGGTGTAAACCACCACAAAGGGAAATTCGACGTTTGGGAACTCTTCAACGCCCATGCGTTGCCATGAAGCAATACCCAATACCATCAGCGCCAGCATCATCATACTGGCAAAAACGGGGTGATTCACACTGATACGGGTCAGCCACATGCCACAAATCCCCTATACATCCTGTTGTTTTACATTGGGTTTAGCCCTCACGGGCAATGACCCTTACTTGGTGATGTGTGCGGTACGACCTTGCGCACCTTCAGCTAAACTCAGTTTAGCAATAGTTTCACCAGCCTGAATATCACTGACCAATGCCCAGCCTGACACAGGGTCTTGGCTGATCAGTTGTGTGGGCTGGCGGGTCAGTTTTTGATTGCGGATGACCCACACAAATGGCTGATCACCGCCTTGAATCGCTTGTTGTGGCAAAGCAACACCCTGTTGAGCTGTGCCATGTTGTAAGACGCCTTCAGCAAACAACCCTGCTCGTAAGAGACGTTGGGTATTGTTGACCCGTGCATAAAAAATCAGGGTACGGCTAGCAGGATCAATTTGAGGGTTAATGCGATGAATCTTCCCCTCAAACGATTGTTGCGGTAAGCCCTGAATATTAAAGCGAATGGTTTGGCCTTCTTGAATAAATGGCTGTGCTTGAGTCGGGGCAGTGCCTTTGAGCTCCATGACTGTAGGATCAATGATTTCCATCAAGGTTTGACCCGCTGCGACCGTTTGACCGGCTTCAACCCGTCGACTCGACACCACACCACTCATGGGTGCGCGAATCACCGCGTCATTGACCGCTTTTTGAGAAATTGCCACTAGTGCAGTTTGTGCATTCACGCTTTCTTGCTGTGCATTGGCATCTGCGGTGCTGCGCTCATATTCTAATTGAGACACAAAGCCTTTTTTATACAATGCACCATTTCGGTCACGCACACTGCGTGCCAAAATCAGCTGAGCAGAAGCCGCTGCAAGATTGGCCTGTGCTTGTGCTAAACGAGACTGGCTGTCTTGTGTATTGAGTGTGACCAACGCTTGGCCTTGCTGAACTTGATCGCCATCATCAGCCAAAACAGACAGCACAATCGCCGCTGATTGTGGCTGTACAGTGGTGCTGTGAAGAGCCTGTAATGTGCCAGAAATAGCAATGCTGGGTTGCAGGGTACGTTTTTCGGCAGTGACCACATCAGCGGCTGCCAACTCAATCGAGGCAGGTGCTTGCGCAGATTGAGGAGTGGTGGACGCATTGTTTTTACAACCCACTAATGCAGTAGCGAGTCCACAACAGAGTAACACTGCCAAACGAGCAGTAATGGCAGGATCAACGACCGAGGCGACGTATTTCAATTCTGACTCCAGCAGTCCCACGAATCCATGTGTAAGATTCTTGTGATGAGTGATGACATGCATTCTGTTTGTTGCAACAGAAGCACAGCATTTTGCAAAGCGTCATGATCGAGGGGACGGGAATAGAACTGGATCACCAACAGATAGGGTGTTCCGGATCGCGTCATCTCGACGTGGACGATATAAAAGGTGAGGGCGATCGCAATCGCTACGAATGCCCGTTCACACTGCTGATTCTCACATAGAACATCCAGACGCTCAAGC
>JBEANQ010000143.1:0-6371 GCA_041165345.1 Pseudomonadota bacterium
AGTCCCATCAAAAACAAGGTCTGTCCATCAAGCCGAATCTGAGCGCTCATGGTTTATTTTCCTGTGGTGCTAGACGTTGGAATAAACGTCTTAATGGCAGCATCCAAGTTGCCACGGTTTTGGTCAACCGTACTTGAAAACTGATTACGGAACGTCAAACCAATATCAATGCCATTCAATTGCAAATTACGGACTTTCCAGCTCTCACCTTGTTGAATCAATTGGTAAGTAATGGGAACAACCGTACCGGTATCCGTTTTAAAGTCCATTGAAACAACAGCTTTTGTGGTGTCTTTACCCGCCACAAACGGACGTAAGGTATAGCTTTCATTGTCGTAAGCGGCCAAACCTTTGGCATATGTCCGAATCAGACTTTGTCTAAACGTTTCTTGAAACGCTTTTTGCTGATCTGGCGTTGCTTGGCGATAGTAGCGGCCCATGACCCCACGGGCAAAACCTTCAAAATCGACATACGGTTCAATATTTTGCTGAACAATCGTGGTCAAAATCGTCGGGTTTTTTTTGTACGCCACACGCTCGGCAACCAATCGTTGCACCAAGGTATCCGAGATGCGTTTGACAAAAACAGGAGCCGGCTCAACAGCTGCAAACACATTGCTAGCAGCCAATAAGCTAGCCACGGTCAAGGCGCCGAGCGCCCATGTACGGGGTTGATACTGAACAGTGGTCTTCATCTTCTCATCCTCAAAAAACAATCAGGTTGGTGAGTGGTTTAAAAACCACCGGTATCCGCACTGGCTGCAACAGGCGCTGTGGCGGCTGCTTGATTGGTGTTAGCAGGTGTTTCGGTTGCTTTATTGAACAGAAACTTGCCAATCAGATCTTCTAGCACTAGCGCACTTTGAGTGAGTTCAATTTCGTCACCGTTTTTTAAGAATGTGGAGTCAGCACCTGGCGTAATCCCAATGTATTGCTCACCCAACAAGCCTGAAGTCAAAATACTGGCTGCTGCGTCTGTGCTGATCTCTTTCACGTCAGCATTAATCTTTAATTCGACCAAGGCATCTTGGCGTTTCGGGTCTAAGCGAATACTGGTCACGCGGCCAATGGTCACACCACTCATGGTGACTTTGGCACGGTCGGTCAGACCGCCAATATTGCTAAAATGTGCCTGTACGGTATAACCATTACTGCTGATATTGCTGGTTAACCCACTGACGCGCATGGCTAAAAAAAATAACGCCACCGCACCCAAAATCACCAAGACGCCGACCGAAATTTCACTGGTCCGTGTTCTCATCATCATCCTCCGAACATGACCGCAGTCAGAACAAAATCTAGCCCTAAAACACTGAGGGACGAATACACCACCGTACGCGTGGTGGCGGTTGAAATACCTTGTGACGTAGGCATACAGGCATAACCTTGGTACACCGCGATCCAACTACAGACCACGCCAAACACTGCGCTTTTGATCACGCCATTCACAATATCGTCGTAAAACTGCACATTAGATTGCATGTTTCCCCAGAACGATCCGTCATACACCCCTAACCAATCGACCCCGACAAACTTGCCACCCAAAATACCGACCGCCGAAAAAATCAGCGCCAAAATGGGCAAGCTGACGATACCCGCCCACAACCGTGGCGAGATAATCCGGCGCAACGGGTCAACCCCGATCATTTCCATGCTGGCCAGTTGCTCGGTGGTTTTCATCAGGCCAATTTCGGCGGTCAGTGCTGACCCTGCCCGACCGGCAAACAATAACGCCGTCACCACCGGCCCTAATTCACGCACCAAGGTCAAAGCGACCATAGTGCCTAGCGCTTGCTGACTGCCGTACTTGACCAAAATGGTATAGCCCTGCAAGCCCAGCACCAAGCCAATAAACAGGCCAGACACCACAATAATCAGCAGCGATAACACGCCAACTCGATGCATTTGTTCAACAAACAGGCCAAATCCTTGCCGCGACGGCAACGCCCACAAGGTTCGCCACAGCATGAGAGTGGCCGCACCGATGCCTTCCACACGGTCAATGACTTCACGCCCAAGGCGTTGCACCGCATTCATGGTGTGCTTCCGTGGTTAAGCTGCAAATATGGCGTTTGGCTGTATTGAAACGCCACCGGCCCTTCAGCATCACCATTTAAAAACTGCCGAATAAACGGTGAGGTCGAGGCGCGTAATTGATCGGGTGTGCCTTCGCCCATCACACGGCCTTCAGCAATCACATAGACATAGTCTGCAATCGACAGGGTTTCATCGACATCATGCGACACAATAATGCTGGTTAGTCCGAGCGACTCGCGCAGGGTGCGAATCAGTCGCACCAATACGCCCATCACAATCGGGTCTTGGCCAGCAAAGGGCTCGTCATACATGATCAGCTCAGGGTCAAGGGCAATCGCCCGTGCCAAGGCAGCCCGTCGGTTCATGCCACCCGACAACTCGGCCGGCATCAACTGCTCAGTGCCGCGCAAACCGACCGCCTCAAGCTTGAGTGCGACCAATTCTTCAATCAGATTTTCGGGCAAACGGGTATGCGCACGCAGCGGAAAAGCCACGTTTTCAAACACCGTCATGTCGGTAAACAGCGCACCACTTTGAAACAACATGCCCATGCGCGACCGTGCTTTAAACAGTTCGGCACGCCCCAAGGTGTCGATGCGCTGGTCGTCAAACCAGACTTCGCCTGCATCGGGCAGCAATTGGCCGCCGATTAAGCGTAACAGCGTGGTTTTTCCGGTGCCCGACGGCCCCATGATGCCGGTAATCCGACCTCGATGAATGTCGAGATTCACGCCATCAAAAATCGGACGATCACCCCGATGAAACACCAAGTTGCGAACACGAATCAGGGGTGCAGTGCTGGACGATCCGCCGGTATCAGCCCCAGCGGCGGCAGATAAAGAATCAGTCATGCAGAGAGCAATCAGTAACAAAATATAAAACGAAATGTATCACGATCCGATGCGCTGATCAGAAACGATTTGGTGGCCCTTTTGTCAGCATCTGAGATGGGGACAGTGGGATGACCCTTTGGCCGTTGATTTAACGAGGTGCGAGCTCAATAACCTTGGGAAAGTTTTGATTTTTTTGATCAATCTGAATCGGTGCTACCAAGCTGGGTTCTTTTTCTTTGAGCAATTGATAGCCCATAAACACAGCATTTGCGGCGACCAAAAAGGCAAATAAGTAGGGCATGTGAAGGCTCCTTCATGCAAAAAATCATTGCAGGGCATATGCGGCCATGGCAAGGACGACCGCCACGCGTTGTTTGAGTGAAGCATACGGCAGTTTGGCGGGCAACAGGCCATCTTTGCAAAAAAAAACGCCGGAACACAAAGTTCCGGCGCTGTGCTGACTCGTTCAATCGGATCAGCGCATGTCCAGCATCACAATGAAGACTTAGTCTTCACGCTTGCGGCGTGGTGCATCGGTGCGTTCGTTACGGTTTTGGCGTTCAAAACGGTCATCACGGTTGCCCGATTGATAGTCACGACGTGGGCGATCGCTGCGAGGTGCTGCTGCCGCTGCCGCTTCACGGTCGCGATAGACAGGACGTTCGCTGCTACCTTCACTACGGCCACGATAGCCACCGTCACGGTTGCCGTCACGCTCGCCACGTGGGGCTGCTGCTGCGCCATCACGGTTGTAGCTGCGTGGGGCGCTGCTGCTGTCACGGTCACGATACGCCGGACGTTCGCTGCCTGCGCTGCGGTTGCCGTAGTCGCCACGGTTGCCATCACGCTCGCCACGTGGAGCTGCCGATGCACCGTCACGGTTGTAGCTGCGTGGGGCGCTGCTGCTGTCACGGTCGCGGTATGCTGGGCGTTCGCTGCTGCCTTCGCTACGACCACGATAGCCGCCTTCGCTACGGCCTTCACGGTTACCAGTTGATGCGGAGTCACTGCGATACGCTGGGCGTTCGCTGCTGCCTTCGCTACGATACGCTGGGCGCTCGCTGCTGCCTTCACTGCGATACGCTGGACGCTCGCTGCTGCCTTCGCTACGACCACGATAGCCACCTTCGCTACGGCCTTCGCCGCCACGATACGATGAACCACCTGCTGGACGACCACGACCGGCACCTGCACCGCCACCATAGCTACGGCCACCGCCACCCGAACGACGTGCGCCGCCTTCTGGTGGTGGGCTTGGCTCAAGACCGGCAATCACGCTCACAGGCAGACGTGAGTTTAAATACTCTTCGAGTGAACGAATCTTGCTGCGCTCACGATGCGTGGCCAAGGTGATGGCTTGACCCGAACGACCCGCGCGGCCTGTACGACCAATGCGGTGAACGTAGTCTTCATTCTTCATGGGCAAGCCAAAGTTAATGACGTGGCTAATGGCTGGAACGTCCAAACCACGCGCCGCAACATCGGTTGCAACCAATACACGCGCACGGCCTTCACGCAACGTACGAATGCGACGGTTACGCACCGCTTGTGGCATTGCACCATGTAGGGCAACCACTTGGTGACCCAGCGCTTCTAGCTCTTCAGCCAGCATGTCGGTGTCTTGTTGGGTGCTGGCAAAAACCACCGCTTGATTGACGCTTTCGTCATTTAACCAATGGTTTAGCAATTTTTTCTTGTGTTCAAAGCCATCAGTCCAGTGCAGCGTCTGGGTAATGTCGGCATTGGCCGCATGTTCGCCTTGCAATGCAATGCGCTCAGCGTCTTTGGTCATTTTGCTGGCCAAACGCAAGATACGGTCGGCAAAAGTGGCCGAGAACATCAGGGTTTGTTCACGATCAATGGCCAAATCGCTAATGGCTTCGAGGTCTTCCGAGAAGCCCAAGTCCAACATGCGGTCAGCTTCGTCCAAAATCATGGTACGCACATCAGTCAATGACAACTGACGACGGTTTACCAAGTCCAGCAGACGACCTGGTGTGGCCACAACCACTTGCGCGCCTTTTAATTGCGCAATTTGCTTACCAAACGGCATGCCACCCATGACGCTGGCAATCCGCACACCACGGACATGGCGCACCAAGTTAATGGCATCTTGGCTGACCTGTTGCGCCAATTCACGCGTTGGGCACAACACCAAAACAGACGGTGCAGGCAGCGACTTTAAACGAACCGACATCGGTGGTTGTTCATTTGCAGCCAAATGGTTTAGTGAAGGCAACAAAAACGCGATGGTTTTACCACTACCGGTTTGGCTCGATACGAGCAAATCACGGCCTTCAAGTGCCAATGGAATGGCAGCGGCTTGTACATCAGTGGGTGTTGCAAATTCGAGATCGATCAGGCCCTGCTTCAGGGAATCGGCAATGGCAAAATCAGAAAAAGTCAGACTCATAGAGAGTATCGCCCCGTCGGGACGCTCCGTAAAATAGGATCAATTGGAGCATCGACCTGACGCGTGAAACCGATCTACCAACTCCTGTCGGCGGGGGTTTACGGATAGAGGCGATGCTTATGTCACGCACGAGTGCTTGCAGCCGAGGCCTGAGGGGTGTGCCAGATGACTGGCGGCAGGCGCGAGAGAAATGTCCTATCTTGGATGGACGTCAACGCGCAGCGGGTGATGTTGAGTTCAGGCAATGAACTTAAAAAGTGCGTGCGCAGATTCTAGCAGCACATCACATTAAATACCATCTTTATTGCAAAAACGTGTCACAACGCACGCAAATGACTGGGTTACGCTGAAAAAAACCCATGCAGTACGTGAAAGATCACGGCATTATTTGAACTTGGCAGATGTGTCGACCGAGAAGGTCAGCATCAGCTCATTCAAAACAACAACACGCTTGGAGGGTCTATGACGACCTCAACACACCTACCATTGCCTTGGCGACGCGAAAGGATCGTTTTTTTGACACGCTGGACTGCTGTCATACTAAGTGGTCTACACCTTCTTTTTGTCATATCTCCCGTGTGGGCTGATTCAAACCTTCATGCAACTCCCATTTTGCAAGCCCTCGCACCAACTGCAAAACAGTCAGCAGATGGACGTTATAGCCACCTCATACAAGTGATGCATTGCCCACAAGATCAAAGCCAATATGGGCAATATCATGATTATGGGTATTGGGGTGGTGGTGCATGGTGTGGTCAAACAGGGCAAGCTGGGTACTGGGTGTGGAATGCACCGGATTGGTATATCTGGCAGCATAAGGATCGCCCATAAACCTACACCCTCAATAGCAATTAAGGCACTGTTGGCGTTGCTTGTACAGGTGTCTCATCAGCATGAAAAAAATGACCCGTGTGCAAAAACCACATCACTTGGCGTTGTACCGCCGTATTCACGGTTAAAGTGAGATGCGTGACAGGCATCCATACCCAATCTTGTGCGCCCTCTAATGCGGCACTGTTTACCCCCACAAGACCATCATTGGGTTCGGCAAAGCGTTTGGTCAGCCATGGTGTTGGGCTTAAATACCC
>JBEANQ010000144.1:0-6361 GCA_041165345.1 Pseudomonadota bacterium
TGCTGCTTTAAGCACGGTTTCGGCCACCACATCTGGAGAGTCGCCCATCGCTATTTGCTGCTTCATGTGGGTGGCTAAGTGCTGTCGGATGGCGTCATATTCGGGACGTTTGCAATCTGGCTCAAGCGCATTTGCCTCAAATGAGGTTTTGGTAAAGGCAGGCTCTACAATCATCACCCGAATGCCTTGGGTGCGTAATTCATGATCAAGTGATTCAGAATATCCTTCGATGGCATGTTTGGTTGCGGCATACATCGCCATAAACGGCATGGGTAAAAAACCAAGCACAGACCCAATATTGATAATACGCCCAGCCCCTTGTAGTCGCATATGGGGAATCACTGCGTGAGTCATCCGCACGGTGCCAAAAAAATTAGTATCAAAAATGGCCTGCGCCTGCGTCAGTGAGCTTTCCTCTGCACCACTGGGCGCGACACCAAAACCGGCATTGTTGACCAACAGGTCGATCCGTCCTTCGCGTGCGATGACCGTCTGAACACAGGCAGCAACAGCGTCGTCAACCGTGACATCTAAACACAACATCTGAAACGATGGGTCAATCGACACGCCTTTACGACTGGTGCCATAGACGGTGTATCCGGCGGCCACCAAGCGTTTGGCGGTGACTGCACCAATGCCAGAAGATGCGCCGGTCACAAGGGCGATGGGTTTTTTTTGAGTGTTCATGGTCAAACCTCGGGGGTGGGTGGATGCTACACTTAGATGATGTTCATCATCTTTTTTGGCGATAAAACGTATCGTTTAACCCTCAGATTGATCTGAGATTAAGACGATGGCGTGGAGAAATGGCGCAACGTGGTTTGCCGAAACGACTCACTGAGTACAGGGTCGTCTACGGCGCGTGCTAACAGCAGTGTACCCACAGCCGTTGCCAAAAAAAACAGCGCTTCTTCGGTGTGGTCTTGGGTCAGATCTTGGGGCGCGGATGCAATCGTTTGTGTAATTAGGTCAATCATTTGCTGGATACGATGCGTGGCCGCACGACGCACCTCGGGGGCTTGGCGCGGCATTTCTGAACCCAATGCCGCAATCGGGCAACCGGTTTCAATCGCATTCACATGTGGGTCGGATAAATAAGCCTGCAACAGAGACAGTAGCGCTTGTTCGGCAGGGACTGAACACGCCACCTGTTGCGATGCAACGAGTGACTCTAAGCCCGCGCGATCAGCGGCGGCGGCTAGCATGGCTTCGCGGGAGGCAAAATGCCGATAAAACCCACCGTGCGTGAGGCCGACATCTTTCATAATGTCGGCCACGCCTGTCCCGTCATACCCACTGCGCCGAATAGCCCGCGACGCCGCTTCGACAATACGGTCGTGAGTGGCTTGTTTTTGCGCAAGGGAGGTTCTGGCCATGGTGTTCATCTCTTTAGATGATGGTCATCATATAATAGTCTGAGCGCAAAAAATAGCCCTGTTTGCGGGCAGAGTGTCCGTCGTTTGGCTATTTAGTCTGAAGGCCGCAGAGCCTCATGAGGTCATCCAGTTGATTGCACCAGCCACGATGACCCCAACCACACTCAAGCCCGATGCCGCTAATACATGCCAGTGGCTGGTATCATGCTGCCGCAGTAACTGATAGACATGCGTCAGTAGCATCGGCAAGGCAAAAAACAGCACAAACAGGTTGATCAATAGGCCATACGAGCGCCCCAGCAGCAACACACTGCCGACACAGAGCAGCATCACGGTCAGCCCCAGCGCGTAACCTCTGGGATTACGACGGCTTTTGGGCTGGGCAGAACGAGTCATGTGTGGGTTGGTCATGGGCGTAAAATCTGATTTAAGGCATCCCGCATGGGGGCAGGAATGGGCACGGGTTTGCGGCTGTCCCGATCGACAAACACATGAACAAAATGCCCTTGGGCGGCGGCATGGTCTTCGCCAGCCTTAAACATAGCAATCTCGTAACGTACGGAGGATGAGCCAATATGGGCGATTCGTAAGCCGCCTTGCAGTCGGTCCGGAAAGGCCAACGGTGCAAAATAGCAACAGCCAGAATCCACCACTAAACCAATCACTGAACCTTGATGAATATCAAGGCCGCCGTATTCAATTAAATAGCGGTTAGCGGTGGTGTCAAAGTAGCTGTAATACATGACGTTGTTGACGTGACCATACATATCGTTGTCTGCCCAGCGGGTGGTGAGGTCAACAAAATGCGCATAGTCGTTGCGGTGGTGTGGCTGAGGACGGCTCATTAAAACACTGCCTGATAAATGGCGAGGGCGTCGGCTTCGCACAGCTCGCGGGGGTTGTTGGTCAGTAGGCGGGTTTGTTTCATGGCGTCGCTGGCTAACGTGGGTAAATGATCCGCTATGACGTTGAGGTCACGCAGGCGGCGCGGCAGGCCACTGTTAATAATGTGTTGTTCTAGGCGTTCAATCAGGGCGTGGGCTAAGGTGTCGTTGCTGCCTTCGGCGCTGGGCACAAACACTTTAAACAGTTCGGCATACAAGGGAGCGGCATGCGACAGGTTAAAACGCAGCACCTCAATTAAGACTAAGGCGTTCGATAACCCATGCGAGATGTGGTAGTGGCCGCCCAGCGGGTAGGCTAAGGCATGAACCGCTGCAACCGGTGCATTGGCAAAGGCTTGACCAGCCAGCATGGCACCCAGCAGCATGTTTTGCCGTGCAATCAGGTTTTGGCCGTCATGAATGGCGGTTTGTAGGTGAGCATCTAATAGGCGGAGTGCCTCCCGCGCCAAGAGGTCGGCATAGGCGTTTTTTTTATGTTTGCTGGTGTAGGCTTCAATCGCATGAACCATGGCGTCAATGCCAGTCGCTGCGGTAATCGTGGGGGGCAAGCCGGTGGTGAGTTCGGCATCTAAGATGGCCATGTCAGCCATCAAGACGGGCGAGACCACGCCCATTTTGCTGGTGGCACCAGTGGTGACAATTGCCACAGCGGTGACTTCAGAGCCTGTCCCTGCGGTGGTGGGCACTTGAATTAACGGCAGGCGCGGCCCTTTGACATTGCCCACGCCGTAAATGTCGGCCAGTTGTTGCTGTTGTGTGGGGCAGGCCAACAAAGCGATCAGTTTGGCCACGTCCATCGAGCTACCGCCACCATAACCCATCACGCCATCAACCCCAGCGGCAATGGCGTGTTGGGCGGCGGCCAGTACCACATGGTCGGGTGGGTCGGCTTGTACGTCGCTATACAGCGTGACTTGAACACCAGCCTGCGCAAGGCTAGCAAGGGCGTCATGGTGCAAATTAAACCGTAGAATCCCTGCGTCGGTGATCAGCAACACATGGCGAATGCCCAGTTGTTGGCAATACGTCCCGATCTGGTGGCGGCTACCGCTGGCGCAGACAATCTGGCGGACGGTGTCAAACGTGAATCCTTGCATGATATAGCCCTGTGAATGGTCGAGAGACAAGCCATGACAGGCTCAATACACTACCCAGTACAACACCTACCGATTGTGCCATGCCAACCGATGCCCGAACAGCAGTGCTAGGCTATACTCGGGCTATACTGATGATGAATCAAACGGAGCGGATCACCCCTGTGGCTATTCCAAAACGTGTGTTATGGGTTTGTTTGGGCAGTATTTGCTGTTCACCTACTGCTGGTGCTGTGTTACGTCAGCCGATGGCACGTGCAGGCACTTGTGATAGCGGATGGTGGTTGGCATATTGGAGAGGGGCAGCCTCATGCAACTGATTGAACACGCCAAACTCGACCACCTCAATACGATGCGTCTGCCCTGTACGGCGCGTTTTTTGGCCTGTGTCAGCACTGAAGACCAATTGCAACAAGTGTTGCGCTCGGTGCTGGCGCGGCGGTTGCCGTTGTGGGTGCTGGGCGGTGGCAGTAACGTACTCTTGCCCCCGCACCTTGAGGCGGTGGTGATTCGACCCGCACTGCGTGGGGTTCAGGTGTGGGCGCAACATGGCGATGACGTGATTGTAGAAGCCATGGCCGGTGAACCGTGGCATCCCTTTGTGTTGTACACCTTGCAACAGGGCTGGTATGGGCTAGAAAACCTGTCATTGATTGCCGGTACAGTGGGCGCGTGTCCGATCCAAAACGTTGGTGCTTATGGGGTTGAAGTGGCCGACCGTCTACATTCATTGGTGGCGATGGATCAACACACCGGCGAGTTGCGCACGTTTTGGCCGCACGAATGCGCTTTTGCCTATCGTGACAGTGTGTTTAAGCAACAGCCCAATCGTTGGATCATCACCCGCGTTCGTTTTGCGCTGTCACGTCGTGCCCAACTGGTGTTGGGCTATGGTGATGTCACTGCCTTGGCCGGACGGCATCCCACACCAACGTCAGTGTCGCGGGCGATTTGTCAGATTCGTGCCAGCAAATTGCCCGATCCCGCAGTGATTCCCAACACCGGCAGTTTTTTTAAAAATCCCGTGGTGGATGCTGCGCAATATGCCACCTTAAAGCAACGCTATCCGCAGTTAGGCGGCTATGTGCAGCCAGATGGTCAGATTAAATTGGCGGCTGGTTGGTTAATTGATCAAGCAGGTTGGCGTGGGCGGCCATTGGGGCCGGTCAGCATGTATGTCAAACAAGCGCTGGTGCTGGTCAATCTACAGCGTGGGCAGTTGTCAGATGTATATGCGTTATCTGATGCGGTCTGTGATGCGGTGCAACATCAGTTTGGTGTGGTGTTGTCGCGTGAACCGGTCGATGTGCAGCGCCTATTCAACCCTGTGACAGGTGAGTGTGCATGAAGGCAAGACTGCTGGTAATACTCAGACGCTGGTTGCGTCGGGGTATTCTGCTGGTCATTTTATTGATGCTATTGGTCATGTCGATCAGCACGCCGTTTTTGTCGACGGTGGTGTTGTGGGGGCTGAATCAAGTGGACTATCACGTTGATCCGGTTGCGGCTGCGGCGCATGAGGTCGGCGCGTTAGTCAACGAACAACAGACCCTTGAAACCGGCTCAGCCGCATGGCAAGCGACCCAACCAGAGGAATCGCCACTGGACCCTGTACGTTCGGCGCTTAGCCCCACCGACGTCAATCGTATGCTGGACAGTTTGCCGGTACGCACCATTGAAGCCTTGCTGCCTAAAACTACCTTGCACAACGTGGCATTACCCAATGCCAGTGCCACCATCAACGGTCAGACATGGCGAATGGCTCAAGTGATTGTGGTGCTTGGAGGGGGCTTAGGGCGTGATTATCAGCGTCAAATTGTGCCCAATGTATTTTCGCAACTGCGCTTGTCGCAAGCAATCTTACAGCATCAATCAACAGGTTTACCGATTGTGCTCAGCGGGGTTGAAGCACCATGGATGCGGGAGTGGCTATTGGCACAAGGTGTCGATGCGGCGCTGCTTGAAAAACGCAGCATGAACACCTGCGAAAACGCAAGATTTAGTGCTTTATTGCTGCAAAAACAAGGAGGAGCGCCTCGTGTCGAGCTGGTCACAGACGCCTACCATATGCCCCGTGCCAGACGCCTATTTGCCATGAATGGCATTGATACTGTGCCCGTGGTTGCACCATTGCCCGGTGACCCTGCGCCATGGTGGCCGGATCGTCGTAATTTGGTTCATACTCGACGCGCCATCCATGAGTTGGCGGCCACCATTCGTGACCTGTGGGTGGGTGAAACCAATTGCCGTGAGGTGCCTTAATGCCTGCTCCATTACCGTTTCAGCATCCTGAACAACTGCGTCAAACAGCGTTGCCTGCGCCAGACCGCGAACGTACACCGCGTACCTTATCGCCCTTGCGGCTACATGCGGCGGCGATAGAGCCTGCATTGGCAGGGTATCGCGCGTTATATGGTTTGGATCAATTACACGCTCACCACGACCAAGGGTATTTGCGGGCGGGTGATCACCGCATTCATGTACAGGTGTTTCGGCCCTTATCAGTGTGTTTGGGCACAGTTTGGCTCATTCATGGCTATTTAGAGCATAGTGCGATTTATCAACCCATGATTGCCGAGCTACTGGCCGAAGGCTTTGCGGTCATCACCTACGATTTGCCCGGTCATGGGCTATCCAATGGGCCACAAGCCAGCATTCGTGAATTTTCGATGTATCAACAGGTGTTAAATGACCTACGCCGTTGGGCTGAGCAGCAATCGCCGCAAGATTTGCCACAGCCGTGGTTAGGCATTGGTCAAAGCACTGGGGGGGCAATTTGGCTCGACCATGTGTTGAGCCATAGTGCGCGGCGCAAAACCCCCATGGTCGAACGTTTACTGTTGTTGTCGCCGTTGGTGCGACCGACCATGACCGCGTGGTGGCATAACCCAATAGGTCTGTCGATTATTAGCAAAATCAAACGTGAAGTGCCGCGTGCGTTTCGGCGTAACAATCATAACCCCGAGTTTTTGCGCTTTGTGCGGCG
>JBEANQ010000145.1:0-6311 GCA_041165345.1 Pseudomonadota bacterium
ACATCAAAAAAGACCGGCTAGCGGTCTTTTTATGGTGATCAGTCACGTGATTATTGAACGTGAACAATCTCGGCATCTTCGTTTTCGCCGCCCTCTTTGCCATCTGCACCAAACGAGTACAGGTCATAAGCTTGGCCGTTGCTACCCGGTGCAACATATTGCAGGTCATTGCCCCAACCATCTTTGGGCATCCCCCCTTTGATATAGCCCCCTTGTAGCCAATTTTTGGCATTGGCTGGCTGATGAATCAAGGCATCTAGCCCCTCTTGCGTGGTGGGATATTGATGATTATCTAACTTATATAGGTCTAACGAGTTTGCCACAGTCGATAAGGTTGACTTGGTCGTTCCCACACGGGCTTTATCGCCCTGTCCAATCACATTGGGCACAATCAAGGCAGCCAAGATACCCAAAATGACCACAACCACCATCACTTCAATGAGGGTGAAACCCGACTGTTGACGGGTGCTGAGTGTCTTTAAATTCATCATCGTCCTTTGCTCAAAACGAACCACTCAATCATGAGCGGAGTATAGGGATTGAAGCATAATCGACGTTAGCCGACTAGATTGTTCATGTTGACAATCGGCAGCATGACCGCCATCACAATCATCAACACAATGCCGGCCATAAATACCAACATTAATGGCTCTAACAAGGCCAACAATGTACCAATTAAGGTGGTGACTTCACGGTCTTGCATCAAGGCTGCACGCGCCAACATCGACTCAAGTTCGCCAGAAGCCTCACCACTTCTGATCATTTGCACCATCATGGGTGGAAAAAACCCTGATCGCTCAAGTTGGCTGGCTAAGTTACCGCCTTCGGTGACTTTTTCGGCCGCCACAATAATGGCATCCCGAATCATCCAATTGCTCGAGACCGCAGCCCCAATATGCAGTGCATCGACCAACGGCACACCAGACTGTGACAAAATCGACAATGTGCTGGCAAAACGCGCCGAGTTAATGCCTCGGCTTAATTTGCCAAACAGCGGCAGACGCAATACCAACCGATCAAACGCATAACGACCGGCCTCGGTACGAACAAAACGCATCAGCAAGAATATTCCACCAACCGTCCCCACCAACAAAAACGGCCATGCATGGCGAATAAATGCACTCATACCCATCATCATACGGGTCAATAAGGGCAAGGCTTGGTCGGTATGCTCAAAGACTTTGACAATGTCGGGCACCACAAAGGTCATTAAGCCCATGATGATGGCAAACGACATCAGCATCAGCAAAATGGGATAGATCATTGCGCCTTGAATCTTTTTTTGCATGGCAAAGCGGTTTTCGGTGTAGTCGGCCAATTGGTTTAAAATTAAATCCAAATGACCGGATTTTTCACCGGCAGCAATGGTGGCAATGTAGAGCGGCGGAAAACGCCCCGACAGTTTTAGGCTATGCGCCAACGTATGGCCTTCCATCACTTTGCCACGCACCGACAGCATTAAACTGTTGACGTGTTTTTTTTCGGTTTGACGGGCAACGGCTCGAATGGTTTCTTCTAGGGGAATACCCGCTGCAATTAACACGGCCAATTGACGAGTCATTAAGGCCAGATCATAGGCCGACAGACCGGCGGCAAACCAACCACCGCCCGACTCGCTGGTGCGGGCTTCTTCGACCGGATCAACCGAGACTGGCATCCATGCTTTGTCGCGCAATTGCTGACGAATCTGGCGGGCAGAGTCGCCTTCAAGCACGCCTTTGTGCGACTTGCCCGCGGCATCAAGGGCGGTAAACTGATAAGCAGGCATCCGGCGTAGCTCAAAGATTGTGCGATGGTCTGGATTATCTGTGCTTTAGCAGCAGATGAAAAGCATCAATCGGTGTGTGGGTCAGATCAATCGCTGGGGTGGTCATGTCCACAGCCGCAGTGGTCAGGCAGATGAGCCATCCAACGATCAAGTTGGGCATCGTCAGGTTCAGGCAACGGACGTTGTCGTATGGCAACGCTCAACAGCCCCATTTGACCAACAAAGCGACGACAATTCACACACATCAGCAGATGAAACCGAAAAAGCCATCGCTGCCACAGCGTTAAGTCACGCGCCCAATAATCGCTGGTACGATCGGCAATGGTTTTGCAGGTTAACATTCGCCCGTCTCCTGATAATGAGCGACCATTGCATGCAAACGCACACGGGCGCGATGCAGCAACACTCGACAGTTAGACGCACTAATCTCTAAATGATTACAGATCTCTGTCACCGCTAAGCCCAACAGATCGGTTTGTACCAACACCGCCCGTTGGCCGTCGGGTAAACCTTGAATGTGTTTATCGAGACAACCCTGAAGGGCATGGGCTTCCAGCAAGGCGTCAGGCGATTGTTCAGGCCATGACTGCCAAGGGGTCTGCCAATGTGCGCGGGCGTCAAATGCCTGTTGCAAGGGGTCATCATGGTCGGCCAGCCCGTCTAGCGACACCTCATGGCGCGTTTTGCGCAGGTGGCTGTAGGCTTTGTTTAGGGTAATGCGTACCAGCCATGTTTTGAGCGACGCGCGCTGCTCAAAGGTGTACAGCGCTTCAAGCGCCGAGATCCATGCGTCTTGCACAATGTCATCGGCAGCATGCGGGGCAATCGTACGTGCCGCCGCTTGCATCGCGCCGCCGTGTAGTCGCATCACCTCACGCAAAACATGGCGATCACCCGCCAAAATGGCGGCAATGTGTGTGGCATCTTGAGAAGCATTGGCGCTCATATACCCACCGACAGGGACTCATCAGCGCCAGACCTTAGCGTAAAACGCCTGACCACAGCAACCACCCACCCGCTTTAACGCTTAAACAAGCCCAGATCCAAGGCACGTTGCGCGGTCGATGCTAGACGGCTCATTCCTTGTTGAATCTGTTGTGAGTTCAAGGCCATACGGTCGGGATCAATGGCCGCTAACCGGCTTGACATGCTGGTGCTGAGCGCGTCACTGCCCGTCAAAGCCGCAGCCGTTGTGCTGTTGGTACTCGCTTCTAACGATAAATTACCATCAACACTGGCACTGATGGCCTGCCGTGCCGACGGGTCAACCTGTGCAAACGTGTTGCTGGGGTCTGACGAAGCCAATGTGCTGCATGGCACGGTACTCGGCGTGGATTGCACCGTTGTACAGGTCGATGGCGTAGGGATGAGGGTCTGAATGTCAAAGTCGGCACGTCGTAAATCTTGCTCATTCATGGCCTCTAACGCCCACACTGACTGCGTTAACCCTGTGGTCATCAGTGCAAAACACCACAACATAGGCATCATCATCGGCTTCATGGGTCAGATCTCCTTTGCGGATGGGCGAACCGTATTGATCATTTGCTGACCATGTTACCAGAGTCATCGGCCAGCATCATGAAGACACTATGAGCAGCCAATTATTCCTCACGAGTGGCGCGGAGCACTTCTTCAAGGGTGGTTTTGCCCATCCGAACTTTGCGCAATCCATCTTGCCGAATGGAGGGCGACAGGGTGCGGGCGTGGGCGTCGAGGGTGTGTTCGGCACATTCGCTATGCACCAAACGCCGCATGGCGTCATCGACTGGCACGACTTCATAAATGGCGGTACGGCCACTAAAACCCGATTGATTACAACGCTCACATCCCACCGGCACTGGCAATTGCTCGACCGTATCACGGCTGGGCAGATCTTTAAACAAGGCAGCTTCAGCGTCGTCTGCATCACGCCATGTCACGCAGTGGCGACACAGGGTGCGCACCAAACGCTGGGCAATCACGCCGATCAGCGATGACGACAACAAAAACGGCTCAATGCCCATGTCTTTTAGGCGGGTCACCGCGCCCACCGCGGTATTGGTGTGCAAGGTCGACAGCACCAAGTGACCGGTCAGCGAGGCTTGAACGGCAATTTCGGCGGTTTCTAAATCCCGAATTTCACCGACCATCACCACGTCAGGGTCTTGGCGCAACATGGCACGCAGGCTGCGGGCAAAGGTCATATCCACTTTGGTGTTGACCTGCGTTTGGCCAATTCCCTCTAACTGATATTCGATGGGGTCTTCGGCAGTTAAAATATTGCGCGTGTTGTCGTTGAGGTCACTTAGCGCCGCATACAGCGTGGTGGTTTTGCCCGAACCGGTGGGACCTGTGACCAAAATAATGCCATGAGGCCGGTGAATCAGGCTGGTCAAGCGGGCGTAGTCGTCTTGCTCTAAGCCCAAATGCGACATGTTTAAACGACCCGCTTGCTTGTCGAGCAAGCGCATCACCACCCGCTCACCATGACTCGACGGCAACGTAGACACCCGCACATCAACCTCACGACCGGCCAGCCGTAACGAGATGCGGCCATCTTGCGGCACTCGTTTTTCGGCAATATCGAGCTTGGCCATGACTTTAATGCGCGAGATCAACAACGGTGCAAGCTCACGTCGCGGCTGGACAATTTCACGCAGTTGGCCGTCAACCCGCAGACGCACCGACAGACGACGCTCAAAGGTTTCAATATGAATATCCGACGCACCCAAGCGAATGGCTTCTGACAACAACGCGTTGATCAGGCGAATGATCGGCGCATCATCTTCTTGATCCATCAGATCTTCGGCTTCAGGCAATTGATCGGCCAAGCTCATCAGGTCAGGATGGTCTTCAAGCCCAGCGGCCACTTGTTGCGACTCGCCGGTGTCCCCCGCATACGCACCCGCCAGCAAACGGCTAAATTCGTCGTCTGTGACTTCAACAAAACGGGCGGGCGCACCCAACAGCCGACGGGCTTCGTTGAGCGCAGGCAAAGGCGCGTTGTCACGCAGCACGATCAGCGGTTGATCGCCTTCAAATTGCAGTAAAACGCCGTGCCGTTTGGCAAAACTATACGGAAGCTGGGCTTGACGGAGCAGTTGCACGGCGAATTCCATTCGGGTGGGGTGTCCGCGAGTGTACTGTTAAGCCTGCCTGACCGCAAAGCCAGCCGCGCATTTTAGGCCGCAAACGTGCGCCACACCCCGATTGTGGTGCATCATGTGGCGCTGCCAGACCGGTGATTGTGAGTGCTGTTGCCATGCCCCCGTTGTCCGATATTGCCCTAACCCCCAGCCAAGCGGCCGACCTAAAATGGTGGGGCGAATACCAATTTGACATTGGCCAAAGTCGTGCATGGCTGTTGGGGTCGTTATTGTTACGCCTGACCCGTGGCGTGAATGAATGGCAACTTGAATACCACCGGCCACGTCATCAAGACGAAAATGACCAAGACTGGCAACTGCTCTCACCTGAAGAAGACTTCGGCCAAAAAACCACCCTCGAACGCTACTTGTTTGCCCATACCGGCGACCGTCTGACCCTCTTGCCACGCTTGGCCGACCGCTCCGTGGTGGTCAAGCCCGTCAACCCTATTTATATTCCGGCAGGGCAACAAGGCACCATGTTTATCAGCACCCCGTTATGGGTGGCGGCGTATATTCCCGAGCAAAAAGCACCGCTGTTTGACACGCCCATTTTACGCCCCAATGACACATGGTTTGGCCCCAACACCTTACGCGGTGAGGTCTGTTATGCCACGCCGGTGTTTTGCCGTACCGAGCTGGCACATTTGCCGCCGCGCCCGTTTCGCGCCGTCACGCCGGTGCATTTTCATAACAATGGCACCAATCAACTCGAACTGGCGCGAATCAACCTACCCGTGCCCGCCTTGCCGTTGTTTCATAGTGCAGACACCGGTCGGCTGTGGACGTCACCGATTGATGTGTTGCATGACGCTACCGCCCGTCCGCCACGCATTCGAATTGATCACCACACGCCCACTCAGGCCGGTGAAGTCAGTTTTATTGGCGCACCACGGCATGATGGCGGCCTGCTGCGAATGTTTGACACTTGGTTTGACTAATTGGGCGACATACAGGAGCATCTCTTGATCTTTACACATGAAATCAACCGTCTGCTGGATCGCATCAGCACTTTTTTTAGCAGTGACAAAGTCGAAGGCATGATCACGGGTGCCGTACTCATCCTGATTGGCGTGTTGCTGGCAAAGCTGTGTCGCAATATATTTTTGCGCGCCATGAACACCCGTTTTAACCCGCATCAAAAATTGATCTGGGGACGCGGGGTGTTTTATTTTATTTTGATGTTGTTTGTCATTTCTGGCCTGCGCGAAATGGGCTTTAAGCTCAGTGTGTTTTTGGGCGCTGCGGGCTTACTAACCGTGGCGATTGGCTTTGCCTCGCAGACCTCGGCATCTAACCTGATCAGTGGCTTGTTTTTGATTGGTGAAGGCCCGTTTGAAATTGGCGACTTGATTCAAATCACCTTGATTCGGGGACAAACCATTGAAGGCGAAGTGCTGTCGATTGACTTAATGTCG
>JBEANQ010000146.1:0-6255 GCA_041165345.1 Pseudomonadota bacterium
CCGACAGGCATACCCGTCGTGTTTTTACACGGTGGACCTGGGGGTGGCTCTCAGCCCAGCTATGCGCGTTATTTTGACCCACACAAATGGCGCATTGTGCTGTTTGATCAACGCGGCTGCGGCCAAAGCACCCCGTTTGCAGAACTGCGCGATAACACCACGTGGGACTTGGTGGCCGACATTGAACGCATCCGCACCCATTTAGACATTACACGCTGGGCGGTGTTTGGTGGCTCATGGGGGTCTACCTTAGCGCTGGCCTATGGCATCACCCACCCCACCCGTTGCACCGGATTTTTTCTGCGCGGCATTTTTTTATTGCGCCAAAAAGAAATCGACTGGTTTTATCAACACGGGGCATCCAAAATTTATCCGGATGCGTGGCAACATTATTTGGCGGCCATTCCTACTGATGAACACGGCGACTTGGTACAGGCCTACTTTAAACGCCTGACCAGTGCTGACCCACAGGTGCGTCAAGCCGCCGCACGCGCATGGTCAATCTGGGAAGGCTCGACCTCTAAGCTCATTCCAGACCACCACATGATTGCGCACTATGGCGCAGACGACTTTGCCGAAGCCTTTGCCCGCATTGAATGCCACTACTTTGTCAACAAAGGCTTTTTTGACACAGACAACCACCTCATCGAGCAAATCGACACGATTCGGCATTTGCCCTGCATCATTGTGCATGGTCGCTATGACGTGGTCTGTCCGGTCGAAAATGCGTGGGAACTGTATCAGGCATGGCCGCAAGCCACGCTACATATCACACCTGATGCGGGTCATGCCCTGTCTGAAACCGGCACAACGGCTGCACTGATTGCTGCAACTGATGCGTTTATTGCCCCAGATCATCCGCTTTAAGCCTGTCTACAGCCCTGTTTGGTGCAGCAACACTTGGCACCAAACAGCAGGACGCTTAAACGCGTGTTTAGTCCTTGATCGCCCAAAACAACGCCGCGCAGCCAACGACCTCAACATGATAACGCCCACAGCGTGAAGCCAAGGCGTGTTCTAAATCTGCCACATGGTCATGCTGATTATGAAACACACCCTTTTTATTATAAAAACGCATTAACGCTCGTGCCGGACGGCTACGCGGTGCATCACCTTGCAACAACGTACTGCCAAACAACACACCACCGGTCTGCAAGTACGCCAATGCGTGGTCAAACGCGACGGTTTTTTCGGCCAACGATGTGGGAATGCAATGCAGCAAATAATTCATCGCAACCGACCAAAACAGGGCTTCGGGCAGTTCGAGCGGCTCTAACGCATTACGCTGATACACTTTCACCGGACGCCCCAAACGACGTTGCCCAAACACCAAGGTTTGCGGATTAAGGTCAACCAACACCAAGCGCTGCGGTTGTGGCTGCTTGCTGTAAGTCGGAAAAAACCCACTACCCACACCAATCTCAAGATGCTCACCTGACTGATGCTGACGATAAAACGCCAACAGCCGATGGGTCGGGCAACGCCATAACAAATAGTTGGACACGCCCAACACCAGCGCATCATAAAGTTTGAGCGTGGCTGCGGTATACACCGCTTGGCCTGCTTGTATTGCGGCCTGATCGGGGTTTGGGCTGTGTGTTGTGATGGGTTTTGGAGCGTGCATTATTGTGTCCTCATGATGATGTTCATTCTACAAAAAATAGCGGCGGTATAAAAAAACCCGATCAATGTGATCGGGCTTTTTTAGGTTATCTGGCTGAATCAACTAGTGATTCAATCACACCTCAAACGGATGACGTAAGACGATGGTTTGGTCACGGTCGGGACCGGTTGAAACGATATCCACAGGGCAACCGACCAACTCAGCAATCCGCTGAATATACGCTTGCGCCGCGGCGGGCAGTTGATCCAACGCCGTTGCACCAATGGTCGAATCGGTCCAGCCGGTCATGGTTTCATATACTGGTTGTACGTCTTCGAAGGCAACAGCATCGCTTGCACCAGCACAGCCCGAGTCGGCACTGTCATAACGGGTACAAATTTTGATTTCGTCCAGACCATCCAGCACGTCCAGTTTGGTCAAGCACAAGCCGCTGATCGAGTTGATTTCAACTGCACGACGCAAGGCAACCGCATCAAACCAACCACAACGACGTTGACGTCCGGTGGTCGCGCCAAATTCATGGCCAACCGTGCCCAAATGCTTGCCAATGGCACAGCCGGTGTCTTCGGCGGCATTGTATGGTAATTCGGTGGGGAACGGGCCTGCACCCACGCGGGTGGTATAGGCTTTGGTGATGCCCAAGACGTAGTCTAAATACAACGGGCCAACGCCAGAGCCGGTACTGACACCGCCAGCGGTGGTGTTGCTGCTGGTGACAAACGGATACGTGCCGTGGTCGATGTCCAGCAGTGAGCCTTGCGCGCCTTCAAACATCAGGTTGTCGCCGTTGCGACGGTGCGTATGCAGTAGCTCGGTCACGTCACAGACCATGCCACGCAGCGCATCGCGCCATTCGTTGGCTTGTTGCAAGACAGTGTCAAAATCAACCGCTTCAACCTTGTAGTATTCGGTCAGGCGGAAGTTGTGGTAGTCAATGACGTCACGCAGACGTTGTTCAAAGGCGTCACCACCCCGAATCAGTTCGGCCAGACGCAGGCCACGGCGGGCGACTTTGTCTTCATAGGCAGGGCCAATACCGCGACCGGTTGTGCCAATTTTGGCATTGCCGCGTTTGATTTCACGCGCTTGATCCAAGGCCACATGGCATTGCAAGATCAAAGGACAGTTTGGCGAAATCCGCAGACGCTCACGCACCGGCACGCCGCTGGCTTCAAGGGTTTTCATTTCTTTGAGCAAGGCATCCGGTGCCAGCACCACACCATTGCCAATCAGGCACATCACGCCTTCACGCAAGATGCCTGATGGAATCAGGTGCAGAACGGTTTTTTGACCGGCCACGACCAAGGTATGGCCTGCATTATGTCCACCTTGAAAGCGCACCACGGCTGCGGCTTGATCGGTCAATAGATCGACGATCTTGCCTTTGCCTTCATCGCCCCATTGGGTGCCCAGCACCACGACATTCTTACCCATAGCGGTCTTTTCCCCGTTCAAGTCGCATCAACCGGCACAATCTGCCAGCCGTCAGCCTGTTGCATCAATCGATGTGTGACGCGTCCATCACACGCATCTTGTTCGTCTAGTGCCTGAATCACCACATGCCCCGTACTGCGTGCCTGTGCAATAGCAGCTAATAATGTGGCGTCTCGCCCATTTGGTGCACTAATGACAACTGGTGTGGCAGCGATACCATCACGACCTGCGAGCACATGCAGGTCACAACTAAAGCCTGTGGCTGGACGTGTCCGGCCAAAATTAGTGCCAATGCCGTCATAGCGGCCGCCTTGCGCCACCGGCATGGCGTGATTGGGCTTATAGGCCGCAAACACCAAACCAGTGTGATAGTGATAACCGCGTAATTCGGCGGCATCGACACTTACCTCACAGTTTGGCCACGCATGACGTACATGCGCCAAGGCCTGTGCAAGGGTGTCAATGGCGTGCATGAGGGCAGGTTCGGCGCGGGCTGCATCAGACAGTGCGCCAGTCAAAGCCTCAAGGTCATTGGACAAACGCCCCAACGCCAAAAAATCACTGCCATACGCCACGTGTTGGCTGTATTCGGTCAGTTCTGGCAAGGCTTTACGCTGATACAAATCAAACAAATGGTGTTCTTGTTCGGCGTCTAAACCAGCCAAACGCGCCAAGGCGGCAAAAATTTGAATATGGCCTAAATCAAGGTGCAATCCGGTCGCTTGGCCTGCGTCATGTAACACCGTCAGCATCAGGTCGATCATTTCAAGATCGGCAGCCAAGGCGGTCGAGCCAAACAGTTCGGCACCCAATTGCAACGGCGCACGCGATTCAGACAAGCCTTGGGCGGAGGTATGCAATACGGTGGCGGCATAGCAATAACGCGCCACCCCTGCAACCGGATGCACGTGGGCATCAATCCGTGCCACTTGTGGGGTAATGTCGGCACGCACGCCCATCAGGCGACCCGAGATTTGATCGATCAACTTAAAGGTGACCAGATCGAGATCGCTGTTATCGGCAATCAAGAGTGATTCGACATATTCGATCAATGGCGTATAGACCAATTCATAGCCCCGACTCGCCAATTGATCGAGTAAACGGCGGCGCAATTGCTCAAGCCGCTGCGCTTGTTTTGGTAATACGTCGGCTACTCCGTCAGGAAGCAGCCAAGTTTCGGCAACCGGCATCTTGATTGACCTAATCCCATGTTTGAGCCAGCGTAAACCGGCAGACCGTGCAAATCATGCACAAAAAAAATCGGGGAACCCCCGACGCGGGGCGGATTCTAGCATGACCAACGCACGCGTGCATCCTGCAAAACCATCGCAATCTATCTTGCAACGATTGTTTATCGTCATTCATCTGTTTAGGCTTTAGACTGTCTTTTCGTCTATTCATGATCGAGCGTGCTATGTCTTTGCATCCCTTCCCCACTGATAATATTCGTAATGTGTTGGGCGAACGACTTGCCAGTTGTTGCTTTGATCCGCTCACCGGTTTTTATCGGGATGGCTTTTGTCACACCGGCCCACATGACATCGGCCAACACACGGTCTGTGTGCAAATGACCGCCGACTTCCTCAATTTTTCTCAGCGTGCAGGCAATGACCTGATCACGCCATTGCCGCAGTTTGGCTTTGCGGGTTTACAACCGGGTGATTTTTGGTGTGTCTGCGTGACCCGTTGGAAACAAGCCCTAGATGCAGGCTATCCCGCCCCCATTAAGCTGGCCAGTTGCCATGAATCTGCGTTGCAATATGTCACCCTAGACGAGCTGCGCCGCCATGCCCTCTGACCCACGGCGGCATCGGTTGATCTTGGCATCGACCTCGCCGACACGGCGCGAGTTGTTGCATCGACTGACCCTCGATTTTGACTGCATCTCGCCTGACCTTGACGAAACCCCACGGCCCAACGAAAGCCCCGCCACGCTTGCCATTCGGTTGGCACAACAAAAAGCCGCGACCGTGGCCAGCCGCTATCCGGATCACTGGGTGATTGGGTCAGACCAAGTCGCGACCCTTGATGGCTTGTGCTTGGGTAAACCCATGAGCGTCGATAATGCCCATGCGCAGCTTCGCTTGTGTTCAGGTCGAACTGTTCGGTTTGAAACCGCAGTCAGCCTGCAATGCCAAAAACTTCAGCATGAAGACACCCAATTGGTGCCGTTTTCGGTCACGTTTCGTGAACTCAGCGATGCTGAAATCAGCCGATATATCGAACGAGAACAACCGCTGCTGTGTGCAGGCAGCTTTAAATGCGAAGGTCTGGGCATTAGCTTATTCTCTCACTTACATGGTGAAGACCAAACCGCCCTCATGGGGCTGCCCCTGCTGGCCTTGTGTGGCATGTTACGCCGCATTGGCCTGCAACTGCCCTAGCCCACCCGTGATCACCTGTATCACCCTGCGTCCTCATCGCTGCAATAGGCCGATGGGGGCGCATTTGGTCGCATAAATCCGTCATAATAGCGCCGCCATTTGCGACTGAATCTTTTTGCCCATCGGAGCCGTTTGTTATGTCTACCCTCACGCTGAGCCAATATTTGCAAGACCGTCGCCAACACCTGACCGTCTTAACACCAGAACTCGCTCAACTGATTGAACAAGTCGCTGGAGCCTGTGTTCACATTAGCGCCGCCCTGCATCAAGGCGAACTGGCCGGCATTTTGGGCAGTGCAGGCAGTGACAACGTGCAAGGCGAAGTACAAAAAAAACTAGATGTCATCTCTAACGACATGCTGATTGACGCTGTGCAGGCCGGTGGACTCACTGCCGCGATGGCCTCCGAAGAAATGGACGAACTGATTCCGGCCAGTGCCGATGGCAAATACCTATTGTTGTTTGACCCACTCGATGGCTCGAGCAACATTGACGTCAATATGAGCGTCGGTACTATTTTTTCAATTCTGCCCTACCAAGGCAGCAGCACGCCCATCAACGCCGACTTTTATCAGTCTGGCGCACACCAAGTGGCCGCAGGTTACGCGCTCTATGGCCCCTCAACCTTATTGGTCTTAACGCTGGGTGCAGGCGTTGACGTGTTTACCCTTGACGTTGGGCAAGGCGTGTTTGTGCTCACCGCCCAACAACTGAGCGTGCCTGCCGACACACAAGAATTTGCCATTAACATGTCCAACCAACGCCATTGGGAAACACCCGTTAAACGATACATTGATGAATGCTTGGCTGGCA
>JBEANQ010000147.1:0-6173 GCA_041165345.1 Pseudomonadota bacterium
TCGGTTTAATACCGGTGAAAAGAAAAACAGCGACGCCCTGTCACAACAATATGCAGCCCTTGCAGATGTGTTTGTGATGGACGCGTTTGGGACAGCACACCGTGCCGAAGCCTCTACTGAAGGCGTTGCACGCTTTGCCAAAATTGCGTGTGCAGGACCACTACTTGCCGCCGAACTCGATGCGCTAGGCCGCGCCATGCAAGCGCCTGAGCATCCCATGGTGGCGATTGTGGCTGGGTCTAAGGTCTCGACCAAGCTAGATGTACTGACCTCATTGGCGGGTATTTGTGATCAACTGATCGTCGGCGGCGGCATCGCCAACACCTTTTTGGCTGCTGCTGGTTATAACGTGGGGCGCTCATTGCATGAAGCTGATCTGCTCGACACCGCACGCCAAATTGCCGAAAAAGTCAGCGTTCCATTGCCTGTTGACGTGGTCGTGGCCGATGCCCGTGAGCTAGACGGCGACTTTATGGCCTTTGTGAATGCCGCACGTCCTGTTGTGAAAAAAATCTCAGAGATTGAAGATCACGACATGATTTTAGACATTGGCCCAGAAACTGCAGTGCAATTTGCGGGACTGCTGAAAAGTGCAAAGACCATTTTGTGGAATGGCCCTGTTGGCGTGTTTGAAGTCGATGCGTTTGGTAACGGAACACAGACACTTGCACATGCAATTGCCGACAGTACGGGCTTCTCGATTGCAGGGGGCGGTGATACGCTCGCAGCGATTGACAAATATGCCGTGACGGATCGCTTGGGCTATATTTCCACGGGTGGTGGCGCGTTCCTCGAGTTTGTGGAAGGCAAAACACTACCAGCAGTGGCTGCGTTGGCAGGACGCTACACAGCGTAAAACCCGACCCATACGCTAACCCGATTAAAGGTGACGTTCATGAAAAATGCTCTATTGATTGCTGCTGCACTGGCCTTGCCGTTGTCATTGGCTGCTTGTAGCGAAAAAACTCAAGACCATGCAGAAGCTGCGGCTGACTCAGCGGCACAAGATGCCACCATGGCTGCTGACAAAGCTGCTGCGGCTACCGAAAACGCTGCCGATGCGACAGTGGATGCGGCCAAAACAGCCGGTGCAGTTGCCGCAGGCACAGCCATTAATGCGGCTGATGCTGTTGGTGATGCTGCTGCTAATGCGACTGCCAGTGCTGCTGCTGCAACGGCTGATGCCGCCAATGCTACAGCAGATGCTGCAAATACTGTGGCTGCTAAAGCAGATGCCAATGCCACAGAGCAAAAAACTGATGCCATGAAAGCCAACAGTAACTAAGTTGGATGATCCAAAAGCCCCGCCACCGTGCGGGGTTTTTTTGTGATGGATGACCGAAATTTTAGTCCGTATCAGACCTGCATTCTTTGGGCAGTCCAGCTAGAATGTCGGCACTTTCGGGAGAATACACATGGCCCTTATTTCTTTGCGTCAATTGCTTGACCATGCCGCAGAACACAACTACGGCGTACCAGCATTCAACGTCAACAACTTAGAGCAAATGCGCGCCATTATGCTGGCCGCTGACCAAACCAACTCGCCTGTGATTGTGCAAGCCTCGGCGGGTGCGCGCAAATATGCGGGTTCGGCGTTTTTGCGTCACATGATCTTGGCTGCGATTGAAGAGTGGCCACATATTCCAGTGGTCATGCACCAAGACCACGGCACCAGTCCGGCCATTTGCCAACGCTCCATTCAGTTGGGTTTTTCATCAGTCATGATGGACGGCTCGCTGGCAGAAGACGGCAAAACCCCCACCGACTATGACTACAACATGCACACCACCCGCGAAGTGGTCAAATTGGCGCATGCTTGTGGCGTATCGGTTGAAGGTGAGATTGGCTGTTTAGGTAGCCTAGAAACCGGCATGGCGGGTGAAGAAGACGGCGTAGGTGCAGAAGGCGTTCTGGATCATAGCCAACTGCTGACCAGCGTGGCCGAAGCCAAACAATTTGTGCAAGACACCAACGTTGACGCGCTGGCCATTGCCATTGGCACCAGTCACGGTGCATACAAGTTTACCCGTCCACCAACGGGCGACATCTTGGCGATTGACCGCATCAAAGAAATTCATGCCGCGATCCCCAACACCCACTTGGTCATGCACGGGTCATCGAGCGTGCCACAAGAATGGTTGGCGATTATTAACCAGTACGGCGGTGACATCAAAGAAACCTACGGCGTACCGGTCGAGCAAATTGTAGAAGCGATCAAATTTGGTGTGCGTAAAGTCAACATTGACACCGACTTGCGTCTGGCCTCAACCGGTGCAATGCGTCGCGAAATGGCCAAAAACCCATCTGAATTTGACCCGCGCAAATTTTTTGCCAAGACCGTCACCGCCATGCAAGAGGTGTGCGTTGCCCGTTATGAAGCCTTTGGCACAGCGGGTCAGGCGAGCAAAATTCGTCCCATCTCGCTTGAAAACATGGTCAGCCACTACAGCAAATAATCGCTGAGAGATGACCCATCAAAAAGCAGCTTCGGCTGCTTTTTTAGCCTGTAAGCCCTGCTATTTGAGTAGCTGAGCCAACCCAACAAAGGGCGCAGCCACAATTGCAACAGCAGTCAGCCCTACAATCATGACGCCATCTGCGGTGACGGCCAATGGCGTAGACAACAGCTTATCTGCTGTTTTAGAAAGTGGATCATATTGATAATCAATGCTGATCTGATAAGGATGATTAAAGGTTTGAGTCGTACTGGGCAGCTTGAAATGGCCAGCCGAATAACGCTGACCCTTGAGCGTGCCGGTCAATTGATAGGGCAACTCACGCTGATGATTGCGTTGTTGAAAGCCCAACGCCACTAAGCTGCTTTGTTGTGGGATGGGCAGCAAGCTAAAATCTGATGCTGCAATGTTGATGTGATACTGACCCGTTAATTGCTGTGTTCTTTCGAGGTGTAGTGTAGGAAAGCTGGCGCGCATGATTGGGCGTGCAGGATGTTGTAATACAGCTTTGATCGTGGGAGTGAGACTCAAAAAATAATGATGACTTTGTCCAATCACAATCAACGTTTTTTGATCTTGACTGATTAAAAACGTGCTGATCTGGTCGGTTGTGTGGTCACTGTATTGATGATTGATTCGCTTTTGGTTGCTCATGGTGACGCACGCGCCACCTAAGACGCAAAACGCCAGTGCGCCACTCAGCAGAAATACATTTTTCATCATTGCAGGTCCTTTTTATGGTCAGTTGACGGGTATGACCCTGTGACGTGCAGTGATGTCACCACGCGTCACCAGATCAGATTAAAACCGCCATGTTTCAAGGTGTACGGCCTGATCACTTTGTTGTCTGGCGATGATGGCCTCGCCGCTGTCTTCACGCCAGTCGCCTAGCACCATGCGTTGTTTGCCTGCCGTGAGCATATGCAGCATGGGGCGGTGAGTGTGACCATGCAACAGCACATCGTGTCCCACCAATACCTGATCAACCGCCGCAGCGTTCACATCCATAATATTGGCAGGTGTGTTCGCGCCAGTCATTTGGCTTTGTAGGCGCATCATCTGGGCAATTTGGCGACGTTGCTCAATCGATTGCGCCAACATGCTGGCTTGCCACGCAGGGTCACGGCTCATGGCTCTAAACGCTTGGTATTTCACATCGTCGGTACACAGTGCGTCGCCATGCTCTAACCGAATGCGTTGGCTCGGTGTTGATAGTGTCAGCGCCTCGGGCAAAAGCTCTCCGCCAAAGCGATCTAAAAACGCCTGACCCAGCAAAAAATCCCGATTGCCATGCAACACGCGTACCTGCCCACCCGCCGCCACAAACTGCTGTAGCGTCTGTACGATGTCATCTAACCAGACGGCGTCGTCGTCATCGCCTACCCATGCTTCAAACCAGTCGCCCAAAATATATAACTCAGTCACTTGTCCGGCATTGGCGTTGACCAAATCGACAAACCCCCGCACAAGGCGGGGGTGGTCGGCAGACAAGTGCAGGTCTGAAATAAACAGTCGCTGCACGTTGGTCTTATTCCTTGGTCAGCAATACGGCTTTTTCGATGATGATCGGGGTGCTTGGCACATCACCATGACCACCGGTGTTGCCGGTTTTAACGCCTTTCATTTGGTTGACCACGTCCATGCCTTCAATGACGCGACCAAACACAGCATAACCCCAGCCTTGCATGGTTTTGCCGCTATGGTTCAAAAAGCTGTTGTTTTTGACGTTAATAAAAAATTGCGCACCCGCCGAATGGGGATCGCTGGTGCGTGCCATAGCAATGCTGCCCACATCATTGGTCAAGCCATTGTCGGCTTCGTTTTCAATCGGTGCGCGGGTGGGTTTTTGTTGCATGTTTTGATCAAAGCCACCGCCTTGAATCATAAAGTTGTCGATGACGCGATGAAAAATCGTCCCGTCATACTGACCACTTTTGACGTATTCAATGAAGTTGGCTACGGTCTTGGGGGCTTTGGCAGCGTTGAGTTCGATGACGATACGACCCATAGTGGTGTCGAGGGCGACTTGTGGCAGATCCATGTATTGCTCCGAGAGGGCTGTGAAAAGCCTGTGATTTGGTTGAGGGAAGGATAATCAAACGCTAGACTGCACCACAAGCATTCTTGGCAGAAGATTTGCGGTATCCCTGTTGCAGATCGTGCAACAGATTGACGCGATGGTCTGGTGATGAGTGTTTTTTCCTTATTTTGATTGCATGTGAGTGTCATGAAACCAACCGATACGCTGTCTGCACCCGTTCCGATGTCCCCAACCCCTGCACATGGCGGATCTCAAGACCAGCAGCACAGCCAACAGCCTGATGTTGCCGGTTTGGATTTTATTCGCACCATCGTGGCCGACGACTTAGCCAGCGGCAAACATGCACAGATTGTGACGCGTTTTCCGCCAGAGCCTAACGGCTACCTACACTTGGGGCATGTTAAATCCATTTGTCTGAATTTTGGCATTGCCCAAGAGACCGATGGTGTGTGCCATTTGCGCTTAGATGACACCAACCCCGCCGCCGAAACCCAAGAATACACCGACAATATTCTGCGTGATGTGCAATGGCTAGGCTTTGATTGGCACGGCCCTGTACGGCATGCCTCGGCGTATTTTCAGCAACTGCATGATTGGGCGGTGCAACTGATTGAGCAGGGCGATGCCTACGTCGACCTGCAATCGATTGATGATATTCGACGGGGTCGCGGTAATTTTAACGAAGCAGGGGTCGATTCCCCACAACGTGACAACAGCGTAGACGAAAACCTACGCCTGTTCCGTGACATGAAAGAAGGCCACATGGCCGCAGGCGAGGCCGTATTGCGGGCTAAAATTGACATGGCCAGCCCAAACCTGAACCTGCGTGACCCCGTTTTGTATCGCATACTCAACGCGTCGCATCATCAAACCGGTGATGCATGGGTGATCTATCCCATGTACGACTACGCCCATCCGTTGTCAGACGCGTTAGAAGGCATTACCCATTCACTGTGTACTCTAGAGTTTGAAGACCATCGTCCATTTTATGACTGGGTAATTGAAAAAGTCGGTTTTGCGCATCCGCCGCGTCAGATCGAGTTTTCACGCTTAAATGTCGACTACACCTTAACCAGTAAGCGAAAGCTCAAAAAACTGGTTGATGACGGCGTGGTCACCGGTTGGAACGACCCACGCATGCCCACAGTGGCAGGGATGCGCCGTCGTGGCTTTACCCCAGAAGGTTTGCGTGATTTTTGCCAGCGTGTGGGTGTGACCAAGGCGGATGGCGTGGTTGATCGCGGGCTATTAGAGTTTTGTATTCGTCAATCGCTAGAAAACACCGCCCCGCGTGCAATGGGCGTTTTGCGTCCGTTAAAAGTGACCCTGACCAACCTACCCGCAGCCATGACCCTGAGCCATGCTCGTCATCCGAATGTGGACATGGGTGTGCGTGATATTCCGTTGACCCAGACGCTTTACATTGACCGCAATGACTTTGAAGAAGTGCCGCCAAAGGGCTTTAAGCGTCTGATTCCACAGGGTGAAGTCCGTCTGCGCCATGCTTACGTTATTCGTTGTGATGACGTGGTTAAAAACGATGCTGGTGAGGTCATTGAACTGAAGTGCAGCATTGACCCCGACACCTTGGGCAAAAACCCCGAAGGCCGCAAGGTCAAAGGCGTGGTGCATTGGGTATCGGCAGAGGCCGCAGTACCGGCAGAGATTCGCCTGTT
>JBEANQ010000148.1:0-6169 GCA_041165345.1 Pseudomonadota bacterium
TGGGTTGATCCATCATAATGACGCTCCAGCGCGGCGGGTAAGGTGTTGTTGACGACGCTGTTGCAGACGTTGCAGGCGGCGTAGCGCACGAAAGGCCGCTTGACATAACGCGGGGTCTTCATGGGGCAGTTGACTTAAGGCGAGTAACTGCTGCTCAACGACAGGATCGTCGATGTGCGCCAAGCCTTCAATCGCGCCAAGGCGTATCACGTCAGGTTGTGTCGCATCGTGTGCCAAGGCCGCCAACGCCACGCCATTTTGTGCCTGAATCAATGCCAGCACATTGACCGGCTGCGGCGATTGATGATGGGTGGGCTGCAACGGTGGCTGCTGTGCCACTAAATGGCTGAACCAATCACGGGTTTGGCCGCTACTGTATGGTAATGCGGCGTAGACCGTATTTGTCCATGCCTGTGGTAGGTCAGGGCGTGCCAACAGGGCTTGCACGGTGGTGTTAATCCACTGCGGGGAAACAGCTTCTGTGCTCTGTGGCTGCAATAACTGGGCCAACGCTTGATCTAGTGCGGCAGAGGAGTCGGCATAGCGTGCCACCAACCACCATAACGCTTGTATAGCCTGTTGTAAGGCTTGCTCCTGCGCGGCAGCGGTGTTGTCTCGGCGGGCGGGTGCAAGCTGTGTTTGGCGTTTCCCGTGTTTGACCAAGGTTTGCCATGTTGCCATGCGCTGAAGTAACGCCTGCTGCACGATGTTGGCCATTGAGGGTGTCCAATGGCTGTCACGATGCGCTGCCAAATAACGCGCGCACAAGGTGAGCAAGCCATCATCGTTTGCGCCCAAGCCCTGTTGCAGTTGCGTGATGTCTAAGTCTGACCGTTGCAATAGGCTGTGTTGCAGCGTTTCGGCCACGGTATCAGTGGCGTGTGGATGACACGGTTGTTGCAACACCTCTAGCAACTGTGCCGCTGTGGCCGATTGATTGACACGGTTGAGCGCGTGTTGATCATCCAACAGTGGCTGCGCCCCTTGTAACAACGCCAGATCATAGGCATAGGCCTGATTGGACTGATTGCCCCACAGGTGTTGCGCGCTGTGATACGCCGCTGCCACCAGTGCAGGGTCTGATTCTTGGCGTAAGACGGTGAGTAAGACGTCACGGGTGGCAAGGCTGTCATGGTGTTGCAAGACGTGCAGTGCGTGTGCCCGATAGTCGGTGTATTGCTGGGCGTCTAGACTAAAATCACGCAGGCGTTGCCAGCCTTCGGGGTGGTTGATCCAGCGCAAGCCATTGATCAAATGAATGACTCGGTCGCTATACATCGGACTGTCATGCAGTTGCTGTTTAAGGATTCGTAGCACCCGTGCGCCCTGCTCGCCTTGCCCCAAGTGGCCGAGGGCTTCGGCTGCGACCGCCTGCAAATAATGCCCATCGTCTTCAGCCAGTTTAAGCAAAGCGTCGTAGGCACGCATATCGCCCAACTCACCCAATGCCAAGACGGCTCGTTGGCGAAATGCGCCGTTGTTGTGGTGTTCGATCACCGCCAATAACAGGCTAATCCCTTGGGCTTGGCCGCGCTTGGCCAGCCCCTCTGCCGCAACAAACTGAACGTCCGGTTGTTTGTGGCTCAAGCTGCTCTGCAAGCCATGCAGGTTGCCTTGGCGTTTGTCGGCACGGCGCGCCATACAGGTGACCAATGCCAGTTGATGCTCGGCTTTGAGTTGTGGCAAGGCCTGCAAGAGAGTTTGGTCAATGTTGGGGTCATGCGCCCACGCCAAGTCATCTAACAAGGCCACGGCTTGTGCTTGCGCTTGTATCGACAGGAGTCGTTCAAATAACGCGATCAAGACTGCATCATGACGTGGTGCTTGTTGATCACGCCAACGGGTGTCGGCCAAGGTGTCATCACGATCCACAATAGCTTGGTCATAGCCACTGATACACATGAGGGCATCAATGATGGCATTGCGGTCGTCAGGGTGTTGCACCAGTCGCATCAATAGCAGATCAACCACATCGGTTTGACGGGCTTGGCCGACGGTGTGATAAATGTGTCGCCGCGCCACGCGACGCTGTGGGTGATCTAGGTAGCTGATCAACCATTGCGCCATGTGGGGCTGTGGTTGATGACGCAGCAAGGTCAACAAGCGTGTTTGTTCGTGTTCATCGACACTGCGCCACAACAGCCCTTGAATCACGGCGTCTGCATCGGGCAGGTGGTGTTCAGCCAATAAACGCGCCGCCAACAATGCGGTGGCACGGTCGTCGTTTTGGGCGGCTTGTTTCAGCAAGGCCAGCGCCACGGGTGCCACGACGGGTGCTTGTGCTGAGGTCACCAAGTGCGGTTTAAGGTCGTTTAGGGCGTGTTGGCGCAGGGGCAAATAATACGATTGCAACGCCAATGGCAGCACGGCCAGTGTGCCGTGGCGGGCTTGCAGCAATCGCCATGCTTCCATGGATAAAATGGCGCTGCTGGTTTGAATCAACTGTTGTAGTTGTCGCTCTGACTCGGCTGCATTGAGCTGAGTCATCCATAGGTTTAGCCCTTGTTTGGCAATATCGGCCTGTACCGTGGTAATGGCCAGTTGCCCAAGCGCCCCTGCACTCATGCCCAGTGCAAGTAGGCTGTCATAGGCCAGTTGGCGCATGGCCTGCTGGTCATGATTGAGCAACGGGACGATACAGCGCTGAATACTGTCTTGCTGTGCAGGCTGTTGGCTGCCCAGCGCAACCAATTGGCGCAGGGCGCGTTCACGCAGATTTAAGCTGCTGTCGGATTGACGTAACACGCCCACATACGCCCCAAAGGCCAGCGATTGCCATGTGTGTTGGTCTGTAGTGCTGGCGACTGTTGGCGTGTGTGGAGTCTGTGCCAGTGCGGTGTCAATGGCAACGGTATGACGTTGCACAAAGGTACGTTCGGCCAATTGCCACGCGGCGTAGGTCAGATCACGGTCAAGGTGCTGCAATAACATCACAGCCTGCGCTTTGCTGTGGGCATCACCTAACACCAGCACCGCACAGAGGCGCTGTATGTCCATGCTGCTGCACGACCAGCGGGGTTCTTGTTGATTGCTCCATGTATTGAGCTGTTGCTGTAAAAACGTCATCCACGCGCTGGGGTCGGCATAGCGTGCCACGATGCCTGCACACAGCAAGACTGTATCAACCGCAGGCAAGGACAACGCATGAATGCTGTGATAAGGCGTGTGTGGATGTTGCACTGCTTCATACGACAGCAACAGCAATTGGGCGGTATGGCAAGTTTCTGCACGTTGCAGGTACGGCTCAAGGTGCGGCACGTCAATCGCGCCAAGGCCGTTGAGTGCCATCAATTGTTGTGCGGCAGACCACTGCGTTTGTATGCGTTGATCTTGCAGCGCAGGCCATGCGCGGGCATCTCCCCACAGCGCCAAACCGAGCGCCGCTGCCGCCCGTACCGTGATGCGCTCGTCGCTCATCCAGTCCGACAGCCTGTCGGCGTGGTCGGGTGTACACACCCATGGCATGGCGGCCGTTGCGGCCATTAAAATGACGTCATCACGAGCAGGCTGTTGTACGCAGGCCATCACCCAGTCAAAGCCACGCGGGTCACGCAACAGTGCCAATCCTTTAAAGGCGTGTTGCTGCTGTTGTTGCCATGCAGCAATGTCGGTTGCCGTTTGTGGTTTGGCACGGGTCAGCACGTCATCAAACACCGCAAACGCTTGACCATCGCCTTGCGCGGCACAGGCCTGCGCGGCGGCCATCCGAATATCATCGTAAGGACTGACTAAGGCTTGGGTCAGGAGTGCGGTGTTGAGCGCCCCACCCGCTGTGACCTGTAACGCGGCGTTAAGGGCATCGACACGCAATTGGGGTTCGGCGTCAGCAAACAATAGCGGTAATAGGGCGTCTGTGGCGGCGCTGCGTTTGTCGAGTAAGGCGTTTAGCGCAGCACGTCGAACATCCACAAACGGGCTGTGTAACGCACAGGCCAGCACTTGTTCAAGGGCAAAGCGTTTTTTGTCGGCACGGGCAACACTCAATGCCGCTTGGCGCACAGGTTCAAACGGGTCTTGTAGTAGTTGCTCAAACCAGATCATCAGGTCAATGCGCTGCTCGGCGACTGGGTTGGGGGTTTTGGCTTCGGCCATCCATTCGGTCAAGACCGCCTGATGCACATCAACATGCTGGCTGGCCAATAACAGATGCAAGGTGCTGGCACGGTTACCACCCCATTGACGGTTTAAACAGGCCTTGACCGCTTCTAAACGAATGGCCTCAAAGGGATCATTTAACGCGTGTTTGAGTACCGCTTGAGCGGCCACGTGCTGGCTGGCCACAGGTAAGGGCGGCACGTGGGTTGACCCTGTCAGTCGTTGCACCACGTTTTTGACCGTTGCCTGTAAGCCGCTGGCTACGTCAGGGGGCGTTATGGTGGGGCTGAGTTGATCCAGTAGAATTTTAAGACCACGGGTGTGGCTGTCGAGGTACTTGGCTTGTAAGCCCACCATCGCCCATTGCAGCGGGTCGGTCTCTAGGCGGCCATAGGCGGTCAGGGCGGCGTCTCGTACCCCTGCATCGGTGTCGTTTAACATCCGCACCAACACGGTTTTACTGTCAGAAAATTGCAAGGCGGCCAGTGCTTTGGCGACTCCCATCCGAATGTGGACGGCGGGGTCTTGAGCCAGTCGCAGCAGTACCCCAAAGGCCCGTTGATCATGCAGTAATGCCAACCCATAGGCCGCATCAAAGCACACATCGGCAAAGCGATTGCTGATGCCTTGCAGGAGTGGCTCTAATGCGTCGGCATCCAGTGTGGCATGCGTGGTGGTGAGCTTTTGCCACAAGGTACTGAGTGCATGATGTGCAGAGGTGAGGTCTGCCGACTGATGCAGCAATTGAAACTGCGTTAAGTCCTGCAAGGGACGGGCAAAGTCGGCATCACGCTGTTGTAGGCTGTGGGCTAAAGCAGGATGACTTAACACCGCCACCCAAAATGCGGTCTGGCGTACCAGTGGATCGCGGTGTTCTTGCAGCAAGACCACACTGCGTTTGACCTCCAAATGCTGCAATAACTGACGCTGATACAGACGAATCAACGCTGCCCGCTGTGTGTTGGCAAACGGGGATTGCAAGGCCAGCAACGAGGCTTTGGGGTCATCTTTGGCATGGCGTTGTTCCAGCAGATGCAAGGCCAAATGCCGAATATCGGCCTGTGGATGTTGCAGCGCCTGTTGAATATCTTGCTCGGCACGCGGCAGGGTGGCGGCATGAACCGCCAGTTGTTGCAAGGCCAGTTGACCCATCGGCACATCGCCACTGGCCAAGGCCAACACCGCATGGTGCAGGGGGTCTGGCCGTTGCGCGGCACGCTCGGTGAGTGCCTGAAACGCCATGAGCCGTACACTGGGATGCAGCTTGTCTTTGAGCAAGTCTTCTAGTGCTAAGGTCGACTGCGGATGTTGTGACTGTACAAACACCGCCACCAAGCGTTCGCGGCTGGTGGGGTCGGTTTGTTTTTTGAGTGCCGCGCCAATCAGTTTTAAGGCTGCCGCGTCGTCATACTCGGCCAACAACGTCAGGGCATTTTGGTAGCGGCTGGGGTCGGCATCTGCCAAGCCATCGTTTGCCCAGTCATAGCCGTCATGAATCACCCATTCCACATCACCGAGTTTGCCGTCGGTGTTCATCCGAATAGCCCGTAGTGACTGATCCTGACCGACCGCCAACACGAACGGCTGGTCTTCACTGTGCAACACGGCCAGATGCGTGACCTTCACCAAGCCTTGTTTGCAGGTGCTGGGTTGCCCGCCTGTCAGCAACCATGCTTTGACGCTTTGGTCATCTGCCCCGCTATACAGCCGATCTCCCGCACACCACAGGGCGTTGATCACCCCGCTATGGTTGCTATTTTTACCTTTGTCCAGTGCTTGCAGTTCGCCTTGTGCATGAGTGCTATATAGTTTTTGGTCAGCCCCTGCCGAAAAAAACCGTTGTTGATGCGGCTCAAACACCAAGGCGGTCACTGCTCCTTGATGGATCGTGGCGCTGGCAGACTGTTGCAGTTGACCTGCAATGGGTTGATAGGTGCTGATGTCGCCTTGATCATTGCCCACGGCCAGCCATTGGCCATCTTGAGACGCGGCCATGACGGTGGCACGTTGGTTTAGGCGTTGAGTGTGCAATAACGGCGGCGGTGTTGCACGGCTGGCCTTGCTGGACAAGGCT
>JBEANQ010000149.1:0-6160 GCA_041165345.1 Pseudomonadota bacterium
GCAGAAGTGGACGTGGTCTGTCACTTGGCGGGGGTGAATCGCCCCGCCAACCCAGACGACTTTGTCACCGGTAATATCGACCTGACCCAAGCCTTGTGTGATGCAGTCGTGGCGACAGGCCGACGGATTCCGATTGTCTATAGCTCGTCTATTCAAGCCGAAAATGACAATGTTTATGGCAACAGCAAACGCGGCGCAGAAGACGCCTTACTGCGCTGTGCGGCACAACATGACATACCGGTGCATCTGTTCCGCTTGCCCAATGTGTTTGGTAAATGGGCGCGGCCAAACTACAACTCTGCGGTGGCCACGTTTTGCCATAATATTGTCCGTGACCTGCCCATTCAAATCAACGACCCCAGCGCCAATATTCGGTTGGTCTATATTGATGACGTGGTGGCGCAGTTAATGGCGGTGATCAACGGCGAGCAGTCCGGCAATCCATTTGTGGTCATTGAGCCAGAATACCAAATCACCGTCGGTGCGTTGGCCGACCAATTGCGCACCTTTAAACATAGCCGAACCACCCTCACCACAGAGCCGGTCGGAACAGGGCTGGTGCGCGCCTTATATTCGACCTATGTGAGCTATATTCCGCCCGACCAGTTTGCCTATGACATTCCAAAGCATGGCGACGCCCGAGGTGTGTTTGTTGAAATGCTCAAGACCAAAGATTCGGGGCAGTTTTCATTTTTTACCGCCCATGCTGGCATTACACGCGGTGGGCATTATCACCACTCTAAAACCGAAAAATTTTTGGTGATTAAGGGCAACGCCTGCTTCCGTTTTCGGCATGTGGTCACGGGTGAATTTTACGAGCTATTCACCACGGGTGATCATCCGCAAGTGGTCGAAACTGTCACCGGTTGGACGCATGACATTACCAATGTGGGGCAAGACGAAATGATCGTGATGCTGTGGGCCAATGAGATCTTTGACCGTGAAAAACCGGACACCTATGCTCGTCCCGTTGGCACGGCTTAACCTTTAACGCGATGGAACAGCTCATGATGAAAAAAATGAAAGTCGCCACAGTGGTCGGCACACGGCCAGAAATTATTCGGTTGTCACGGGTCATGGCGGCGTGTGATCAATATTTTGACCATATTCTGATTCATACGGGCCAAAATTATGACTACGAGCTCAACGAGATTTTTTTTAATGATTTGGGTATTCGTAAACCCGATTATTTTCTCAATGCGGCAGGGGCTAGTGGTGCCGAAACCATTGGCAATGTGATCATTGCAGTGGATAAAGTCTTGGCCGAGGTGAAGCCAGATGCCCTGTTGGTGCTGGGCGATACCAATAGCTGTATGGCGGTGATTCCTGCCAAGCGCCGCAAAATTCCAACGTTTCATATGGAAGCGGGCAATCGTTGCTTTGACATGCGTGTGCCTGAAGAAATTAACCGCCGAATTGTCGATCACACCGCAGACATTAACCTCACATACAGCACCATTGCGCGTGATTATTTGCTGCGTGAAGGGTTGCCACCCGACATGATTATTAAAACCGGCAGCCCCATGTTTGAGGTGCTGAATTATTATCGTGCAGGGATTGAGCAGTCTGATGTGTTGGCGCGTTTGGGTTTGCAGGCAGGGCAGTTTTTTATTGTCAGCGCGCACCGTGAAGAAAACGTTGACTCTGACAAAAACTTTCTCAATTTGGTCAGCAGCTTAAATGCCATTGCAGAAACCTATGGCCTGCCGGTGATTGTTTCCACCCATCCACGCACCCAAAAACGGGTCGATGCCATGGGGGTGAGTTTTCATCCGTTGGTGCAGTTGCTCAAGCCCATGGGCTTTAAAGACTACAACCACCTGCAATTGTCTGCCAAAGCGGCGTTGTCTGACAGCGGTACGATCAATGAAGAATCATCTATTTTGAACTTTCCGGCGCTCAACCTGCGTGAAGCGCACGAGCGCCCAGAAGGCATGGAAGAAGCCGCCGTCATGATGACCGGCCTAACGCCCGAGCGTGTGTTGCAGGCGCTGGATATTTTAAGCCATCAATCACGTGGCGAGCAGCGTGATCTTCGGTTGGTGGCTGACTACAGTATGCCCAACGTGAGCGAGAAGGTGGTTCGGATTATTTTGAGCTATACCGACTATGTTAAACGTGTGGTGTGGAAGCAATTTTGATGCGCCTGCTTTTTATCAGCCAGCTTTTTGACCCTGAGTATTCGATTAAAGGGCTGGCTTTTTTGCAGGCGTTACGCCAACAAGGGGTTGAGGTCGAGGTGATTACCACGTTCCCTAACTATCCAACGGGGCGGGTTTTTGACGGTTATCGCGTCAAGCCGTGGCAAGTCGAGCATATCGATGGGATTCGAGTGATTCGGGTTTATTCGTATATTTCACACTCCAAGTCAAAAGTGGCACGGGCGCTGAGTTATGCCTCTTTTATGCTCACTGCTTGGTTGGCAACTTTTTTTGTCAAAAAAATAGACGTGGTGTATGCCTATCATCCGCAACTGACGGTGGGTCTGATTGCTATTTTTTTAAAGTGGATACGCGGTATTCCGTTTGTCACTGATGTGCAAGACCTGTGGCCTGATGCATTAGCCGCCACACAGTTACAGCAGCGTGGCTGGTTATACAAAAGCGTGTCGCGTTTATGTCAGTTGGTTTATCAGCAAGCCGCCCATATTGTTGTGTTGTCGATGGGGTATCGTCAGGCATTGCTTGAACGGGGCATCGCTGCGGATCGAGTCAGTGTGGTGTATAACTGGCATGCCGATGAATCAACCCTTGAGCGCACCACGACTGACGATCTTTTACCGACTGGCTATCGCTATCGTTTTGTGTATGCGGGCAATTTGGGTGCGGCACAATCCCTCCGATATGTGATTGACGCTTTTGCCCCGTTACAAGCCCAGTCGGTGGCGTTGGTCATGGTTGGCGCAGGTGTGGAACAAGATGACTTGAAACAACATTCCAAACAAATTCAAGCCGACAACGTATTCTTTTTGGGCTATATGCCGTCTCACCAGATGTCGGCGGTTCTGGCCTGTGCCGATGTTTTGGTGGTGCATTTGCGTGATGAGCCATTATTTAAAATCACCATCCCCTCTAAGGTTCAGGCGTCATTAAACAGTGCTAAGCCGATTTTAATGGCCGTGGGGGGCGAAGCGAACCAGATCATTGAGCAAGCAGGTGCTGGCGCAGTGGCTGCACCCGAGCAAGCTGATAGCATCACACAAGCGGCCTTAACATTGGTGCAGGCGCGTGAGCAATGGCATGACATGGGTTTGCGTGGCAAACAGTATTACCAGCAACAGATGGCGCGTCATATTGGCGTGGCGCGTCTGATGACTATTTTAAAACATTTAACACCACACGCGTGAGCCTGACCATGATCGAGTACCGGCAAGCCACCCTCACGGATCTAGACGCCATAGTCACTGTTCATGTGCTGGCATTTGAAGGGTTTTTTCTCACCAAATTAGGTCGAGGTTTTTTAACAGAAATGTATTTGGGCTTTTTAAGCCAAACCGATGGTTGTTTATGGGTGGCAGTGGATGACACACAGCAGGTCATCGGTTTTGTAGCGGGTACGGTCGCTCCCGATCATTTTTTTGCGACCTTGCGCCGCCACCGAGCATTTTATTTTTTATGGCATGCCATTCCGGCGGTGTTGCGTCAACCCATGTTGGTGATCCCAAAACTCTATGCCGCATTATTTTATCGCGGTGATCAACCGGCTCAGTTAGTGGGTGGGGCGTTACTCAGTAGTATTGGTGTTTTGCCTCAGTATGTAGGCCAAGCGGTTGGTTTAGGGCTGCTTCATCAGTTTGAACAAGTCGTGTGGCAAAAACAGCAGCCCTTTATTTATCTCACCACCGATGCCTTAAATAACCATCGTGTCAACCAGTTTTATCAACGGCAAGGCTATGAGGTTGAGTCGAAATTTTTACAAAGCGGCCAGCGCCACATGTTTCGGTATGTCAAACAACACAATACCTCATCCAACCCATAAGGAGTCCACAACAATGACCACACCAGATACGGCAACTTTTTTGCCATTTGCATTGCCAGATATTGGCGAAGAAGAAATTAACGAAGTCATTGATGCCCTACGATCCGGTTGGGTCACCACAGGGCCAAAAACCAAACAGTTTGAGCAAGACTTTAATGCGTTTTTAGGGGGTGGCCTAGAGTGTATCGCCCTCAATTCGGCCACGGCTGGGCTACATTTGGCCTTAGAGGCCATTGGTATTGGCAGTGGTGATGAGGTGATTATTCCTACCTACACGTTTACGGCCACCGCCGAGGTCGTTCATTATTTGGGGGCAACACCTGTGATGGTCGATGTGTTGGCCGACACCTTTAATATTGACCCACAGGCGATTGAAGCCGCCATTACCCCCAAAACCAAAGCCATTATGCCCGTGCATTTTGCGGGTTTAAGTTGTGACATGGACGCGATCTTGGCCATTGCCCAGCGATATCAGCTTAAAGTGGTGGAAGATGCTGCCCATGCACTGCCAACGACATGGAAGGGGCAAAAAATTGGCACTTTGGCATCCGATGTGACCGTATTTAGTTTCTATGCCAATAAAACCATGACCACTGGTGAAGGCGGCATGCTGGTCACCCGTCATCCTGAGATTGCCAAGCGTTGCCGAATCATGCGACTGCATGGCATTAGCCGTGATGCATTTGATCGCTATGTATCCAAGACACCGGCATGGTTTTATGAAGTTGTTGCACCCGGTTATAAATACAACATGAGCGATATTGCTGCGGCAATGGGTATTCATCAATTGCGTAAACTTGAGCAATTTCAAATCAAGCGAGCGCGTTATGCCAAAATGTTTGATGAGGGTCTACACGGCCTGCCGGTCACATTGCCGTGTGCTGCCCCTGACGGTGATACACACGCATGGCATCTGTATCCCATTCGCTTACATCATGACTGTGGAATCAGCCGAGATGAGTTTATTGTAAAAATGTCAGCGCGTGGCATTGGCTGTTCGGTGCATTTTATTCCGTTGCATCTGCATCCATATTGGAAAGACAGCGGTGACCTACAGACCCATGATTACCCGATAGCACAGCAGTTGTTTGAACAAGAAGTCAGTTTGCCCTTGTATACCCGCATGACACCCGACGACGTCACGCGTGTGATCGCTGCTGTTCGTGAGGTTTTACAAGATGCTTAAACGAATATTTGATATTGTCAGTGCCTCGGCTGGACTGATGGTATTAACCCCACTATTTGTGGGCATTGCAATATGGATCAAGTTAGATTCAAAAGGGCCGATTTTTTACCGCCAAGTTCGGGTGGGGCAACGGGGAAAAGAATTTCGGATTCATAAATTTAGAACCATGACCGTCAATGCAGATCAGCACGGTCAATTAACGGTGGGTGCCGATCAACGTATTACACGCTCAGGACATTTTTTGCGGCGTTATAAGATTGATGAACTGCCCCAAATGATTGATGTGGTATTGGGTGACATGAGCGTCGTTGGCCCACGACCAGAAGTGCCGGAGTTTATGGCATGTTATCCGGACGATATTCGACAACATGTGCTGTCGGTCAGACCCGGCATGACTGATCGCGCATCGATAGAAATGGTTGACGAAAATGAGATCCTGTCTCAATACGACAACCCAAGACAAGCCTATATTGATGTGGTATTGCCATATAAACAGAAGTTTTATGTTGATTATGTCAATAGTGCTAATTTTTTAGATGATCTGAGAATCATATTCTCAACCATCAAAAAAATTATAATGCGATAATGTATCTGCCATGTATGTATGGCATCGATGCCATGTCAGACGGTTGACATTGTATTTTTGTAAAAAAAAGCTTATTAATAAGCAATCAGAAATACAATCTTTGTCGCTCGATAAAGAAAATTGTAGCTCAGGGTGAGACAAAAGTTATGTATATGCTGACGCAAGAAATTCTGAAGGTGTTATTGAATGCACCTCGGACAGTCAAGCAGATGATTTTTATCGTTGCAGATCTTAGCATGATGATCGTCATTTTGCATTTGTCCATGATGTTTAGGTTGGGACAACTTTCCGTTGATATTCCATTAGAATCACAATTCATATTTTATGGAATGTCATTAATCAGTCTCTTTTTCTTAGGCGTGTATCGAGCAGTGTTACGTGCCTTTGATGACCGACTGATGAAGGCCGTC
>JBEANQ010000150.1:0-6130 GCA_041165345.1 Pseudomonadota bacterium
ATATGCCGGTCGCGTTGGTGTCAAAAGGCACCACAGCAGACCAAAAAGTAGTGGTCGGCACCGTGGCCGATATTGCCAGCAAGGTCGAAGGCAGTGGTATTGCCGCCCCCACCATTATTATTATTGGTGAGGTGGTCAATCTGCGCGACAAACTGCGTTGGTTTGATTGAGCGAATTGCTGATCACTTGCCCTGTTCAAACATCACGAAGGCGATAAAAAAACCGGTGTCATCTGTGTTGATGCTGCCGGTTTTTGCACATTATGGGGTGGCTGGTGCTGTAGGCACGGGCTGGTCTGGCATCGCTTGTGGTGGTGGGGGGAGATCAACTGGTAATGGTGCATGTAAATGTGCATCAATACCGGCTGTTGGAGGTGCGACCTCTGTTGTGGGGGGAGTCGGGTCGGTTAATGGGATCTCAGGTGTAGGGGGTTGTCCTTGCATCACGCCTTGAGGTGCGTGCAAGTCACCCCGACGCTGTGCTGTCTGGTTGTTCTGATACAGTGTGATCAGTAACCCAAGTAATAAGAGCGCAGCGATTGGTGCCAAAACTTTGGCCCATGTGCCAGCAGCTCGGTACTCAGGAAGCGCCATGGTGTGATGTGGGTCGTGATCAGCGGTATTCAAGTCGGGTTTCTCCATGGTTGCCTCACGCATTAAGGCATTGAGTTCGGCAATGCCACTCTCAACAGTCAGTGGTTCAGAGTCTGTCGATGTGACCGCTCGTTGGCCGCTCAGTTCATCAAGGTCAGCAATATGCCAAATCCAGTCTGGTGCATGACCTTGTAGCAACTCAGGTTGAGCCATGAGTAGCTCATGCAGGCCTTCTTCACCCAAGCTGGCTTGTTCATACAAGGCATGTAGTTCAACCAACGCAGTATGTGCAACACGATCAATGGCCGCTTTGGTTTGGCGTTGATCGAGTTGAGTGTGTTGGCTGAGTTGCGAAAGGAGACGCTCTACATCAAGAGTCTTCCATAAACCATCTTGGGCTTGCGTGTTCAGTAATGCCACGACCAAACTGGTGCCCCGTTGGTGATCAAGGCTGACCAGATGCGCCAAAACTAAGGGCAGAGTGAGATCAACCAATTGTTCGGCTTGGGGGCGTTGCATGTCGGTAGACAGTTGCTGAATCAAGGGACGACGATGTGTGTCACGCAGGTGCTGTAACAGTGATAAAGCCATGACGTATTCCTGATCGCAATAGCAAGAGGCACTGTGCCAAATAGCAAGGCACAGTGACCAAAACAAGGGTGAGAAGCTTAATCTAAGATCCGTAAGCCTGATTTTTTAGGCATCACGGGTTCTTCAACAACAGCATTAGACACGACAGGCTCAATGTCTGCATATTCTTGAGGGTCAAAGAATAGTCCTTGCCCATTTTCGCGGGCATATAGCCCCAACACTGCACGCATGGGCACATAAATGTCTTGAGAGACTCCACCAAAGCGTGCACTAAAAGACACGGCATCGTTATTCATGCTCAGTTGATTCACTGCATGCATGGCAATATTGAGGACAATTTGACCGTCTTTGACATGTTGGCGTGGAACCACAACATGCGGTTCATCTGCATTGACCAATAAATAAGGCGTCAGGGCATTGTCTTGGGCCCATTCATAAATGGCACGGATCAGATAAGGCCGAGTCGGTAGAGGGCTAGTCGACATGGGGATATTCCTAAGATGAGCGGCGCATCTGTTGTTCACGGTCAGTCAGTGAGGCGACAAAGGCAGGCCGCGTAAAAAGACGTTGGCAGTATGCCAGAAGCGGTGCAGACAAGGCAGGGGGCAATGTGATTTGCATCTCAGGTAAACGCCACAAAACGGGTGCAAGCAGGCAGTCGCACAGCCCCATGTCGTCACTCATAAAAAATGAGCGATGACCAAACAAGGGGGACAGTGAGATGAGCGCATCTCGGAGTTGTTGTCTGGCACGGTATGCGTCTTGCGCGTTGAGTGAGTCGGGATGACGTAACAACACATCGGCCAATGCCAACCAGTCTTGCCGAATGCGCCATGCCAACAGACGTTGCTCGGCGCGTTGTTGCGGATGGTCTGAAAACAGCCGAATTTGCCGATAGCGGTCTTCTAGATATTCCAAAATCACGTCACTGTTGTACAGGCGTAACTCGCGGTCTACCAAGGTAGGCAGGCTGTTATATGGATTCAGTGCGGCTAAGTCTTCAGGGCGTTGTTGGGGGTCGACAATGATTAAACGATAGTCAATACGTTTTTCGGCCAGCGCCAGCCGAACCTGATGGCTGTCCACATCATTGGGATGGCTATACAGCACCAAACCGGCGTGTAAGTGTTCGGCATTGCTCAATAACAGAGAGTCGGGCAAGGAAAGCCTCCAGTCAATCGATCAGCATAGCCAAAAACGCCATGCAAAACAAAAAGGGCACACGGCCCTTTTTGTATTTCAGCAAAAAAACGCTTATTTCACGTCTTTCCAGTACTCTTTGTTGAGCAAGTACACTGGAACAAGCAAGACCAACAAGAACAAAATCACAAAAATTCCGTAGATTTTGCGGTCATGTTGAACAGGCTCTGCCATGTAGTTCATGAAGTTGACCAGATCATGTACCCGACCTTCAAACTCTTCATCCCCCAGTTCTTGTTGCATGCTGTACAACACATGCGGCATCGCTACGTCTTTAAAGACTGTGTTGTTGACACCCCAAGGACGCTTATCGTCTGGATAGAAGCTGAGCAGGTAGCTGTAGACCCAGTCTGGGCTGCGCAGGCGGGTTTCTAGCGTGAGGTCGGGCGGTGTATTGCCAAACCATTTTTTCTGCATTTTTGGGTCGATTTTGGCATTGATGTGATCACCGATTTTGTCGGAGGTAAACATCATGTACTTTTGAACCAGCTCTGGCGGAATAGCCAGATCGGTCGACATACGCTCATAGCGCAAGTACTTGGCCGAGTGACAGCCTACACAGTAGCTCATAAATGCTGCCGCACCACGCTGTAACGAGGCTTTGTCGGTGATATCGACATTGGCCTTGCTGCACTCGTAATGATGCTCAGTCATCACCTCTGGGTTAGAGGGATCGGGTTCACTGTATGTACCACAGTGAACACCCGATGCGTGAACCGCACCAGCTGACAAAAACAAGGCCAGACTCAGAAGTAACTTTTTCATCAATGGCCCCCAGTCACACGATCAGGTGGTTGTTTGCAGGTTTCGATCGAAGTGTAGATCGGCATGAGCAAGAAGAACAAGAAATACAGAACCGTACAAATACGCGCAACCAATGTGGCGATATCAGACGATGGGCTTGCACCCAAATAACCCAAGATCAAGAACGACACGACAAACACGCCGAGGGCGATTTTGGACAGCAGTCCTTTGTAGCGAATCGAGCGTACAGGTGAGCGGTCTAACCAAGGCAATACAAACAGCATGGCAATTGCGCCACCCATGGCAATAACGCCACCGAGTTTGTTGGGTACCGCACGCAAAATGGCGTAGAACGGGGTGTAGTACCAAACGGGTGCAATGTGTTCTGGTGTTTTGAGGGCATTGGCTGGCTCGAAGTTTGGACGCTCCAAGAAGTAACCACCGCCATCTGGGAAGAAGAAGATCACGCCAAAGAACACAATCAAGAACACCACAATACCCACCAAGTCATGCACGGTGTAGTAAGGGTGGAACGGAATGCCATCCAATGGGATGCCATTGGCGTCTTTTTGCTTCTTGATGTCGATCCCGTCTGGGTTGTTAGAACCCACGTGGTGCAAGGCCACCAAGTGCATAAACACCAAGCCAACCAACACTAACGGAATGGCCACAACGTGCAATGCGAAGAAGCGGTTGAGGGTAATACCCGAGATTAGGTAATCACCACGAACCCACGTCGTCAGTGCGTCGCCAATGACTGGCAAAGCGGCAGGCAAGTTCAGGATGACCTGAGCGCCCCAGAACGACATGTTGCCCCAAGGCAGTAAGTAACCAAAAAAGCCTTCGGCCATGAGGCACAAGTAAATGCCCATACCAATCAGCCACACCAATTCGCGTGGTTTTTGATACGAGCCATACAACATGCCACGGAACATATGCAGATAAACGACGATGAAGAACGCCGATGCACCAGTTGAGTGCATGTAGCGAATCAGCCAGCCCGCTTCAACGTCACGCATGATGTATTCAACCGAATCAAATGCGCCTTCGGCACTTGGGTTAAACATCATGGTCAGCCAAATACCGGTCACCAGTTGGTTGACCAGTACGATCATTGATAACACGCCAAAGAAGTACCAGAAGTTAAAGTTCTTCGGTGCGTAGTACTTTGACATGTGGTATTCGTAGGTTTCGGTGGCGGGGAACCGCGCATCGACCCACGACATTAGTTTTTTGCCCATGCTCATGATTAGCCCTCGCCCACAGTCAGGATGGTTCCTGTCAGCGTATAGGGCGGCACTGGAAGATTCAGTGGCGCCGGTACGCCTTTAAAGACACGCCCTGCCAGATCATATTTTGAACCGTGGCATGGGCAGAAAAAGCCACCCAGCCAATTTGCACTTAGTTCGGCTGCACCCACTTCTGGACGATAGCCTGGTGCGCAACCTAAGTGGGTACAGACACCTGTAACGACGAGCAATTCAGGGCTACGTGAACGACCTTCGTTCTTTGCGTAGTCTGGTTGCACGGATTCTGCCGATTGTGGATCGCGCAGTTCTTTGTCGTTCTTGGACAGATTTGCGATCATTTCCGCTGTACGACTGACCACATAGACTGGCATACCACGCCATTCGACAACAATCATCTGACCTTTTTCAATGGAGGACAGATCTTGAGTCACCGCAGCACCAGCAGCTTTCGCCTTGGCACTCGGGTTCCATGTTTTGACGAAAGGGGTAATGGCAGCAACCATGCCAACACCGCCTATCACAGCTGTCGTTCCGATCAGCATGCGGCGGCGGCTGACGTTGACGCCCTCGGCATTACTCATTGAGGTTTCCTCCAGACAAGCACGCATGGGCGACAAAGCCCATCAAAAATTTGTGGCAATACTAAAGAAAACCGGCCCTAAAAGCCACAATACGGGGATGCCGTAGGTCAAATTAACCGGATTTTCATCACCACAGAAACAACAAACCCCAGACAAGCTGGGGTTTGTGACAACGCCAATCGAAATGATTAACGCTTGGAGTATTGAGGACGCTTACGGGCTTTACGCAGACCGATTTTCTTACGTTCAACTTCGCGGGCATCACGGGTCACGAAACCAGCCTGACGCAGTGCAGGTTTTAAGGTTTCGTCAGCAGCGATCAGAGCGCGGGTAATACCGTGACGGATTGCGCCAGCTTGACCACCCATACCACCACCTTTAACGGTGACGTAGATGTCATATTTTGCAACAGCATCAATCAGTTCGAGTGGTTGACGAACGACCATGCGCGCAGTTGGGCGAGCAAAGTAGATGTCCAGCGAACGGTTGTTGATGGTGATGTTGCCGGTGCCTGCGGACAGGAACACACGGGCGGTTGCGGTCTTACGACGGCCAGTACCGTAATTCTTTTCCATGTCGGTTCCTTAGATGTCCAGAACTTGCGGCTGTTGCGCGGTATGCGGATGCTCAGAACCGGCATACAGCTTCATTTTCTTGATCATGGCATAACCCAGAGGACCTTTTGGCAGCATACCTTTTACGGCACGTTGCAGGACTTCTTCAGGTTTGTGCGCGATCAGTTTGGTGAAGTTGGTTTGCTTCAGGCCACCTGGGAATTCGCTGTGACGATAGTACATTTTGTCTTGCGCTTTGTTGCCAGTAACGACAACTTTTTCAGCGTTGATGACAACGATGTAATCGCCAGTATCGACGTGAGGGGTGTAGCAGGTCTTGTGCTTGCCGCGCAGACGACGAGCGATTTCGGTCGCTAAACGACCGAGGGTTTTGCCTGTGGCGTCAACAACATACCAGTCATGTTGGACTTCAGCAGGCTTAGCGCTGAGAGTTTTCATCAAACGTTGCCTATTATCGTTGGTTGTGCCTAGGGAGCAGGCACAACAAAATTGAGGGCGAATGATAAGGTTTTTCCGCACCGTTGGCAATGGGGATGCCTGTGCCGTGGCGACGACTGGTTTTGTGATGTGGGGAATAAAAGCGTCACTGTGTGCAG
>JBEANQ010000151.1:0-5998 GCA_041165345.1 Pseudomonadota bacterium
CGGCATGGTGCGCTCATACTTGCCATTCGGCAATTTTTGACGCTGCAAACCATAATGCTCAAGGTAGTTAATCACCTCAAACAAAGTAATGCCATACAACGCTTGTGTGGCCAAATATGGAATCACGCGGCGACCAAACAACGCAACCAACGTGCCATGAAACGCTGCGGTCATGGCCCAACCTTGCAGCAATTCGTTATGCACAGACCAAAACTTTTGGCCTTTGCGTGCCAAGCGACGCTCTTCAATTTCTAAGGCCGACTGAAAGCTACCAAAAACGGTACGGGGCCAGAATTGCCAGAAGGTTTCACCCATTTTGGATGATGCAGGATCTTCAGGGGTCGCGACACGCTTGTGGTGACCATACGGATGCTCAATGCGAAAATGCACATAGCCCGTTGGCAACAACGCCAAATGTGACATGTAATGATAAATTTTTTCTGATTTGTGACTTAATTCGTGCGCAGTGTTAAGCGCAATACCATTCACCGCACCAATCGACACACCCAGCATGATTTGGTCAAGCAATGGTGTGCCTTTACGGCTCGCTGCATACGCACCAATAAACGTGGCAACATACTGTGAAGGAATATAAGCCTTCACAATGCGCATGTAGTATGGATCTTTCTCAAGATCAGCAATCGCGTCTTCAGGATGGTTTTCGCCATCTGGACCAACTAGTTTATCAATCGCAGGAATCACACCATGCAACATCAATGGACCAAATGCGCTTAAAAAACGCAGTTTTTTTGGGGCAACGGTATACAGCGATGCCGCCGCTACACCAATCAATGGTAAGGCAGGGCTAAGCAACCATAAAAAACGTTTTTTGTCTTTAAAGGGTGCAGAAGGTTGTTGCAGCAGTGTCGATGGCGTCGTGGCGTTCATGGCTTAGAACCTTTTCAACATCAGGAATTGAGCCATTATTCGGTTTTCGCTGCATCACTCACACTATCAGGCGTCCAGATAACTCATGTAAAACGCCAATTTTAATGCAAATCCTCCTTGCATCTGTGTTTAAGCCAATACAGGCACACCACTATGAAAGCGCAATTGGTCATCTGGAGATTCAATCAACTCGCGTTCAACCTCACGAAAAAATGCGATTCGGTCGTCAATTGGGGCTTGTGCCATCTGCTCGGCCAAGGCCAAATAGTCGGCAAAATGTCGTGATTCTGACTTCAGTAAATAGCGATAAAACTTGGCGAGTTCATCATCCACGTACGGTGCTAATGCCGCAAAACGCTCGCATGAGCGAGCCTCAACAAACGCGCCAATAATTAAAATATCGACTAACGCTGCAGGCTCATGGGTACGAATATGTTTTCGCAGCCCATTGGCATAGCGACTCGCCGGAATCGCCTCCCATGCCTGACCTCGTTTGATCATCACCTCAAGCACTTGCTCATAATGCAGCATCTCTTCACGCACCAGTTGCGCCAAACGCACTTGTAAGTCGGTATAAAAACCATAGCGAAACATCAAATTAATGGCTGTACTGGCTGCTTTTTTTTCACAATTGGCATGATCTTGAATGATCAACGGCAAGTGCCCAGCCGCAGCTTGTAACCAAGCCTGTGGCGTATGACAGCCCAAAAATGCATGGATGGGAGCCATTAATTCAACGGTTGCATTCACAACTGATTTCTCCATTTCAACCCAAAGACCTTGTGCGCCGTGGCGATTCTTGCCATCACTATACGCTGATGATGGTTTACAGCAGACTACAGAGGACGCACTATTACACGCTCATAACCATTTCATTTTAGACAGGAGCCTACAGCCATGAGCAACACCATTATGATGATTCACGGCATGTGTGGTGGTGGCTGGTACTGGGAGCGTTATCGCAGTATTTTAGAGCAAGTCGGCTATACCTGCCTGACGCCAGACTTACCCATGCATGACACCAATGTGAGCCAACCCGCGCATCCCAACTTGGGCAACACCAGTATCTTGGATTATGTGACTGCGTTAGAAGCCCAGATTGCCACCTTAGACCAACCACCAATTCTGATTGGGCACTCAATGGGTGGCCTGTTGGCACAGATTCTAGCCAGTCGTGGCCTTGCCAAGGCAGTGGTGTTGCTCACGCCAGCCTCGCCCGCAGGCATCGTGGCACTCATGCCCTCTGTATTGCGGACGTTTTTTCCGGTGACGAGTCGTTGGAACTTTTGGAACAAGCCATTCACCATGAGCCAAGCGACCATCGACTACGCCATTTTAAACCAAACCCCCAAAGCCGAACGCGACACCCTGTATCCACGCATGGGACATGAGTCAGGACGCGCAGCCTTTGAGATTGGCTTTTGGCCGTTTGATCAACAACACGCCACACGGGTTAACGCCGCGGATGTCCGCTGCCCCATGTTGGTGATTGGTGCAGGCAAAGACCGCATTACGCCCGCATCAGTGGTGCGTCAGGTGGCCGCCAAATACCCACAAGCCAACTATCGTGAATACCACAATAATGGGCATTGGGTGGTGGGTGAACCCAACTGGCAAGACATTGTCACCGACATTGTCGGCTGGCTAAAAATCAACGTACCTGACTAATCTCAACGGTCATCACCCACCCATCAGGCACCTCACCTGATGGGTATATCGACTGCATATCCAACGATCATCAGCCCGCACGGGCAGCCAACATGGCGGCTTTCATCTGTTGCACTGCTTGGGTCAAACCCACAAACACACTGTCGGCAATTAACGCATGGCCGATATTCAGCTCATGCATGTGAGCAATCTGAGCCACCGCGGCCACGTTATCTAGATTCAAGCCATGCCCTGCATTCACAATCAAACGGCCAGCAGCATACTCGCTGGCATGAATCAAACGGATCAGCTCGGCTTGCTGCGCCACACCCTGTGCATCGGCATACGCACCCGTATGCAGCTCAATCACCGGCGCACCACACGCCAACGCTGCATCAATTTGCGCCGCATCGGGATCAATAAACAACGAGACCTCACAACCTGCTGCGGTCAAACGAGCCGTCGCCTGACGAATTTTATCCAGTTGTCCCCGCACATCTAGACCGCCTTCAGTGGTCAGCTCTTCGCGTTTTTCGGGTACAAGGCACACATGTTGCGGTTTGATCTGACAAGCAAAGTCGATCATAAAATCGGTGACGGCGATTTCAAGATTCATCCGTGTCCGCAGTAACGGGCGCATACGCAGCACGTCGGCATCTTGAATATGACGGCGGTCTTCGCGCAAATGCAGCGTAATGCCGTCAGCACCGGCATCTTCGCAGGCCAGCGCTGCCGCAACGGGATCAGGATAACGCGTGCCACGCGCCTGACGCAGCGTCGCCACATGATCAATGTTGACCCCTAAAAGTAAGCTCATGACAGCGTTCTCGGCTTAGATAACGATAGAATGGGCGGCAATTTAGCATAATTTACGCCTTTGGTTCTGCAACGCTGGCTTAACAATCGCTGGGTTGAGTGACTTAAACCGAATATTGATACGGCCAAAATATTGCTTAGACCAATAGCACAATGATATTTTGGCTTCACCAACGAGATGGAACTTATAACATGCTGACTGATCAAGCAAATTTTCTGAGATTCATTAAGTGTGATGACTTCCAGCCAGACGAATTCCACAACTTCCTAGAAGAATTTGACATCAATCAGGCCGATTTTTTGGCATGGATAGAGCACAATCAAGCACCTTGGCAGTACTTTCATTTCTATGTCCTACTGGTTAAAAATTACTTAAATGACCAGCACAGCATTCAACCGATCATAGACTTTGCTTTTTCCAAGAATTCTTACGGGATTGGCAGTCTACTGAATATCCTCCAATACCCACAGAAAAAATATCCTAACGTACTAGATATGCAAAAATTTGAACATATGCTGCTAGATTACATCAAACAGCACTCGCTGGATGATCTATCGTCGCAACTGGAGTCATTATTGCCGTGCTATAACCATTCTCATTATTTTCATCAGATTGCTGCTTACGTATGCCAAAACCTTCAGGTAGATCACGCCTCGCTGATTAGAGCCACAGTGGGCTATTGCCGTGGGAGGGATCATGATTATGGAGTTTTGCAAAAATTAAGTGATTTTATTGAACAAAAAAATTTCATTTGTACAGAATACGACTTAAGACTGTGGGCAACACAAACCAAACACTGTGATATTAGGGGAAAAATATCAACGCTATCTCTGAAAGCCTTAGAAAGGCTACTGCGAGATCCATCACAATATCATGCTGAAAATTTTGTCAAATATGAGTTTAGACGCTCTGAGCAACCTATCATTTATCATATTGGCCTATTAAAAAATATACACTCCACAGCCGCAAGCAACCTACTAAGTCAAATTATCGAGAACGAAAGACTTTATATTCTTATTCGATTTGAAGCGGTTTTTACTTACTTCCAAAAAAACAAGACACATCATCCTTTAAAAAGCAGCATTACCCAAACGACCCTTTCAGGCCGCTGGCGGCTGATCGAAGAAAACCATACCATCGCTAACGATTATGACTTATTCCAAGCGTCTGATTTTTTCACCCTAGATGAAGTTTTGTTGGCAACAAACATACAGCAATGGTGCTACAAAGCCAGTCGATTTTTGCACCTTTATGGCGACGAGAAACAGCAAAAACCCGTTTTCAACGATCTACTAAACTCTATTGCCAATGAAACCCAGAAACTTCTAAAAGAAGAGGATTACCAATGTATGTCCTTACATTTTAATCAGATCAGTTGCTTGTGTCACGCACTAATACAGAATGGCATCACCCCACCCCAACGACAGCAACTCGAAGCCCAACTGCTCAACGCATTACAGCAGTGCTCCACTCATTTAAGCAATCCCGAATTTATACAGCGAAAACTGGTTTCTTTGGTTTACAGCTTAAACATGAAAATTCCAACTGAATACTTTGAGTTGCTTGGCACATGGTCACAGCTTGAAATCACTTGGCAAGATAAAAACATAGACCTAGAGAGCATTTGGCAGCAGCTCCTAGATGCAAAGGTGATCGAACACGATGCCATTTTTGATGATCGACAGAATTTTTTTGGGCAGTTCTTTAGAAATTTACACTACACTTACTACGACCGTAAGGACGATACACCCTTTCACGATACAGTCTTTTCTTATTTTTTTAGTGAATCGGTGAAATGGGTCTTTGAGGAAAATTTGGACACCTCTCAATTAGAGAGTATTATAGATATTAATCATGTGAATGACGATTTGGACTGGAAATATATAGAATATTTTTATTTTTTATATCAGGATAAGTATTATAGGTTTTTTATCTACGCACTTTCACACTCCCTTTCTATTGACCAACAGTCGATATTATATGTGTGCAATCAGATTCTCAGAACTTTTGACTCTGACATTGCCATTTATGTGTTAGAAGGCGACGTCTACGATGCATTTGGCTATGATTTTGTATGCTTCTCTGCACACAGGCTGAAATTTGAAGCATGCAACCAATCTGGCTTGATTCCATGTCACTCGCCAAGATTTTTTACACCAATATCGAAGAGCTTAGCTTTTTTGGAAATACAGGACGAATTTCAGTCGATTGTGCAAGCAGGTGGTTTTGCTTCTGCAATAGATGGTGACTTTATCGCAATCCCTAAATATCCGCTCATTACCTCAAAAGAAGCTCAGGCTTGGCTGCTCAGTATGATTGATGAGATGGTTTCTAGAACGCATAAACAAAGTCTGGAAATAAGCAATCAGGTCGAGCAGGCTGTCAATGTCCGGAATCTTTTTGTCAGTCTAGCTTTAAATATGATTATTCGTTATCCCGCTACGGTTGAGAGCCTGAAAAGAAAGTATCCACTTTTACAAAAAACCGACTTCTCAGCAGATTCATGCAACTTGCAACCTGCTCAGGTCTTAGATCGTATATTTGATAAAGAAGCGTTGTCTATGAATTTACAATATCCTCAAGCAGGGCTATCACTTTCATAGAGATTAATAGCAGGACGTTAGCTCATCCGCGATAATCGAGGTT
>JBEANQ010000152.1:0-5974 GCA_041165345.1 Pseudomonadota bacterium
ACAAATTTTTTTGGAGTCATCTTTCAACCATTTTGCAGCATCACCCATTGAGGTGCTGTTGGCTTGGATTTGCTCAAACGTTTCGGTCTGCATAAAGTGCCAGTATTCGCCATCGTTGTACAAATATTGCATTTCAACATCAACAATATCAGCACCTTCTAGCGAATCACCCGATTTAAAGGTTTGCTCAAGCACTTTGCCGCTCTTGAGGTTACGCAGCTTGACGCGGTTAAAGGCTTGGCCTTTACCGGGCTTGACGTACTCGTTATCGATAATCGAACACGGGTTACCATCGAGCATGACCTTGAGGCCGGGCTTAAATTCATTTGTGGAAAAATTGGCCATGACCGGCACACTCCAAAGCAACGAAACGAACGAGGGATGCTAAACTAGCGGTTTTGCAAAGTGCCCGCATGATAAACCATTTGGTGACGGATCAAAACTGGCAGGCTCAGATGAATGATCTGATCACCGACCCACACGAACTCCTGCAACAGCTACAACTGCCCACGCATTTACTCGATGGCGCGGTGGCTGCTGGGCAATCGTTTGGGTTGCGGGTTCCACGCGCTTTTGTGCGCAAGATGCAACTCGGCAATCCCAACGACCCTCTATTACTACAAGTATTGCCGCTTCATTTAGAGCTACAACACGACGCGCGTTACTCGCTAGACCCGCTCGGCGAGCAAGCGGCCAACGCCACTGCCGGAATTTTACATAAATACCAAAGTCGGCTGCTGCTGACCCTCACTGGTGCATGTGCCATTCATTGTCGCTACTGTTTTAGACGGCACTTTCCATACCAAGACAACTTGCCACGTAGCGACGACTGGCCACGAATGCGCACCTACATTGAAGCGCATCCGGACCTTCAAGAAATCATTTTAAGTGGTGGCGACCCGTTAAGTCTCTCAAACCGACGGTTATTTGAATGGATCGATCGGCTAGAAGCTCTACCACAACTGCATACCTTACGCATCCACTCACGCCTACCCGTGGTTATCCCTGATCGCATGGATGACGCACTGCTAGAACGCCTTAAAAACAGCCGTTTGCACGTTGTTTTGGTCATTCATGCCAATCATCCTGCAGAAATCGACGCTCATACTGCACGAATTTTGCAGCGCTGCCGCGAAAGTGGTATGTTCCTACTCAATCAAACCGTGCTATTGAAGGGAATCAACGATCAAGCCGATGTGCTGTGTCAACTCAGCCTTCGATTGTTTGATGCCGGTGTGATGCCGTATTATCTGCATGTCATGGATCAAGTGCAGGGTGCTGCTCATTTTGATTTAGCAGCAGAAAAAGCAGTTGAAATTCATCAGGCATTGATGGTTCGTTTGGCCGGATACTTGGTACCAAAACTGGTACGCGAGGTCGCAGGAGCGCCGCATAAAGTCCCTGTCGAACTTGCAATCGAACAACGCATGGCAAAGCCGCCAACACACAAAATGGGCACAGCATGAATCAAAGCGTCGTTGACCTACTCAACTCTGATTTGCCGCCGAGGCAACGCACCCAACTGAGCTTGGTCATTGCCAATCGGGCAGAAATGCAAGCATGGCTATCCAACCTCTCAATGCTTAACGTTGGAGAGACTGCGCGCCAGCTCTTTACTACTTTACGCGAATTGGCTGACCTCGACACCGATGAAACACTCCGCATGGAGTTGTGCGAAGTATTGCGGCCTGCCTTGCACACCATTAATGCATCACTCTCCAAGCACTACATTAATCAAAACATCTTGCTTGATGAGCGCTCCGAGCGCATTGCCGAACTTGGCCAACAATTGCGTGCCTATCCTGCCAATATTTATCGTACTGTTGCATTACGCCTTGCTGATCAATTACGTACTCAAAATTTTGGCCTCTTTGGGGCTGGCAAAAAACGGGCACAACTGCAAACCATTGGTAATGCCATTCATCGCGGTATTACTGAATTAACAGGTCTACTCTACGAAACTCAACTACTTTATCTCCCAACCTTTAAAGGGCTCTGGAATCGCCTACACGAACTGTTTGAACTGGCAGCAGCATTGGACTTGCGCCAACACACATTGGCTGATGCCAACCAAGTGTATGACCGCACCCTGACCATTGATCAGGCTTATTTACGTGCCATTTTTTTGTCTGCATCAAACACCAATAAACTCCGCCAAACTGAAATCAAAAAACTCTTTCAGTTCAGCGAGCTTTGGGTGCAACTCATTGATCTTCGGGCATCATCTAGTGGTCATGACTTATTTTTGGTCGACCCTAGCCATGACTCTCCACCCATGTACATCACCAAATACAGTGAGCTAGGCCCCAAAACCTATTATGTAGATGTCAGACGTTTGCTAGCACATTTTGAAAATCTCACCGCTGCAACACCTACCCTTCTCAACCCTGCCGAAGGCTCGTTGCTGTCTGGGTCGCTCAAATACCACCTCATTTTGACCTTCACCGCTCCACTTGAACGCTCTTATGCACGCCATGCCTATAATGGCGTCATTGACTTATCATTGGGTCTCATTGGGACTCACTACCAACTGGCAGAACAACGCCCGTTTGAAGAAGTCATCGAAACTCAACATATTATTCAAACCAGCGAATACTCTCCCACCCTCAGTGGTGGCATTGGATTTGCCAGCAGCAGTGACTACGATATCAGCTACACACCTCAAGACGAGCAAGCCAAGGCCGAAGCCTCGCGCGAGCATTTAGACACCTATCGTTGTCAAATCGTCAACATCAGCCCTGGTGGTTACTGTGTGCGCTGGAGCGGAAAAACACCTAATGTTTTACGCACAGGCGAATTGGTCTCTGTCCGAGAGCCATCAGACAAAACATGGCATATTGGACTGATTCGCTGGGTCAAACAAAACCCCACTGAAGGCGCTGAGTTTGGCATCGAAATTTTATCGCCTCGTGGCAAACCTTGCGGCGCTCGGGTGCTTCGCAAAGATGGAGCCTCTAGCGAATACATGCGCACCCTGCTGTTGCCAGAAATGAAAAACCTCAACCGACCTGCCACCATCATCACCCCGATTCTGGCGTTTAAAACCGGCTACCGCATTTCCATCCGCTTAGGCCGCGAAGAGGTCAAAGCTCAGCTGACCCGAGAAATCATGGTCACCCAAAGTTTTAGCCAGTTTGAATTTCTCATTTTACGCAATGAGCAACAACCCAAAGCACCCACAACCACAGTCGAAAAACCCCGTACACTGTCTATTGACAAGGAAGACGCATATGACGAAGTGTGGCATACTCTTTAAACGTCATCGTCTGTCTGTTTTGCAAGGATCGCCATTGAATGAGCAGTAAAAGTGAAAGCCTGCGTTTGTTAGTGGTTGACGACGAGCAAATCACCGCCGAAAGCATCACAGACCTCCTCAAAGCCCAAGGTGTCGCCACGCGCATGCACCTGCTTGATGACCGTGAAGAACTCGATAAATCGCTCCGTCAAGCATGGGATTTGATCCTGTTTGGCAATGCCTATGATCTTGCCTATACTGATGTCCTAGGCAGTATTCGGGCCAGTGGTAAAGATCTACCCGTCATCATCATGCCGCCTGCTGACGCGGATGACAGTGCTTTTAACGAGCAAGATCGTACTAGCCAATTTATCACCCAAGCATTCGCGGCAGGTGCAACAGATGTGATTGCGCGACATGCCAAGCGACACCTAGTTGCAGCTATGCGGCGTGAACTGCGTAACTTAGACTATCGGCGCAGTCAACGTAGCTTAGAATCCATGCTGGCAGAAGCCGAACGTCGTGCACAACTACTCTTGAAAAACTCACGTAGTGCGGTTGCTTATATTCATGACGGTGTTCATATTTACGTCAACGAAACCTATCAACAACTGTTTGGTCATGACACCATTGACGAACTGCTGGGAATGCCAGTTGTTGACTTGGTCTATCGTGAAGACCTCAGCGAATTTAAAGAATTTTTGCGCACCTACAGCAAAGGTGATCACACCATCTCTGAATTTAATTTTCGAGGTGTCCGTGCGGATGCTTCAACGTTTGATGCAGCATTACAGCTAGCACCTGCTAGCTATGAAGGTGAGCCCTGTATCCAAATTATCATTCAACGCCAAGGCGAAGCCAACGCTGAGTTGGAAGCACAACTGGCTGCCGTTGAACGACTAGACCCCCTAACCGGCTTGGGCAATCGACTGGCTTTTGAAGAACACCTAAATGACGCACGTAGTGCCGCCATTAAACATAAAAATCAACATGCGCTTATGTTTGTAAGCATCGATAATATTGGTCAAATCAATGCCAGCACCGGTTTAGCAGGCAGCGACGCGACCATGATCGACATTGCACGCATTCTCAATGAGCAATTCCTTGACAGCAAAATTAGCCGCTTTGGTGAATCTACCTTTACGGTTATTGTCCCTGCAATAGCAACCGACCGTGTCAGCGCAAGAGCACAACAACTGGTTGATACTGTTCAAGAAATGCTCATTAGCGTTGACAAACGAACTGTTCAGACGACCTTAAGTATTGGTATTGCTATGATTGGCGAAACCTCTCCAGAAGCCTCTGAATTGCTTGAGCGCGCATTCGATGCTGCAGACAAAGTGAAGCTGAAAACCAAAGGTGTCGGCAACGGCGTTAACCTCTATAACCCTGCCGAAAATGCCACCCAGTCTGACTCGGCATTGCGTGAGCTGCTTGAAGAAGCCCTTGAACACGGGCGATTCCGCTTGATGTACCAACCGTTGTACGATACGGAAGACGAAACTGCTCTATTCTACGAAGTATTTGTCCGTCTGCCTCTAGCTGATGGCACTCTGATGACACCTGATGAATTTATGCCTGTTGCGCAACGATTTGGAATGGATGGTCGTCTCGATCGCTGGATTTTACTCAACGCATGCAAACGTCTTAAATCTCAACTCATCACGCACCCCAACACTCGTCTACTGATCAACCTAACAGCAGACTCGCTCCAAGATCCAAGCCTACCCCATTTAATTGGAAAATTAGCCAATGCGGTCGGTGGTGGTACGTCTAACCCTCTGATTTTGCAATTCAATGAAAGTGATGTGATCAACTACCTCAAACTGGCACGCGAAAACATCGCCAGCTTTAGGGCGCAAGGTTGTGGAGTATCCATCAGCAACTTTGGCACAGCACTCAATGCACTCAATACGCTGTCGCATGTTGAAGCCAGTATGATCAAACTGGACAAGTCATATATTAACAACCTTGATCAGGATGAAAACCTCAAAGCAACTCGGAAAATCATCCAAGAAGTCAGTAGCCTAGAACGGCAAGTGATTGTTGCCTACATCGAGTCACCAACAGCAATGTCAAAAGCATGGTCGATGGGCGCTCGATACCTACAAGGCTACTACTTACAGCCACCTGCGGAAGATATGACGGTGCCTTCAACAGATGCATAAGCGTACCCATGACAACGCGATACGGCACTGCGGTATCATCGCCATCACGGCCAGCAGTATGATGCTGTTGGCCTGTACACCCACTCCCACAACGCCACCGGCTGAACGTGCACCTGTCAGCTTATCTAGCACAGGACTCATCGGCAATCCTCGTCAGGGACAAGCTGTTTTTGATGACGAATGTGGCAAATGTCATCAAATTGGCATAGGCAAAAATAGCAAAGGGCCACAACTGGCTCGGATCTATGGCGCACCCGCTGCTGAACTGGCTGACTATCAAACACGATATAGCACTGCTCTAAAGCGTAGTGGAGTACATTGGGATGCAACCACTCTGAATGCTTACCTGACCGATCCCAATCAGCGGATTCCCAACAGTAAGATGCTGTACGACGGATTAAACAACAGCCAACAACGCCAAGATGTTATTGCCTATTTGGCAACCCTCAAATGACATCTGCAAGACACGACCGCGGCATTCATTGCTACTGACGCGCATAAAAAAACGAACCCAAGGGTTCGTTTTTTTAGGTGTTGCAGCATGCAGCATGCACTGATACTTAACGTTTGA
>JBEANQ010000153.1:0-5969 GCA_041165345.1 Pseudomonadota bacterium
CATGTTTATACAGTCAAGATCTGCATATTTTAAACATGATAGCTGTCAAAACTAACACTATACGATCTGAGTAGAATTCGATAGCGTCTGCGTCGTCCCAAAAACGATGATAATGTTGATGCCTATGCGCTCTTTGACGTTGCAGAACACTCTCACTATGCCTGTACTGTCTTCTGATGGTTACGTTCGTCTGACGATTGATCATTTAACCAACATTCAGTTGGTGCATTTTTTTTCAGCCGTTGATGAAGAATTTCCGCCACAGCTCTCACCACATCTGTTGCCCACGCATGCAACGGGCTATAGCGAGTGGATCAGCAACAGCAAGCCTGCCTTATCAATTGGCTTTGACTGGCACATGAACACACATGATCGACAGATGCAATGTGAGCTAGTAGACACTCCCCGCACCAACATCATGCTGGTCGACGACCAAGACCGAGACCTTGGTGACGCCACAACCCGCCAATGGTTAGTCCAACATATCGCCACACTCCACTGGCAAAACGACGCCCTCAACGCCATTTTACAGTTCTACGTCACGTCAAGCTGTCAGAACTAACAGTTGTAGCAAGTCTACGAAGATCGTTAAATCGCAACTGATGAATCCGCCAACGTGTTGAATGGATAGTCATTATGCGAATGCAATCAGGGATGAAACAAACGCTGCCCCATCCGCTGTATCAGCAGTTAGGGATCTATCGACATGATGTGTTTATCGAACGATTGGGCTGGACGCTCAAGGTTCGAGACGGTTTAGAGCTGGATCAATTTGATCGTGATGACGACACGGTGTACGTGGTTGCTCAACATGATGATGGCAGTATCTCCGGTTGCGCACGACTCCTGCCAACTGTTGGGCCTTATCTGTTAAGCGAAGTGTTTCCGCAGTTGTTAAACGGTTTAATGCCGCCATCTTCGCCGGATGTCTGGGAGCTGTCTCGCTTTGCGGCGGTCGACCTCAGTACAAAAAGCGGACAAGGCGCTTCGGCTCAATATTCATCACCCGTCGCACTGGCGTTGTTGCGTGCTGCAATGGATTGCGCACACCAATTGGGAGCCAAACGTTTAATTACGGTGTCTCCTGTGGGTGTGGAACGGTTGCTCAATCGGGCTGGCATTGCCGCACATCGGGCAGGTCCGCCGATGATTGTGAATGGCCATGCGCTGACCGCGTGTTGGATTGAACTAGAAGAACCCGAATAACGAAGAATAAAATAAACAATGCCTAACAGCAGACGATCAATACAGGCCTATTAAATGACTGTGAGCGCCCTTGAACAAAGGGCGTTTCATTTTTTTTTGCGTGAGCATTGGTCAATAAACACAATTTTTATCAAGACTCAGTCGCTTGATTTTGAGAGTATTTCGCCCTTCTTTTTTGTCGATCAGATCTGCCTGCCATGCCTGCCACAGACACCCTCAAAACGGTTGGCAATGCCGCCAAAGATGCCGTGACGCAAACCGCCGTGCAATACAAAGACATTTACACCACCATCAATGACATGGTGCAGGCTTTTTGGCAGCGTGTGCCTTACTTGATCATTGCTGTTTTGATTTTTATCATTTTTTGGCTGCTATCTAAGGTGTTTAAAATTGTTGTCCGCAAAACGCTGGGACAACATGCGCACAAAAAACAAAATCTGGTGCTGGTGCTGAACCGAATTGGCAGCACGTTTATTGTTTTTTTGGGGCTGATGATTGCGCTGGTGATCGCCATTCCCGGCTTTACACCCGGTCAATTGGTTAGTGCATTGGGCATTGGCTCGGTCGCGATTGGTTTTGCCTTTAAAGATGTGTTTCAAAACCTGTTGTCTGGCATTTTGATTTTGCTGTCCGAGCCGTTTCGAATGGGTGACCAAATTGTCAGTGGTGGCTTTGAAGGCACGGTCGAAAACATCCAGATTCGGGCGACGTATATTCGTACCTATGATGGCCGCCGGATTGTGATTCCTAACGCGCAACTGTTTACCAATGTGGTGACAGTCAACACGGCGTACACCCGACGCCGGATTTCAATTGATTTAAAACTAAGTTATAGCGACGACATTGACCACGCCAAGTCGATTATCGCCGAGACCCTCAGCACCATGCCCTCGGTGTCCAAAGAGCCTGCACCGCCCACCGTGGTGGTTAAAGAACTATTAGAGACCGCCGTGGTGATTAACCTGCGTTGGTGGATTGATGCCAGCACGCAAGTCAACGTGACCAGCTCAACCGATGATGTGCTGAGTGCAGTCAAAAACGCCCTCAAACGTGATGGCATCTTGCTGCCGATTCCAACACCACCCACCGGCCTGCTACCCAACACCCTCCCCACGCCACGCACCGATACCCCCTTGTCACTTCCGACCAACCGTGATTTGGGCGAGACCAGTACGCCTGAACGGGACTAAACCGCTTGAATCCCAACCACCCAGTGCTTAGACACACAAACGCCCAATCAGGGTTGAAATGGCGGTTTCGGTGCGCAAAATACGCGCACCCAAACTGACTGGCAGACAGCCATTGTGTTGTAACAGGTCGATTTCAAACGGAATAAACCCGCCTTCGCAGCCAATCACCAGCACACAAGGCTGGGTGATTTGCGCAGGCACGGCTTGCTCGGCGTACGGATGTCCCACCAACGCCACACGGTTGGCACACAGCGCAGGCAGCTCGTCTTCTACAAAGGGGCGAAAGCGTTTGCGCAACGTAATAGTCGGCCAGACGGTGTCGCCCGCTTGCTCTAAGCCTAGCAAGACGTAATCGTCCAATTGGTTTAAAAACGGGGTTTGCCAGTAGCTTTTTTCGACCCGATAGCTGTGCAGCAAAATTACCTGCTCAACCCCCAACGTGACCGCATCCATGATGACGCGGCGTAACACTTTGGGACGTGGCAAGGCCACAATCAAGGTCACGGGTAATTTGGGTGGTGGTGATTCGGTGAGCTGTAGATCATCGAGCATAATCGCCTGTGTATTAACACTGACCACTTGGGCGCTGCCCTTTAGGCCGTCTTTGACGCCCACTTTGATCCGATCACCTACATTCAGCTTGAGATGCTCGGCAATGTGCTTCAGGCGACGTGGATCGTTGAGGGTGGCTTGTCCATCAGTGATTTGATCGGCTGTGAGAAGAAGAAGATTCATAAACGTTAGATTTAACCTGCGCTATCCCATTGTTGAATCAGTGCCAATTGCCGCGCCAACGCCCCTTGATTGGCCTGTAGCATGGCAAGCCCACACTGCCCCACCTGCTTGGCAAGCGATGGATGCTCACACCATTCGGCAAAGGTCGCATACACACCGCTGACCTCTTGCACTTGCACCAAACCACCGGCATCGATCAGGCTTTGCACAATTTGCGCAAAGTTAAACGTATGTGATCCCATCACCATCGGCACACCCAAACGTGCAGGTTCAAGCGGATTATGCCCACCGGTGGCCGCGAGTGAACCGCCTACAAACGCCATCTGTGCCAAGGCGTACCATGTCCACAGCTCGCCCATGCTGTCTGCCAAATACACCGCCGTATCGGCGTCAATCGCTTGGCCTGCCGAACGCCGCGCGAGCGTCCAGCCTTTTTCCAGCACCAACTCGGCCACCCGATCAAAACGCTCGGGGTGGCGTGGCACAATAATCAGACAGGTCTGTGGGTAACGCTCATGCAGGGCTTTAAAAATATTGAGGATCTGGTTTTCTTCAGGCTCATGGGTGCTAGCCGCCACCACAATGATTCGACCTGTGAGCGGCCATGTCTGGCGTAATTGCTCGGCCAGTTGTAAGGCAGCAGCAGGGGGCTGCAAATCAAACTTGAGGCTACCGGTCACCACCACCCGATGTGCTGGCGCACCCAGTGCCATAAACCGATCTGCCGTGGCTTGATCTTGCGCGGCAATCTGGCTGAGCTGTTGCAGCATTGGGCGCGTCAGTGCGGCAAATTTGGCATAGCCTTTGGCTGATTTTTCCGAGAGTCTGGCGTTGATTAATATCGTGGGAATGTTGCGCTGATGCGCGATGAACAGCAGATTAGGCCATAGCTCGGTTTCAATTAAGCCAATGACACGCGGTTGATAATGATCAAAAAATTGAGTCATCAAGCCCAACGTATCAACGGGCAAAAAGACCGATTCGACCTGCTCAGCAAACAGTTGCCGCACACGGGCTTGACCGGTGCGCGTGGTATTGGTGACCAGCACCGCGCGCCCTTGGTCTAAAAAAAACTGAATGACCGGCTGCGCCGCGTTGGTTTCGCCGACCGACACCGCATGAATCCACACAGCGCCTTGGTGGCGTGCAGGCGCAAACTCACCAAAACGTTGCGCGACCTCTTGTGCATAATCGGGTTGGTGACGTGAGCGCAACCAAACCCGCAGCCGATACAACGGCACAATCACGGCCAATAGTATGTGATACCCCAAAACCGGCATAAAAGAGCCACCGCAACGTTGTGCAATGGCGTCATCATACTGTATTGCGCAGCAGCTTATAACGTTGGGTAATCGGTATAGCCAACAGCACCTTGCCCATAAAAAGTGGCGGGTACAGGCGTATTGAGTGCAGCATCTTGCGCCAAACGAGCAACCAAATCAGGGTTGGCAATAAACGGAATACCAAACGCCACCGCGTCGGCATCACCCGAGGCAATGATTGCATTGGCCTGCGCTTTGTCGAATTTTTCGTTGGCGATATACACACCGCCAAAGATTTTTTTCAAGGTCGCGCCGATGCTGTCGTCCGCTTGGCGTTCGCGGGCGCAAATAAAGGCGATCTTACGGGCGGCCAATTGCTCAGCCACATAAGAAAACGTCTCTACCGGATTGGCATCGCCCATATCATGCGCATCGCCCCGTGGTGCCAAATGCACCCCCACGCGATCTGCGCCCCACACTGCAATACACGCATCCGTTACCTCAAGCAGCAACCGTGCGCGGTTTTCCAATGACCCGCCATAGGCGTCCGTGCGCTGGTTGGTCGAGCTTTGCAAAAACTGATCGAGCAAATAGCCGTTTGCACCATGAATTTCTACGCCATCAAAACCGGCTTTTTGGGCGTTTTCAGCCCCCAAACGATAGGCCGCAATCACGGTCGCGATTTCTTCGGTCGCCAACGCACGCGGGGTTTCATAGGCTTTGGTCGGGCGAACCAAGCTGACATGGCCTGCGGCGGCAATGGCACTCGGGGCGACCGGCTGTTGGCCGTCTAAGTAGCTTGAGTCTGAAATCCGACCCACATGCCACAACTGCAATACGATCCGGCCACCGGCTTGATGCACCGCATCAGTGACCAAGCGCCAGCCCGCCACATGCTCATCTGACCAAATGGCAGGGGTGTCAGGGTAACCCACGCCCATTGGTGTGACCGATGTGGCCTCGCTGATGATCAGACCGGCGCTGGCACGCTGCACATAGTATTCGGCCATCAGGGCATTGGGCACACGGCCTTGACTGGCACGGCAGCGGGTCAAGGGTGCCATGATGATGCGATTGGGCAGCGTAAGCGCGCCCACGACTAAGGGTTCAAACAAATTTGACATGACGCATCCTCTCAGGTCGCCATACACGATGACGCCTGTGGTTTTAGACTCATGAAAAAGTGCCCGCCAACGCCTTAGAGACGTTGCTGCATCTCGGTTAAAAACGCTTGAATCAGCTGGTCATCTCGTTTGAAAAAATGCCATTGGCCGATTTTTTGGGCGTTGATCAAGCCCGCCCGTTGCAAGACCGCCAAATGGGTCGAGATGGTCGATTGCGACAAGCCCGCCCGTTGGTCAATCTGACCAGCACATACCCCAAACGACAGCGGTAGCGCCTGATCCGGAAAATACACCTCGGGCGTTTTTAGCCACGCCAAAATGTCACGACGAACCGGATTGGCCAGCGCTTTAATGATCAGATCAACGTCCATACACCCGTGAACTCCACGTGATGACCACAGCGTAAGCCGATTCGAGTCGGCTGTATATAGTCATTTACAAAAACAAATATC
>JBEANQ010000154.1:0-5933 GCA_041165345.1 Pseudomonadota bacterium
GCGGGCATCTTCAAACACAAAAATGGGCGCACGCTGCATGGCGTCGTCAATCACGGTGGTGGTAATGCCACCGGCCTCACGGGTCAGGCGCATCCCGCGCGAATAACTGGCGACCAGCGTCCCTTCCGTGGTGGCCATGGGCACATAAAACTCACCCATCGCGTGTTCGCCATTGACCCGTAACGGGCCGGCAAAACCCATCGGGATTTGAATGCAGCCACTAAAATTTTCGATATTACCGGCCAACGTGGCAGGGTCTATGCTGTAGCGGCTGGTGTGGGTGAGGTCTGCGCCGGTGTGTTGGCTGACCAATTGGCAGCGTTGCGTGGCCATGTGGCTGCTGTGGTCTTGTTGTGCGTCGCGGGGCAGTTTGGGCAATGCAGTTGAAGTCATGAGGCAGTCCATGCAGGTGAAATAAAAGCCGTCATCGCTGTGGCGGGTCATGTTGATGTGATCCATACAGATGATGCAAGCACCACCAGAGTCTAGCCGATCAGAAGGCCACTGCGCATGGACTGTACTGACATAGCACGCTGCGCGAATGGTCAGTGCTGATCAACCCAGAATGACCCAACAAAAAACCTGCACAAGGCAGGTTTTTTGATTCATCGTGCAACCTTACATTTTGTGCTGCGTTTCAGCCGCCGCGCCCTGAACTTTTTCGCCGCCGCGCTCAACATCTTTACCGATGCCCTTAATGGTATTACAGCCAGTCAGCACAACAGCAGCCAGCGCAACAACAGCGATCATCTTGCTCATGGGGTTCTCCAAATAAAGCAATCAAGTGGTAGAGCCACAGTAGCAAGCAGGGTCATGCATCAACACGCGCAATCGGTAACGGACCGTGGCACGAGTGTTTCAAAATGGACGAAAGGGCGGTTTGGGGTTACGTAGCCGACACACATGTTGTACCCAGACCTCACCATGTATGGATGTGTAAAAATACAAACCATCACCCCAAAATAGTGGGGTTGGCGGGGGTAGGGCGTCCCGTGGCGTGATCCATTCGGCGCGGCTGGCACGTCGCCATGTGCCAGCAAGGTCATGCCCGTTGTCCTGTGGTATAGGGTCAGACCATTGGCCTTTGAGGTGGTGGGGATTTAACCATGAGCCCATCACGTGCAATGGGTCGGGTTGACCGCTCGGCCAAAACAGCCGACCTTTTAGAATCGCCCGCCGTACCGTGATCGGCTCGGCTTGAAATGACTGCGCCAAAAACTGCTGACTGGCAAAATGATTCAGCTTACGTCCAAGGGTGTCACGTCGGTTCATACCGAGCCATTGCTGCGGTGAATAATCGCCTTCGCCCAAATAAAACTTTAGCGCGACTTCCCAATGTTCTAACGCACCCGTCACATGATTGCGCAAGACAAAATCAAGCTCACCCGTGGTGCGAGTGCCCGCTCGTTGCTGGATATTTTGACCGAGCAGCTCAAATGGGTGATAGTCACGGTCTTGCAACCAAAAGCTCAGCAGGGCTTCAAAGCGCACGCCGAGGCGTTGAGTCTTGAGTGCGCTCAGGTGTTGCACTAAGGCGGTCGGGTGTTGATCAAGCTGGCGTAATCGGGGTAAGTAGTGGTCAAACTGCTGTTGCCAAAAGGCGGCATCGGGCCATTCAATGTCTGCCATGGGCTGCATGTCTGGTGGCCAGCCTAATAACAGCGGTGGTGATGCAATAGCAAAAGCTAAATCACGCACATCAGGATGATGCACACTCAGCCAGAGGGGTGCTGCGCATGAGACCGACGATGGGGCATGTTGCATGAGACAGTCCGCCTAGATTGATCTACAACATCCCACTGCCCAGATGCAAAAAACCCCACGGTCTGTAAGGACTGTAGGGTTTGAGCGATACTTGAGTTTTAAAGTGGTGCCCAGAGCGGGAATCGAACCCGCACGACCATAGGTCGAGAGATTTTAAGTCTCTTGTGTCTACCGATTTCACCATCTGGGCAAATGGAGCTGTGTTTCATCACCACACTGGCTGATGACCCACTCAAAAATGGAGGCTGGAGCCGGAATCGAACCGGCGTCAACGGATTTGCAATCCGACGCATAACCATTTTGCTATCCAGCCAAGGCGACTGATATTAGCAGGACGGCCGAGAAAATCAAGAACAAGTCAGGGTGTAAACGGTGAGTTTGCACAGAAAATCATCAAAACTGCTCAAAAGGATGGTTGCGACCACAGGGTCTTGACCTAAATTGAGCCGAACCTTGCAAAATCGGCGCGCTAGCGGCAGGCCATGCGCTATTATATGCGCATCAAATTTTGGCTTTTTTCTCAGTTTTTAGGAACGCATATGGCAACTTTGCTTGATGGCCGCGCACTGGCAACCCGTATTGAAGACGACCTGCGTCAACGCGTCACGGTACTCAAAGAAAAAACCGGCCGCACGCCCATTTTGGCAACGATTCTGGTAGGTGATGACGGTGCATCGGCGACTTATGTGCGCATGAAAGGCAATGCCTGCCGCCGTGTGGGCATGGACTCGATCAAAGTTGAGCTGGGCCAAGACACCACCACTGAGCAACTACTGGCTGAAATTGCCACGCTGAACGCCAACCCAGACGTCCATGGTATTTTGTTGCAACATCCCGTGCCGCATCAGATTGACGAGCGGGCGTGTTTTGACGCCATTGACCTGCGCAAAGATGTGGATGGGGTCACCTGTTTGGGGTTTGGCCGCATGAGTATGGGGGAACACGCCTATGGTTCGGCCACCCCACAAGGCATCATGACCTTGTTGCAAGACTATGGCGTCGAAATTGCCGGAAAACATGCCGTTGTGGTGGGCCGTAGCGCCATTTTGGGCAAACCGATGGCCATGATGCTATTGGCGGCCAACGCCACCGTGACCATTTGCCACTCGCGCACAAAAAACTTGGCCGAATTGGTCAAGCTGGCTGACATTGTGGTCGGTGCAGTCGGGAAGGCCGAATTGATTCAGCATGACTGGATCAAGGCCGGTGCGGTGGTGGTGGATGCGGGTTTTCATCCGCGTGAGGGCGGCGGTGTGGGTGACATTCAACTGGGCAACATTGCGCAAGTCGCCAGCGCCTACACGCCTGTACCCGGTGGTGTGGGACCGATGACCATCACCACGTTGATTCGCCAAACGGTTGAAGCCGCCGAGCGGGCGCTGGTTTAATCATGACGCTGGCTGTCGCTCCCCAACACTTGTTAGATGCGTTGCATCAGGTGATTCCAAACGCAGGGCTGACCCGTCAAACCTTGCCCAATACGCCCATTGATTTGTGGTTGATTCCACCTGACTTACCCACTGAAAAAATGGATGACGAGGTGGTGCGGCGTATTTGGAGCGACACGCCCTATTGGATTTTTTGTTGGGCGTCTGGCTTAGCGATGGCGCAATGGTTGCTGGCCGAGCCTGAGATTGTGCGGGGTAAAACGGTTCTGGATTTTGGTACAGGCTCGGGGGTGGTGGCAATTGCTGCCAAGCTGGCTGGTGCTGCACGGGTGATTGCCTGCGACATTGACCCTGTTAGCCTTGCGGCCACACAAGCCAATGCAGCGTTGAATGCGGTTGAACTTGAGTATTTGGCCGACCTCTATGCCCAGACCGAGCCGGTGGATGTGTTGCTGGCGGCGGATGTGCTGTATGACCAAAGCAACCGGTTTTTTTTGGATGAGTTTTTGACCTTTGCGCCTGATGTATGGGTGGCGGATTCACGGGTCAAAAACTTTAGTCATCCGGCCTATGGCAAGGCCGAGTCGCGTAGTGCCTCAACATGGCCTGATTTAGATGAGGCACAAGAGTTTAGAAACGTGAGTTTTTATCGCACACTGAGTCGCTAATGGGTGTGAATGTCCGCTTCTGTGGCACTGTTTGCAGCAGCGGACACGACCGACTACGGTGAGCGGGTTGGCGTCACATCTCGTAGAGGTGGGGTGTCGTCATCGTCGCTGTCGTCGTCAGTGTGATCGTGGTCAAAACCAAAAATCGCGCGTAAGTTTAAGTTGGCTTTGAGCACAAATTGCTCGGGCTCTAAAATGGCATGGTTCACTTGCACACGTCGCAATGCCCGTATGACTTTGGCATTGTCTGCCAGATACTTGCCTAAATCTAAATATAACAAGTCGTGTTTGACCGTAATCACCCCGAGCCGTTCCAGCACAATGGACAGCGGGTCTTTGTGTTGCACATGCCGACAAAACCATAGTGCGATGTTAAATGCGATTTTTTTCCATGGTCGATCAAAGGTGACATTAATCACGTCCGTGCCGCCTTTTTGCTCAAACACCAAGCGTTGCACGTCTTTGTCGAGTTGCAGTTGAATTAACAGCAGGTCTGTGGAGAGGTCGGTTTGTAGGCCTTTGTAATTGACCGTGGCAAACAGTCGTAACCAACCGTCATAAATGTCGGCATGGAGGTCATCTAGCGCCGATACGTTGTCGGTGACGTAGCGTTTCATGGTGGCGTTGAGTAGGTTTTGCGATAAAGGCAGGTCGCGCTCGTCCTCAATCAGGTCTTCAGCCATGTGGTAGACTTCACGAATGCCACTGGCCACTTTGTTAAGTAGGTTACGCATGAAAGGCTGTCTCGGTGTGGCAGGTCGTTAGGGTCAGATGCCCGACTCAATAAGCGCGTCGCGGTGCTATTCTACACAGAGTCGGCGTTGCCCGCGAAAGTAGCAAAACGCAAAGGGCGTACGTCTTGTGTGGTGCAGCTGTATGGCAAGGGGTGAGCCTGTGCGGCATTCGGTAAAGGATTGGCGTGAGTGTATAACCATTGAATCTTTCAAACATTGATTTGCCATACGCTCAGTCGTCGTTATTGAGCATGGGGCGTGGTCTGCTGGCCGACCGTGTGTTAAGCCTGTGTATTTTATTGGCGCTACTGTTGCATGCGCTATTGATCTTTGGATTGAGCTTTGTCGCCCCTGGTGGCGACCGTGCGTTGATGCAAGATGTTACGGTGGCGGTCACACCGAGTCAGCAGAAAAACCCACAAGCAGATTTTTTGGCACAGGCCGATCAGACCGGTAGTGGTGTGTTGCGGCAGGCGCAGCGCTTAACCTCGCCCGAGCAAGCACAGCAGGCGGCAGAGCGCGTTCAAGAGTCTACGCCGCAAGTGAATCAAGCGGCTACGGCACATGCGGTGGTGCAACAGGCGCAACAACGAGTCTTGGTGACCACCTTAAGTTGGCGTGAGCAGCCTCAATCAGATGTGGTGCAAGAGACCCAACAGCGCCAAGAGTCGCCTAGTCCAGAGGCTGCCCAAGCCGCAGCCATGGTGGCCACATTAGAAGCTCAATATGCCAAGCGAAAACAAGAATATACCAAAAAAACCAAGGTGCACACGGTCGACAGTGTGGCGACCAAAGCGGATCCGAGCGCGCATTATTTAGAAGGATTTCGGCGCAAAGTAGAGCGCACGGGTAATCGGCACTATCCAGATGCGGCGCGTGCAGCACGTTTGCATGGTGATGTACGTTTGATGGTGATTTTGCAGCCAGATGGTGCAGTGCGTGCGATTCGGTTATTAGAAAGCTCGGGTCATGCGGTGTTGGATGAGGCGGCCAAAGCGTCGGTGCGTCAGGCTGCGCCGTATGCACGTTTTGATCGGCAGATGTCGGCGTTTAGCGAGCTGCGGATTATTCGGACATGGCGGTTTTCAGATCAAATGAATGATTTGGCGGTCGATCCATAGTTGAGCGTGAAGCGCTGTTGAATGCAACGGCGCTGATGCGTACACGTACGCCAAAACGATAAAAGAGAAAGCAGTCATACCCCGCTTGACTGGATATCTATTGGGTATTGGCTTGAGTCTAGATTCCCGCCTGAGCGGGAATGACCCTTTCACAAAATCAATGATTTAAGTTTTTAGCCATGATTCACCCTACACCACGTAAGGGTTGCTAAACCCTAAGCGTGCCAGCGTGCCAATTTCTAGCCCTTCCATGTGGGC
>JBEANQ010000155.1:0-5899 GCA_041165345.1 Pseudomonadota bacterium
ACTGTTTGCCAGCATGGAAGAAACCCCCTTTGCCGCCGCCTCTATCGGTCAAGTGCATCGCGCCGTGTTGCCTGATGGTCAGGCGGTGGTGGTCAAGGTGCAATACCCCAATGTCGATGAATGCTGCGACAGTGATTTAAAGCAAATTCGGCTGGCGTTACGCTTGGCGGGGGTACTCAAAATTGACCGCAAACTACAAGACGAGTTATTCACTGAGATTCAGGACAGCCTCCATGCCGAGCTGGATTACACCCAAGAAGCCCACAACCTACAGGTGTTTGCAGCATTTCATCAGGCCATTGACCTGCAACTGATTATTCCCAAGGTGTATACCGACTACTCCAGCCGTCGCGTGTTGACCTTAAGTGAAGAACGCGGCGAAAGCATTGAGACCGCTGCCACATGGCCGATTGAGCTGCGCAACACCTTGGGTCAACGGCTGTTTGCCATGATCAGCCAGCAAATTTTTTATCTGAATAGTTTTCACTGCGACCCCCACCCTGGCAACTTTGCCTTTAGACCTGACGGCGCGGTGGTGGTGTATGACTTTGGCTGCGTCAAAGAACTACCGTTGGCCGTGGTGCAAAGCTATCGCCGGTTGGTCAAGGCCGCGCAAAACCAGCATATTGACGCGCTAGAAACCGAGTTGCGTGCGTTACGCGTGCGCAATGATCACGGCCAAGTGCCCGCAGCGTTTTATCAAGAATGGCTAGAACTACTGATGCCACCATTAAATGGCGAATTTAATTTTGGCGACAGTGACTTACATCATCAAACCATCAACACTCTGAAACGCTCACTCAAATATTGGGATAGCTTCCAACCCTCTGCCGACACCATGATGATCAATCGTGCAGTCTCTGGACATTATTGGAATATGGTCGCGCTCAAGGTTGCCCATAATTTCAAACCATTGGTCGAACGGGTGATTGCCACGCCCTAATGCTCAACCCCTCATCAACGTTGCGACTGCATCAGGGCAGGCGTTTTTGAATTTCTAAGATCCATTGATCAGGCGTAAAGCGCTGGATCTGATGCAGCCATGACCAAGGCCGTTTAGGCACAATGGGGTTACGTTTTTTGGCGGCAACCGCATCCATGATTTCAACCGCCACATCGTCAGCACGCGCCACAAACGGTAAACCACGCGGACTAATGCCGTTGATCATGTCGGTTTTGACAAAACTCGGATGCACCACAGTCACGGCAATATTGTCTTGCAACAACGGCGCACGAATCGCATTAAAATAGTTGGTCACGGCGGCTTTGCTGGCCGAATACGCCGCACAACTGGGCAAGGGCAAAAACGCCGAATACGACGAAATCGCCACCAAACGACCGCCCGTTCCTTGCAGCCGAAACAACTGAATGGCGGCTTCGCTGGTGGCAATCGCACCCAACACATTGGTAGCAAACAGGTCGGCATCTTGTTGAAACCGGCCATCACCGGCTGGACGCGCCTTTAAAATACCCGCATTGGCAATCACCACATCCACCCCGCCCAGCAAGTGCGCCAACCCCGACAAAATGGGCAGCACTTGCTCTGGCTGCTGCACGTCTAAGGCGGCCACTTCAATTTGCGCACCCCGACAGCGCGGGCATTCACGCAGGCGCTCGGCCAGCCGCTCTAAATGATCTAAGCGCCGTGCCGCCAAGCCCACATGCATCCCACGACGGGCGCATTCAATCGCCAACGCTTCACCAATACCGCTGGATGCGCCGGTAATAATCACGCGCAGGCCGCGCAAACGTGGTGCTGGAAGTAACCGCCTCATGTCAGGCTATCTCTGATTTTGTTAGGCAGGAGCATGCCACAGATACACGATCATCGGCAGTGCTGAACCGTTGGTTTAGCGGCCATTTTGTACCGACACTGGCCGCCGCATGCCACACCTTGCCCCCATACCAAACCGATTTAGGCGGCAACGGCTTGCTAAAATCAGCCCAGCGACTAGGCCAGCCGCTTGGCTTGGTCTACACTATTGGGCAATTGTTTGTCCTTTATGTTGTTTGGAGCCTGCCATGATCGCCACTGTATCCGCCCTGCTCAACGCCGTGAACACCGGCAAAGCCAGTTTTGATGACGTGTTGAGCTTCATCAACGAGCGCTACACGTTTAGCCCAACCGCATTTAACAATGGCTCGTTGTTTAATGCCGCTGGCGAAAACAATGGCAGTTGCCGCGTGTTTGCCTTTGCCAAACTGCACAACATTAGCGCCCTCGACACCCTGACCCTGTTTGCCGAACACTACAAATCGGTCGCCGCAAACCCCGCCGGTGCAGACCATCAAAATATTCGTCAATTTAAAAAGAACGGCTGGGCAGGTCTGATGTTTAAAGGCCAACCACTCCAAGCCAAAGCCGACGTCACCGCCGTGGTGGTTGATCAAAGCGCCATTTGACCCGTCTGCCGTACAGCAAAAAAGAGCCGCTTGGCTCTTTTTTTATACGCACAACTTACAGCGCGGTCACGGTTGCGGGGTCATCGGCCTGCGCCTGTAGCCATGCCAGTGCACCTGCACCCGCCCAACGACCACTGGCCAAACATGCGGTCAACAAATAGCCACCGGTGGGCGCGTCCCAGTCCAGCATTTCACCACAACAAAATACTCCTGCTTGGGTGGTCAACATCAATTGCTCGGTCAAGCCTACACGTTGAACTCCCCCAGCGGTGCTAATCGCTTCATCAATTGGTTGTAGACCCGTGATCATGAGCGCTAGCCGTTTGACCTGCTGCGCCACCTGTGCAGCATCTGACCAAGCTGCTTTGGGCAAGGTTTCACGAACCAACGCAGCCTTCGCACCGTCTAAGCCTGCTTTGCGCCAGACATTTGCCACGGTTTGTTTGCCTTGTATATGCAAGCGCGCCGTGAGCTGCTCAAGGCTGCAATCGGGCAATAAATCCAGCCAAATGGTCGCCTGCCCATGTTGTACAAGCTGCTGACGAATCGGTCGTGATAGCGCATAAATTAAACCACCTTCTAGACCATAAGGCGTGAGAACTGCTTCAGCATGGACAGGTGCAACGCCCGCCAACCATGCAGTGACTCGCTTGAGCGGCTGACCCGCCAAGGCCTGTATAAATGGCGACCATAGCACTTGCACCCCACCATTGGACGCACTCAAAGGTGTCACGCCAACCCCTTGCGCCTGTAGCCATGCCAACCCCTGACCGTCTGACCCCAAGCGCGCCCAACTGCCACCGCCAAGCGCCAACACCGTCGCCGCAAACGACTGCGCCTGTACGGGCGCACCGTCCGTCTGTAAGCACTGTTGCCCTTGGTCATTCCAGCCTAACCAACGGGTTCGATAATAAAAGCGCACCCCTTGGCGTTTGAGTTGGGCAATCCATGCACGCAGCAACGGCGCGGCCTTCATTTCTTCTGGAAACACCCGCCCCGACGACCCCACATAACTGCTCACGCCCAAGCCATGCATCCAGTCTTGCACCTGTGCTGCGCCAAACGTTTGCAACAGCGGCAACAGCCAATCGGGGGCGTCATAGCGCTGAACAAAGGCATCAAAGTCTTCACTGTGGGTGATGTTTAAACCGCCTTTTCCGGCCATCAAAAACTTACGTCCAGCAGATGGTTTATGCTCAAACACCTGTACGGCATAACCGGCTTGTGACAACACATCGGCGGCCATCAAGCCCGCAGGGCCTGCGCCAATCACGGCAATGGGTCGGCAAGGGGTATTCATGACTGGCATCTCCTGTGGTGTTGAACACCCAAAACTGGGCGGTTTGACGCTTGCCAAATTTTGGGCGGTCATGTTAACTGCAAAACGGACTGGGCAATTACTGCTACTTTACAAGTCTGCATGTCATGGCAGACAGGATAAACATTATGGATCAACACACACGCGCACACATGCAAGATGTGCTGGCGCGACAACAGGCTGCACACCTCACCGACCCCACCCCCAGCCGAGCGGTTCGGATTGATCGTTTAGATCGCTTAATGCGTCTGAGCGAACAGGCCAGCGATGCGATTGTCGAGGCTATTTCTGCCGACTTTGGCCATCGCTCACGGCATGAAACCTTGCTGGCCGAACTCAGCATGACCCAAGCCGCCATCATCAATGCCAAACGCCATGTGCGCCAATGGATGAAACCACAACGGGTCAAAACCCCGCTGGCCTACCAACCCAGCCGCAATATTCTCGTTCGGCAACCCTTGGGTGTGGTAGGCGTGGTGTCGCCATGGAACTACCCGTATCAATTGTCGATTGGCCCTGCCATCTGCGCCTTGGCGGCTGGTAATCGGGTCATGATCAAGCCGTCTGAGCTAACGCCGCGTTTTGCAGCCTTGTTGCACCGCTTAATCAGCGAAGCATTTGCCCCCGAAGAAATGGCAGTCATTACCGGTGACGCCGATGTCGCCCAAGATTTTGTCAGCTTGCCGTTTGATCATTTGGTCTTTACCGGCTCAACCGCTGTGGGGCGCAAAGTCGCCGAAGCCGCCGCGCGCAACCTCACTCCTGTCACACTTGAGCTGGGCGGAAAATCACCGGCCATTTTAGACGTGAGCGCCGACCTCAACACCATTATGCCGCGCTTGGCTTTTGCCAAACTGATCAACGCCGGTCAAACCTGTATTGCCCCTGACTACCTGATGGTACCAAACGGTCAAGGCGCAGTCGTGGCCGAGCATTTGCGCAAAGCAGCACAAACGCTCTACCCCGACGCACAACAAAACCCTGACTACACCAGCATTATCAATGCTCGCCATCACCAACGGCTGCAAGGGCTGCTGGATGATGCCCAGCAACATGGCGCACAGGTGCAAACACTAGTCGAGGCCAGCCAACCCAACACCCCCAATGGCAAAATGATGCCCACCGTGGTGCTGGGGGTTCGGCCGGATATGCGCATCATGCAAGAAGAAATTTTTGGCCCGATCCTGCCGATTATGGAATATGACCACCTTGATGATGCGATCCGCTACATCAACGCGCGTGAACGCCCATTGGCGCTGTATTGGTTTGGTCAAGACAAAGCCCATCAAGCCCGCGTGCTGGCCGAAACCATCTCGGGTGGCGTGACCATTAACGACTGCATTTGGCACTTTGGCCAAGAAACCCAACCGTTTGGCGGGGTCGGTGCCAGTGGTCAAGGCGCGTATCATGGCGAATGGGGCTTTCGCGCTTTTAGCAAAGAAAAACCGGTATTTATTCAAAGCCGCTTGAGCGGTATTCGCCTGCTCTACCCTCCCTACGGCAAAATCTTTGCCCGCATGTTGATCATGCTCAAAATCATTGCCTAAAAACAGCACACCGCTGACTTATGTTTGGAACACACCATGACACACACACACGCAAACACTGACTACATCATTATTGGTGGAGGATCCGCCGGATGCGTCCTCGCCGGTCGTTTAAGTGAAGACCCCAACTGCCACGTCACCTTGCTGGAAGCGGGCAACCGTGGTGACGGGATGCTCATTCGCATTCCAGCGGCGGTCGTCGCGATGGCACCGCGCAAAATTAACAACTGGGCCTTTGAAACCGTCCCACAACAAGGACTCAATGGCCGTCGGGGCTATCAACCTCGCGGCAAAACCTTGGGTGGCTCATCGGCCATCAATGCCTTGGTGTATATTCGTGGTCAACATCAAGACTATGACGACTGGTCGGCCATGGGCAATGCCGGTTGGTCGTTTAACGAGGTGCTACCGTACTTTAAAAAATCTGAAAACAATGAGGTATTTAAAGACGACTATCATGGCCAAGGCGGCCCACTCAACGTGGCCAACTTGCGCACCGACAATCCGTTTCAACAGGTGTACATGGATGCCGTCAAAGAAGCCGGTTTTCCGGTTAATCATGACTTTAACGGCGCAACCCAAGAAGGCTTAGGCCCGTATCAAGTCACCGAAATCAACGGCGAACGCTGTA
>JBEANQ010000156.1:0-5853 GCA_041165345.1 Pseudomonadota bacterium
AGCCAGCTGTTGGGTCAGTTGCGCACTGCACATGAGCCATTGACCTTGTGGGTCGCACAAACCCACAGGGGTCGCATAAGCACTTAATAGCACCTGCATATGCACGGCCAACGCAGGGTTATTCAGTGGCAAAATATTCTCGTCCATCGATCATGTCGTCGGGACTGAGTCGGATCACAATGCGACATTGAGGTTGTAGATTGGCTATTGATTGCTCAATCACCACATTGGCATAGCCCAAATTTTCGGCAGTGATCACGCCAAACAGGTTAGAGGTCATCATACAAAGGGCAGGCAAGTGATGAATACGTTGACCAAAAGGACAGCAGGTATTGCCCAAAATAATGGTGTTGTCTTGATCAGAAATTAAAAAGAATTGCCCTCCTACTTTTTGTTTAAAGTCGAGGAGCGCCTCAATCACTTGTGCTTTAGACAACTTGTCGGTTTGTGCCGCCTGTTGGTAATGTTGGTTGAGATCTTCGCCAATTTTTTGGCTGACGAGGGTGATAAACCCTTCAGCCTCCTGAACCCCCACCACCGCTTGAATCGTCGCTGTGAGGTGATGCAGCACTTGTTTTAAAAAGGTGTCGGGGCACAGGATGTGTGCAGCAGGGGCGGGGGTGGAAAGCGCCTGTATGGCAATACGCGTCACCGTCCAATACTCCTCTTTGTGGTCTTTTGTGTGATTTTCTGGGCATTGATTTTTGCGGATTAACAATCACAACGTGCAGCCCATGACGACCCGTCGGCAGCAGAGTTGGGCAGATTGTTCATATTGTGAGCGGATAGTGTATGAATCAGGGTTGTGATGTACTGAATTATTGTGTCTTTGGGTGTGCTAAATGTAATGATTGTTGTGTTGTTGTATGTGGGATTTAAGGTTTTGCATTAAGTATTTGAATGATATATTTTTTTATCAGTGTAGTTTTTCTGAAGAAGAATGCATGATTTTCAAGATGCACCTTCATGGCGCAAGGTTAACCGTGGCGACCCATCATCTGTTGGCAGTAATTCATAAAGGTTTTGAGACCCGGCCCTTGGTATTTTTGCCGGTGGACGATTAAAAAAAACGGACGAATCAACGGCCAAAACGGCGTGTCTAAAATGACCAATTGACCTGTTGCGAGCATGGGTTCAATGGCCAAACGCGACACACAGCCCACGCCTAAGCCCCCCGCGACCACTTTTAAAATGGCTTCGTTGTGGCCAAGGGTCAGCCGAATATGGGCGTCTGGCAGGTCATGCAGCACGACTTTGTCAAAAACTTCTCGTGTGCCTGAGCCTTCTTCTCGGATGACCCAATCGACAGGAGCGAGGTCGGCAATGGTGAGCGGACGATGCCATTGTGCCAAGGGATGACTGGGGGCGCAGCAGACCGCCAGTTCGTCTTCACGCCATAAAATGGATTGCAGGTGTGGCAAATGACACGAGCCTTCAATGAGCCCTAAGTCCAGTTGAAACTGATGCACCGCTTCAATAATTTGTCGGGTGTTGCCGACTTGTAGTTGCAGTTGCGCTTGTGGTTCTTGCCCCAAAAAACCTGCAATCAGGTCGGGCATTAAATAGTCGCTAATGGTCAGGGTCGAGCCAAGACGCAGGTCAATGCTTTGGGTTTCACCCCGTGCAGCTTGCTCAAAGGTTTCGCAGCGGCCTAAAATTTCGAGCGCTTGCGGCAATAAATAGCGGCCAAGGTCATTGAGTTGTAGGCGCTTGCCCAGTCGGTCAAACAACGGGCAACCAAGGCCGTCTTCTAGGTCGGCCAGTGCCATGCTGGCCGCGCTTTGGGTCAGTTGTACCGACTCGCTCGCACGGGTGACCGTGCCTTCTTGTGCGACCGCAACAAACACAGCCAATTGCCGTAGCGTCATGCGCATAAACCCACCCAATCCCAAAAAACCACAAGCGTGCCCCATGCTACCATTGTGCGCGCCTAACGACCGACCTGATGAGCATGATTGACCACAAAACCCCCAGTCAGCCCCCTGCTGTGCCAGATGACAAATTTAGCCTAGAAACCGTGCTGTCCATGCGTCGATGGAGTGACACGCTATTTAGTTTTGTGATCACTCGACCGGCGCATTTTCGGTTTAGTGCAGGGCAATTTGCACGGATTGGCCTGACATGGACACAGCCTGATGGCACCGTGGCACAGGTGGTGCGGGCGTATTCGGTGGTGTCATCTCCGTTTGCCGAGACGCTAGAATTTTTTTCGATTGTGGTGCCGGATGGGGCGTTTACGTCGCGCTTACAGCATTTGGCCGTTGGTGACACGCTGTTGCTTGAAAAAATTCCCTATGGATTTTTGACCTTGGCGCGTTATCAGCAGCCCGCACCGCATGACCTGTGGCTGTTGGCCACGGGCACCGGTGTTGCACCATTTTTGTCAATCTTGCAAGACTTTGCGCCGTGGCAGCAGTACCAGCATATTGTGTTGGCGTATAGCGCTCGCACAGCGCAAGAATTGGCCTATGTGGCCGAGATCAACACCCTCGCGCAGACCTTTGGCGACGGCGGGGCGTCGTTTGTGTTTGTGCCAATTGTCACGCGAGACACCAGCACCCGCCTACAGCAGCGTTTGCCCGTGTTGATTGAAAACGGCGCATTGGAGCAAGCGGCGGGTATCACGCTGGATCCTGCACGCTCACAGGTGATGCTGTGTGGAAACCCACAAATGGTAGACGACACCCGCAACGCCTTAAAAGCCCGTGGCTTGACCATGAACCGACGTGGTGAGGGCAATATTGCAGTCGAAAACTATTGGTAACACGGTTAAGGCCGCCGCAAACGCCGAATCATCCACTCGGCCAGCAACAGATTGACCCCCCAGCCCAGCCACGCCTCAAGCTGATAAATATGGCGTGGGGTGAGCCAGTCTATATAGGGCGCTAAGGCATACAACCCCAGTTTCCACGTGCGCAAACTTAAGGCCGACAGGGTCAGTGCATAGCTGCGAATCATCCAATCACGATGCCGCAACCACCGGCGTTGCAAGGCGCAGCGCACCGCCAAAACGGTACTGCCCACCCACAACAGCGTGAGCAACACAAAGCACAGTTGGGTCGGCCAACCGCCTGCGGCATACAGTGCCAGCATCAACCCTGAGGGTGCAGCCACGCCCAACACGCCCGCCACATATAACCAACCTAACCGCCGATGCCCCATCGGCCAGTGTCGTTTAAAACCAGCACTAAACTGACTAAACCCTGCCAGTAGCACCATGCCACTGACCGCCACATGCAGCACAAACGCCAGCCGCCACGGCCACCAATCCACCACGCTGCGCTTTAAAATCAAAAATCCCTGTGTGGATGACCACGGCCAATACGACACACAAATCTGTAGCATCAACAGACAGAGCCATGCCAACAGTGCCAGTGCGACAACCCGTAGCATCAGCGGAGCAGTGAACCAACGGTGACTTAACCAATGATCGGGCATGACGTGATCGACAAAAACCAACGGAAGCGTGGCCTAAGCATGGCGTATGCTCATGAGCCGATGCAATATGTGATGTCGCCGCGACAAGAAGGAATGATGATGAAAACACTTAAACAACCCCGCCGCCGTCAGCTGCAATGGGCGCTAACGACCACCCTGTTGCTGACCTCGTCAGCATGGGCATTAGAGCCGCTCACGCCATATCAACGTTCATGGACAGCCATGATGGATCAACAAAAAATCAGTGTGTTTATTCAGCAAATTGATACCAAAAAAATCAAAGGCTATCGCATCATTGGTCGTGAACGACAAGCGTTTAGTGGCACGGTCACCGCAGAAGGCAAGCGTTATCGAGTGGTTGCTAATGAACCTAAAAGCAGCAAAAGTAATGGGTATTTTAGCCTGTTGATTGACACCAAACTGAGCAATCACATGGAAGGTTCATGGATGTCGTATCAACCCAATTCAACGGCCAAACCGCTGATATTAAAACCGCAAGACTGCGACGCCAACTCGCCCAGAACCACGTTATTGAATGATGATGAGCTACAAACATCACCCAACGAATTAAGTTGGATGCGCAACGAGATTTATGCTCGGCGCGGGTATATTTTTATGAACAAAGAGCTGGCCACATCGTTTGCGCAAGAAGACTGGTATATGCCGTGCTACTTCAATGTAGATGCTCAACTGACCTCAACAGAGCGCAAAAACATTCAACTGCTCAAAACAGCTGAGCGCTACGTATCCACGCATGACTGGGGGCGTTAAGCACACGCCCTGTTGTACAGGCGATTAGTGAATTCGCGTATCCAATACATTACGAATATCTCGAATCGCCTGATCACGTTCCCAATCGAGCCATGCGGGTTCAAATACACCCGAATAATGCGCTCGCTGCTCATGATGAACCAGCAATCGAACGGGGCAGTTTTCTTCCATCATGCGCCACGGAAAAATCGGGGCTTCACCATCTAATAAAAAAGGTAAGTTGGTGATGTCGATAATCATGGCCGATAAGAACTCAGGAAAACCAATGATCGAAAACTCATCGGTCCGGCGACGCATATATTCTAAATCATCCCAACGGGCAATCTTGCGGCTGTCAGGTGCGCGAAACGCAATCACACCAATCAAGTGATAATCGCGGGTGGTGTGCAACCATGTCTCATAAGTGACTGGAGTATCCAGCTCTAAAGAGACCTGATCGATGGGAAAAGGCATAGCGACATCGTCGGTCAGCGCATGGGGTGAAAATTGTACGCGCCTTGCGACGGATAATCAAAAAAATGCTCAAAACCCCAACGGCTTTTTAAGCCGTTGGTCATATGTCTGTCCGCTTGCCAACGTGAATCGGCAAGGGCGGGCAGCAGATGGCATCCGTATTAATGATCTTGGACACGTTGAAGGGGCAAGTCGGCGGTGCGCATCCACGGTGAGGCAGGCCGACGGCCAGTGTGCGGTTGGGGGCGTTGCAGTCCATTGACGGCACAGTTAGTGTTAAGCGTATTGTCCCAACGACGACCCTGACACAGCGCGGTGGGTTGTAATGTATCAAGCAAGGTACTCATCGCCATGCTGGCACTGGGCAACGTGGCTTGAACCACCCATTTGGCGCGTACAGCAACCTGTGGGTCGGCAATGCGATTGCGCTGGCCTTGCGTCACCAGCCATTCGTCGCGGGTGCCATGCGCTGAGGTGGAGGTGACCGCCACGTCTCGATCAAGGTGGTAGCGTAACTTCATCATGCTTTCTTCAAACAGCATGGCAAAGTCTTCCCTAGTGTCCACGAAATTATAAAAATCATTGGCTTGATCGGTAAAAAATAACCTACTGATATCGCTGGGAGTGAGGGCAATCAGGCTCGTGTTCGGTGCTATGCCCTCAAAGTTTACAGCGGCTATTTGGCTTAATGTGGCCGATTGCAAGGGGTATTGTGCGCTGAGTTGATCGGATTGAGGGCGTCGATAGACGATTTCATCCGCCAAGACCCCAGCGCCATCTAATTGGTTGCGTTGTGCGGCAGGCAAAAAATCGTTGGCATGAGCCAGTTCGTGGTACAGCAGTGAGGCAACATCTGGCCAAATGTCTGAGGCCAGACGGGTGATGCGCTCGTTGGGCGGATAAAAAAACGACACATATTGACCGTTCTGAACATAGCGCCACGGGGTCAAAAACGAGAGTTCGCTGCCAAAATCATTTCGATAATCGACTTGCTCAATCAGGCCGTCGCGCTCTTGTGGGGTAAGCCAAAAGACATCGGGGTTTAAATAGATCGCACCTGTAGGGGACCAATAAAACGACACATTGATGTTGGGGGAAATCACAATCGCCGTGACTGAACCCAGTAGTTTTTGGATATCGTTGCCGCCATTCGACTCGGTCAGAAATTGCTCAAACCGTTGCCCCATCCAG
>JBEANQ010000157.1:0-5781 GCA_041165345.1 Pseudomonadota bacterium
AGCGGGCAGGGGTCGGGGATGGGATACAGCTCGGGGGGATATTGATCCAGTTGGCTTTGCCAATTTTTTTTAAACGGGGTAAAGACTTTGTACCATGCTCCCGTGCCGGTTTTGATCCGGTGCGGCGCGATCAGGCATTGGTCTTCAAAAATGCCCAAGGCTACACCCGTTTGATCCAATTGCACGGTGCAGGCATGGTCACGTTGGCGTTCGTTCCACTCGTATTCTTGGTTCCAAAAGACCCCATTAACCTTGTGTTGTTGGCAAAACGTCAGCAAGGCGTTTGGCACTGCCGCAAAGTCGGCAACCGTTAGAATGCACAACGGAATGTTGAGTTCGGCCAAGTCGGTGGACAGTGCCTGTAAGGTGCGCAAGATAAAATCGACCCGAATCGCCGCCATGTCGTGCTGTTGCCATTGCGTGGGCGTGATGATGTACAGCGCCGTGACGGGGTCGCCATCACTACAAGCATGAAATAACGCCGGATTGTCGGCAACACGCAGGTCATTGCGAAACCACATGAGTTTCATGGTGGTGTCCTAAAAATGAATTAAAGCGAGCAGATATATGACAACGATTGCCACATGACGACCCCACAAGGGTGACACAGTGCCATTTTATACCTGTGCTGTTATTGCATAAAAAAAACCGCCCTGTACAGGCTGCGTCTGCATTCTGGTCTTGAATATGACTTAGAATTGCCTTCTTGTTGGGTTCTTGATGCAGTGTGGGGCATGATGTCGATTCGAGCCAAAATATGTGGTCTGACCCGTGTGGCCGATGTACAAACAGCGGTCGCAGCTGGCGTCGATGCGATTGGTCTGGTGTTTTATGCGCCGAGTCCGCGTGCGGTGACTGTGCCACAGGCCGTCGAATTGGTGCAGCATGTGGGACCGTTTGTGCAGGTGGTGGGGTTGTTTGTCAATGCCTCACTGGCAGAAGTGGCGCAGGTGTTGGCGCAAGTGCCGTTAGATCTTTTACAATTTCATGGTGATGAAAGCCCCGAAGACTGTGCCTTGATCGCCAAGGTGACGGGTCGTCGCTTTATTAAAGCCATACAAATGAAACCCGATCTTGATGTCTTGGCCGACATTACGCGTTATCGGGCAGCAGGGGCGAGCGGAATCTTGTTGGATGCATGGCATCCTGACTTAAAAGGCGGCACAGGCCATGCCTTTGACTGGCAAAGCTGGCCGACCAGTGATGTGCCACTCATTTTGGCTGGTGGCTTAACCCCCGACAACGTGCATGACGCCATTGCCACCACTCAGCCTTATGCAGTGGATGTGAGTGGTGGGGTTGAACAAATGGATGTAACCAGTGGAAAGCCCTTAAAGGGTGTGAAAGATTCTCAATTGATGCAACGCTTTATGGCAGGAGTACACGATGGACAAGGTTGATCTGGCAAACGTGGATTTTGCTGCTTACCCCGATGCACGCGGTCATTTTGGAGTGCATGGCGGGCGCTTTGTGTCCGAGACCTTGATGGGCGCTCTCGAAGACCTCGAGCAACTGTATGCTCGCATGAAGAATGATCCAGTTTTTTTAAAAGAATTTGACCACGACTTGGCGCATTTTGTCGGTCGTCCTAGCCCGCTGTACCATGCCGAACGCTGGAGTCAAGAGTTGGGTGGCGCACAGATTTATTTAAAGCGTGAAGACCTCAACCATACCGGTGCGCACAAGGTCAACAACACCATTGGGCAAGCCTTGCTGGCCAAGCTGTCGGGCAAAAAACGCGTGATCGCCGAGACCGGTGCGGGTCAGCATGGGGTGGCAACCGCCACCATCGCGGCTCGGTTGGGCATGGAGTGCGTCATTTATATGGGCGCTGAAGACGTGCAGCGTCAGTCGCTCAATGTGTACCGCATGCGCTTGCTTGGGGCAACCGTTGTGCCCGTCACCAGCGGTTCACGCACCTTAAAAGACGCCATGAACGAAGCCATGCGCGACTGGGTCACCAACGTTGACAGCACTTACTATATCATTGGCACTGTGGCAGGTCCGCATCCATACCCCATGCTGGTGCGTGATTTTCAATCCATTATTGGCCGTGAAGCCCGTCAGCAACACCTTGAAATGACCGGTAAATTGCCTGATGCGTTGGTGGCCTGTGTTGGCGGTGGTAGTAACGCAATTGGCTTGTTCTGGCCGTTTTTGAATGACAAGTCGGTCAAGATGTTTGGCGTTGAAGCCGCAGGGTTTGGCGTTGAAACCGGCAAGCACTCCGCCCCCCTGACGGCCGGTCGGATTGGCGTGTTGCATGGCAATCGCACCTATTTGCTGAGTGATGACCAAGGCCAGATCATTGAAACGCATTCGATCTCGGCCGGTTTGGATTATCCTGGAGTCGGCCCTGAACATAGCTTCTTAAAAGACATTCAGCGGGTCAATTATGTGGCAATCAATGACGACGAAGCGTTAGCCGCGTTCCGTAAGTTGACCAAAACAGAAGGGATTATTCCGGCACTAGAAACCAGCCATGCACTGGCCTATGTCGAAAAACTCGCACCGACCATGCGTCCCGATCAAACCATTATTATCAACCTGTCCGGTCGGGGTGACAAAGACTTGCTCACCATTGCCAAGCTTGATGGCATTGTGGTGACCTAAGCCTGATTGATACGTGTGGATTGATCCCTCTGTGCCAACAGGGGGATTTTTTTTGGCCGGTGCGTCGGTTTGGCGTGTCGTTATTGGCAAAGACCCTTGGTTGGGCATCTGGCATGATTGGGCGGTCTATTGCTGCGACATCAAGGAAGAAACATGACAGCGCTTGCCGCACGCCAACCGCTCATCGTTGAGGGTCAGCCGCGTTATGGACGATTAGACAGCCCACCTGCCGCTATCAATCTGCATGACTTTCAGCACCGTACCCCGTATGGCAAGCCGCTACCCGCATGGCGTAGACGGTTGGCATTTAAGCAATTTCAGTTTGTTAGCTTAAATCATCAACACTGGATGGTGGGCTTGGCGTTGGTCGACTTGGGTTGGGCAGGGCATGGTTTTTTTTATATTCATGACCGCAATACCGGCCAGACCTTTGAAAAAAGCATCACCACGCCACTGGGTTTAGGTGCACGTCTTGATTTAACCCCGCAACAGGGCTGTAGCCGCTTTGAAGCGGGTGATTTGCGCTTGCGGATTGACCAGTCGGTGACGGGACGTGCTGTTCGGGTGGAATGGTGTGATGAAGTGCTGTTGTCGGCATGGTTGGATGAAACAGCTGTGCAGCCGTTGTGTTTGGCATCACCCACAGGGGCGACTGGTTGGACGTACACGCAAAAATCGACCACCTTGCCGGTCAGTGGTTGGTTGACATGGCAAGGTCAGCGGGTCGATTTGTCACAAGGCGATTGGCTGGCCGGTACTGATGACAGTTGTGGGGTATTGCGCCACGAAACCGCATGGCACTGGCTGAGTCTATCAACCACCTTGCCGGATGGGGTTCGGTTGGGCATTAACCTTGCCATGGGCGTGAATGATGGGTTTGGCACCGAAAACACCCTGTGGGTTGACGGTCAGGCGCAGGCTTTGCCGCCGGTGTTGTTTCGGGCGCTGGGCGATCATACATGGCAGATCACATCAGCCGATGGAGCGGTGCAGTTGCAGGTGGTGACGGGTTGGCGACGGCATGAGTCGGTCAATGCTGGACTGGTGGGCAGTCACTTTAGCCAGTGGGTGGCCGAGGTGAGCGGGTCGGTGCAGACCCCAAGCGGCCAAGTTTTGAGCGTGTATGCACAATTAGGCTTATTAGAGCAGCATTACGCACGCTGGTAGGGCTAAGATAAGCGATCCATTATGTTTAGGTGATTTGTGCAATCGCCATGTCGTTGTAATCATCTAGAATCAAGCTACAATCCCAAGCATTTGCTGCGCACCATTGCATGATGGTGGGTGGCATGACCGTATTGTCTAGACAGGAATCCGCATTCTCATGTCCCGTATTGCTGACCGTTTTGCCCAATTATTATCTCGCAATCGTAAAGCGCTGATTCCCTATGTGATGGCGGGTGATCCTGCACCGACGGTCACCGTGCCGTTGCTGCATGATTTGGTTGCTGCGGGTGCAGACTTACTGGAGTTGGGTCTGCCATTTTCTGACCCCATGGCCGACGGCCCCGTGATTGCACTGGCTGCTGAACGCGCCTTGGCGGGCGGAACCAGCACGCTCAATGTGTTGGACATGGTGAGCGAGTTTCGGCAAACCGACCCTCATACGCCTGTGGTCTTGATGGGGTATTTAAACCCAATTGAAATTATTGGCTATAAAACATTTGCCGCACGCGCCGAAGCGGCAGGTGTTGATGGTCTGCTGCTGGTCGATTTACCACCCGAAGAAGCCGGTGACTTGTCAGAGATATTGGCCGAGCATCAAATCGACCCGATCTTTTTGTTAGCCCCCACCACCTCAGAAGCCCGCATCGGCCATGTGGTCAAAGCGGCTCGCGGTTATGTCTATTATGTGTCACTTAAAGGCGTAACGGGTTCGAGTGCGCTGAACACCGACGAAGTAGCGCATCGCATTGAAGAAATTCGTCAACAGACCGGTTTGCCGATTGGTGTGGGCTTTGGTATTCGTGACCGCGAAACCGCACAAGCCGTGGGCAAAGCCGCTGATGGCGTGATTGTGGGAACCGTATTGGTGAAGCCGTTTGGTGACCTCGACGCCCAAGCTGCGCATGTGTTGGCTGTTGAAAAAATTCGTGAACTGCGTCAAGCCTTGGATGACTTGTCATGAGTGTTGACGATCAGCAGCGTCCAACCCCCGTGGCTGACCGTCCCAACTGGATCAGCCGTCCTGTGCCGAGCATTGCTGTGCGTGCCAAGCCGGCCTCTCCAACGGCCTTGCAAACCGAACCCACCATTGAATGCCCTGTCTGTCATTCGGTGATCACCCGCACCGCCATGGCGTTTAATCTGTATGTCTGCCCCGAATGCGACGAGCATCTGAAGTTTCGTGCGCGTGATCGGCTACATAGTCTGTTTGATCATGTGGGTGCAGAGCTGGGTCAGCAGTTTCAAACCTCTGACCCATTGGGCTTTGTGGACAGCCAGCCTTATCCCAAACGAATGAAAAAAGCCCAACAGCAAACGGGTGAAACCGAAGCCCTCATTGCCATGCATGGCCGTGTGGGCGCGATTGAGCTGGTGGCGTGTGCCTTTGAGTTTGACTTTATGGGGGGCTCGATGGGGTCTGTGGTGGGCGACCGCTTTGTGTTGGCCTGCGAAACAGCGCTGGCCAATCGTCAGCCTTTGGTCTGTTTTGCGGCATCTGGCGGCGCACGCATGCAAGAAGGACTCATCTCCCTCATGCAAATGGCGCGGACGGCAGCGGCGATTCAGCGCCTACACCAAGCAGGCTTGCCTTATATTGTGGTGCTGACCCATCCAGTGTTTGGGGGGGTCACCGCCTCGCTGGCCATGCTGGGTGATATTCATTTGGCCGAACCCAAAGCTAAAATTGGTTTTGCTGGTGCGCGCGTGATTGAACAAACCGTGCGTGAGGTTTTGCCTGAAAAATTCCAGTTTGCCGAGTACCTGCTAGAGCACGGCGTGATCGATCAAATTGTCCATCGTCATGCCCTAAAAGACACCATTGAACGCCTGTTGGCGAAACTGATGAACTTGCCGTAATGACTGCTGCCACCGCCCCAAACGCTGCATCCTCACTGTCCACATGGCTAGACTATTGGAGCAGTATCCACGTCACGGCCATTGATTTAGGGCTAGAGCGGATTCGACCCGTGGCAGTGCAGTTGGGTTTGCTGTCGCCCACAG
>JBEANQ010000158.1:0-5775 GCA_041165345.1 Pseudomonadota bacterium
ACGATAATGTCTGCATCGAGTGTTTGGCCTGATTTTAAGACAATGCCGGTGGCGGTGAGGTGGTCAATGTGATCAGTCACGACCGAGGCTTTGCCCTTGCGAATGGCTTTAAACAAGTCACCGTCTGGCACCATGCACAGGCGTTGATCCCACGGCATGTAGGTTGGCGTGAAGTGTTTGAGGTCGTCTTTGTTGCTCAGTTGAGTGTTGACCCCTGCCAATAACAAGCGACGCACCAGCTTGGGTTGGTGTTTGGACAGTTTAAACACCAAGCGCTGCATGTTGATGTTGCGCGCACGGGTCAGGCGATAGGCCAGCGCTTCTGGCATCACTTGTTTCATTTTGTCGTACACCACGTCAACCGATGGCAAGCTGGCGATGTAGGTCGGTGAGCGTTGCAACATGGTGACATGGCCTGCGGTGGGCGCCATTGCAGGGACTAAGGTGACGGCGGTTGCACCACTGCCAATAATGACCACTTTTTTGCCGCTGTAGTCGAGGTGTTCTGGCCAGTGCTGTGGATGCACGATTTGGCCTTTAAAGTCGTCTTGACCGGCAAAGGTCGGTTGAAAACCCTGATCGTAGTTGTAGTAACCGGTACAGCCCAACAAGAAGTTGCATTGCCATTGTTCGGTGGTCTGGGTGGCGTCGTCTTGCACCTCGACCGTCCAGCTGGCATCCGCAGACGACCATGCGGCGCTTTTGACGTGGCGGCCAAAGCGAATGTGCGGCTTGATGCCAAACTCTTGCGCGGTTTGTTGTACATAATCACGGATGGCAGGGCCATCGGCCAACACTTTTGAGGCAGTCCACGGCTTAAAGGCAAAGCCAAAGGTTGACATGTCGGAATCTGAACGAATACCAGGATAGCGGAACAAATCCCATGTGCCACCAATGGCATGGCGGCGCTCTAAAATTGCAAAGCTTTTATTAGGGCAGTGTTTGCTCAAATGATACGCGGCACTAATGCCAGAAATACCCGCGCCAATAATCAGCACATCAACGTGTTGTGTTGCCATGAGTGGTTCTCGGTTTAAATCATGTGGTCAAAAAACAGCTCATGTTGACATGAGCTGTTGTCAGTTTGGTTAATCTAGCATGGTCAGACACAAGATGGAATCTCGATTCACGGCCTTGTGCCTAAGAAGGTCTTGCAAGGGAATGCTGATCGTCTGGACGACGCTCGTCAATGGCAGGGTGTATCGATATGGATGTGATGGAATCAACATGGTCGAACACAGGGCAAGACTGCTATCATGCGCGCCAACCATCGCTTGCCACGGCACGTTGCCGACGGCGCAGATTTTGCTGGATAGATGATCATGCATCCCTTATTTGCCGCCCTCAAGGCTGGCTCCGACCACATGAACCTTGGCCTGTCTGATCAAACGCTGGGTCGTTTGTTGCAGTACCAAGATCAATTGGCACTCTGGAATAAAGCCTATAACCTCACCGCAATTCGTCAGCCCAAAGAAATGCTGGTGCGACATTTGCTAGACTCGCTCAGTATTTTGCCGCATTTGCCCGCCGGTCGACTGTTAGACGTGGGCACCGGTGGCGGCTTGCCCGGTATGGTGATTGCGCTGTGTCAGCCTGAGCGTGAATGCGTGTTGCTGGACTCAAACGGCAAAAAAATTCGGTTTTTGCGCCAAATTGCCGCCGACCTACAGGTCAGCAATGCCAAGCCAGTTCAGGTGCGCATTGAGGACGAGCAAGCCCGTCGTGATTTGGGTCAGTTTGATGTGGTGACCAGTCGGGCGTTTGCCGCATTGACCGATTTTGTGCGTGACTGTACGCCGTATTTAAACGACACCGGTGTGCTGGCGGCCATGAAAGCCTTATTGCCAACCGAAGAAATGGCACAGCTCGGCACCTTTGACCAACAGGTGATTGCACTGAATGTGCCGTATTTGGACGAAGCCCGTCATCTGATTATGCTCACCCCCCAGCGTTAAGCGCTGGGTCAATTGACCCCTGCCATGATTGACCCATGGCAACTTTTATGTGTATCAACAGGCTGATTTTGCTGATGGACGATCAAACGACATGACCGAGATTCTGGCCGTTGCCAACCAGAAAGGTGGCGTAGGCAAAACCACCACCGCAGTAAATTTGGCCGCCTCTTTAGGGGTGCTCAAAAAACGCGTGCTGTTGATTGATCTTGACCCGCAAGGCAATGCCACCATGGGGTCAGGGCTGCAAAAAACCCAACTGTTGTACAGCGCCACTGACGTGATGTTGGACGACGCCCCGATTGAAGCCGTGATTCAAAAGACCGACGCGGGCTATGCGGTGATTGGGGCGAACCGAGAGCTGTCGGGTGTTGAGTTGTCACTGGTGGATCGTCCACGCCGCGAATACGTGCTTAAAGATGCATTATCACGCATTCAACACCAATATGACTATATTTTGATCGACTGTGCGCCGAGTTTAAATTTATTAACGGTCAATGCGTTATGTGCCGCCAATGGCGTATTGATTCCGATGCAATGTGAATATTATGCCCTAGAAGGGCTGGCGGATTTGTCGGCGACCATTGACCGCATTCGCGAAACCTTAAACCCTACCTTGCAGATTCGTGGCGTATTACGCACCTTATTTGACCCGCGTAACACCTTAGCCAATGACGTGTCCCGCGAGTTGGTGACCCATTTTGGTCCACAAATGCTCGAGACGATTATTCCGCGCAATGTCCGTTTGGCTGAAGCCCCCGCCCATGGAATGCCAGTGCTGTTTTATGAAAAAGGCTCACGCGGTGCATTGGCCTACCTCAGTTTGGCTGCGGAAGTGGTGCGTATGAGCAAAAAGAAAAAAGGAAAAGTCGTATGACTCGTAAGCGTGGACTAGCGCAGGGGCGTGGCCTTGATGCGCTGTTGGGGTCAATTAAGCAAGCACGTGATGACGTGACCCATAGCCAACAAGCAGGGCCACACGCCTCTATGTTGGATGATATTCCACTAGAGCGTTTGCAGCGTGGTATGTATCAGCCACGTCGGGAAATGTCGTCAGATGCGCTCAATGACCTTGCCGAATCAATCCGTCGGCATGGCGTCATGCAGCCCATTGTGGTGCGTCGGATCAGTGCAGCTGCTGATGGCGTGGTGCAATATGAGATTGTGGCGGGTGAGCGGCGTTGGCGTGCAGCGAAGTTGGCGGGTCTGAGCCATATTCCGGCGATTATTCGGGATTTACCCGATGAGCTTGCCATCGCACTGGCACTGATCGAAAACATTCAGCGTGAAGACCTGTCACCCATGGAGCAAGCGCACGCCCTACAGCGCTTTCATGATGAATTTGGCATGAGTCATCAAGAAATTGCCGATGCTGTGGGCAAGGCTCGGGCGACGGTGTCGAACTTGTTGCGCTTGATGAGCCTTGAAGACGAAGTCAAAACCATGCTTGATCATGGCGATTTGGACATGGGACACGCTCGTGCAATGTTACCGCTAGACGCGCTCGCACAAGTCGATATGGCACGGCAAGTGGTGGCGCGTGGCCTGTCGGTTCGGCAAACAGAGCAGTTGATTCGTGATGTGTTAAATCCGCCGATGGCCAAACCTGAACGCACGGTGTTGCCTGATGTCGCGCAACTGAACCGTCGGTTATCAGAACGCTTTGGCGCAGAAGTCAACATTGAGCATAACGATAAAGGTCGGGGTCGGATGACCATTCGGTATCATTCATTAGATGAGTTGGACGGCATTTTGGCGGTGATTGATCGTCAAGGATTTTCGGCTTAACCCAAAGGAGAACAACAAGATGTGGGAGTTGGTAAAAGCAGGGGGCTGGTTAATGGCACCCATCGTATTATGCTCTATTGTGGCACTGGTGATTATTTTAGAACGTGGCATTCGACTGCGGTTTCGGCAGATTGCACCCGCTGGACTCGCCCAATCATTGATTACGCAAATTGATCAAGGGCGTTTAGATGAGCCAACGCTGCGCCAAGTGCAGCACAGCAGTCCTTTGGGGGATGTCTTAGCCACAGGTGTTTTACATGCTGCGGGTGGCTTAGATTACATGACGTTGCAAATGCAAAGCCGCGCTAGTACGCATATTCATCGTTTAGAGCGTCACCTCAGCTTATTGGGTACGATAGGTAGTATTTCACCATTATTGGGGCTGCTCGGCACGGTATTGGGCATTATTGAAGCTTTTTTGGCAGTCAATGCTGGTGGCATGAGTGACCCTGCCATGATGGCGGGTGGGATTTCTCAAGCCCTGATTACCACCGCCGCAGGTATGGTTGTGGCAGTGCCGGCTTTGGCTGCAACACGCTACTACCAAAATAAGGTGGTCAGCTTAGCTGTTGAAATGGAAGAGCAGGCCAGCTTATTGACACAAGCATTATTGGGGCCTGGTGTTGCGCCGCATGTACGCCCAGCCACAGCAATGGCCGCCTCATCAGTGGCTCAGTCTGTACTATCGTGAGGCGGTCAGCATGAAATTTCGCAAACCGACGGTTGATCCCATCGAGATTAACCTCACGCCCATGATTGATTGCCTCCTGTTTTTGGTGGTGTTTTTGCTGATATCCACGACCTTTAACAAATACAGTCGTTTGAATTTAGTGTTGCCGCAAGCCACCGGCACTCCTGTGACCAAAACGGCTCGCCCGCTTGAAGTCGCTGTTCAAGCCGATGGTCGTTATAGCGTGAATGGTCAAGATTTAGGGGGGCAGGGTGAGGCGGAGCTGAGTGCTGCGATTCGTCAAGCTGCTAAAGGCGATTTACAGCGTCAATTGGTGATTGCCGCCGATGGCAAAGCCACCCATCAATCTGTGGTACGTGTCATGGATGTGGCGGGAAAGCTGGGGTTGATGAACATCAATATTAGTACACGTATTCCCGCTGGAGATCACCCTTAAGTGACTAGCCTTGCTGTCTATGCCCGTTTGGTGGCGTATTTAAAACCCTACTGGTGGGCCATATTGTTGGTGGTGGCGGGTTTTGCCATTAATGCAGGGACAGAAGTCTCGGTTGCCAAACTGATGCAGTTTATTATTGATGCGATCAACCACCATGATCGTAGCAAAATGAATCTATTTCCTGCACTGATCATTGTATTGTTTGTGGTGCGTGGAGCGGGCTCATTTTTGGGTAACTATTACACTGCGGTGATTGCCCGTAATTTGGTGTACACCTTGCGGGTGCAAGTGTTTGATCAGCTGTTGCGCTTGCCGACCAGTTTTTATTTGGTCAATGCCAGTGGGCATTTGTCCGCCAAACTGATCTTTAACGTCGAGCAAGTCACGGCTGCTGCGACCGAGTCGCTCAAGACCTTGCTGCGTGATGGTTTAGTGGTGCTGAGTCTGTTGGGCTATTTGTTTTATAGTAATTGGCGCTTGTCGTTGACCCTGCTATTGGTGATTCCTTTTGTGGGCTTATTGGTGCGTCAGGCCAGTAAGCGTTTTCGCAAACTGTCACAGCAGGTGCAGGGGTCAATGGGTGATGTCAGTCATATTGTGACCGAGGCCATTAATGGCTATAGCGTAGTTAAAAATTATGGCGGCCATTGCTATGAACACGCACGTTTTAATGAAGCATCACGCAATAACCTGCGCCAAAGCCTAAAAATTACTGTGACCAATAGCATTAACACGCCTGCCGTGCAGTTGTTAATGGCGATTGCCATGTCGGTGGTGGTTTGGCTAGCGTTGCAACCGCAAATTTTGGGTGATATTAGCGCAGGGCAGTTTATCTCGTACATTGCAGCGGCCGGATTATTGAGTAAACCAGTGCGCTCATTGACCGAAGTGAATGAAAAAGTGCAACG
>JBEANQ010000159.1:0-5569 GCA_041165345.1 Pseudomonadota bacterium
ACTATCTAGCACAGGCGCTACGGCATAAAAAAACCGCCATTAAAGTGGCGCTTATGGACAACGCTATTGTGGTGGGTGTGGGCAATATTTACGCCACAGAAGCCCTGTTTAGAACCGGCATCCACCCTGCACGCCCTGCCCATACGCTTAATGGTGATCAGATCCGCCATGTGGTCGAGGTGATTCGGCAAATTTTGCAACAGGCCATCACCCTTGGCGGCTCGACCCTGCGGGATTTCGTCAATGCACAAGGCGAAAATGGCTATTTTCAACAGACCTTATTGGCCTATGGGCGTGCTGGTCAGCCCTGCGGACACTGTCAACACCCTCTACAAACGCTCAAGCTCGGCCAGCGTGCCAGCGCCTTTTGTCCAGTTTGCCAACCGGCGCACAACGCCTGAGTTATGGCCGCAAAAGCCCATCCACCTGCTTGATTCATGACCATACACCGGTTAGAGTGAGCATAAATAAAGAGGGAGTCTCACAATGAACACGTTTCGTCGTACCGTATCAGCCCTGATGCTTACCAGCCTGATCGGCGCCTCGATTCCGGCCAATGCCGCCACTGAGCTCATGGAAGATGAACTTGATGGTCGCCCCACTGCCTCTGCTGCAATCGCTGATGCAGGCATTGCCCGTCCGTTGATGCTGGCAGGTACACTTGGTGGTGCTGTGGTGTTTGTAGCGTCGCTACCTTTTAGCATCTTGGGTGGTAACGTCAAAGAAGCCGCCAAAACTTTAATTATTGATCCGGCAAACGCGACGTTTCGCCGTTGCATGGGTTGCACTACTGTACAAGATGAGCGCAAAACCGCTCACTATGTTGCGCCGATGCCCAGCCAATATGTGACTGCTGCATCAGGTAGCTATCAAGACACTCCTGCGCAATAAAACACCCGTGACTCATATCAAAACGGCGCTCATGAGCGCCGTTTTTGTGCTGGTGTTGCAGATTAACCGCGACGACGCAACTCATCTCGAATTTCTTTAAGCAACGCAATATCTGCAGGATCAGCAGCAGGCGCTACAGGAGCTGGAGCAGCCTCTTCTTTACGACGCAGGCTATTAATGCCTTTAACCATAAAGAAAATAACCAGCGCTAACAAAATAAAGTTAATCAGCACGGTTAAAAATTGACCATAGGCCAACAACGGGACACCCGCTGCTTTGAGCGCTGCATAATTATCAGCCACACCCGCAGGGACATCACCTAATTTGACATACATTCCCGAAAAATCTACATCACCGCCAATAATGGCACTGACGATTGGCATGACCACGTCTTCAACCAATGATGTGGTAATTTTGCCAAAGGCACCACCAATAATGACACCCACCGCAAGATCCATCACATTGCCTTTTAGGGCAAACTCTTTAAATTCCGAGACCATACTCATCACAGAAACTCCATCGTTCACGGAAGCACAAAGGTGCTTGCCAAAGCCTGTACTGTATCGTTAATTGATGCCATTCATGGCCATCCGTAGGTCAGTTAGTCAGATAAAAAAACCGCTGATCTATTGCTAGATCAGCGGTTTTCTCACCTCAAAAGCATTTATTTGCTTTTGTTGCGTTTACGTTCGCTTTCAGTCAAATGACGTTTACGCAAACGAATCGATTTTGGTGTGACTTCAACCAGTTCGTCGTCTTGAATAAATTCAAGCGCTTGCTCAAGGGTAAACTTGATGGCTGGGGTCAAGGTGATTGCTTCGTCGGTACCACTAGCACGCACGTTGGTCAACTGCTTGGCTTTGGTAGGGTTAACGACCATATCGTCTGAACGGGAGTTCATACCGACCAACATGCCTTCGTACACTTCCAACTGTGGCTCGGCAAACAGACGGCCACGCTCTTGCAAGCTAAACAGTGCATAACCCAACACAGTACCCGAAACCATCGACACCAATACGCCGTTTTGACGTTTGGCGACTTCGCCACCTTTAAACGGGCCGTAATGGGCAAAGCTTGAGGTCATGATGCCGGTACCGGACGTCATGGTCAAAAACTCTGAACGGAAACCGATCAAGCCCCGTGAAGGCACAATCGCTTCAATACGGATACGGCCTTTGCCGTCTACTTCCATATTGGTCAATTCGCCACGGCGCAGACCCATCTGCTCCATCACGCCACCTTGATGCTGTTCTTCAACGTCAAAGGTGACAGCTTCAAACGGCTCTTGTTTTTGGCCGTCAATCTCTTTCATGATCACTTCAGGACGTGACACGCCCATTTCGAAGCCTTCACGACGCATGTTTTCGATCAATACCGACAAATGCAACTCGCCACGACCCGACACTTTAAAACGGTCAGGGGAGTCGGTGTCTTCAACACGCAACGCCACGTTGTGGATCAATTCACGGTTTAGACGATCACGAATGTTCCGTGAGGTCACAAACTTGCCTTCACGGCCTGCGAACGGTGAGTTGTTCACTTGGAAGGTCATCGACACTGTGGGCTCGTCCACGGTCAATGGTGGCAAGGCTTCCACATGCAGCGGACTGCACAGAGTGTCAGAAATGTTCAGACCTTCCATGCCAGTCACACACACGATATCACCCGCTTGCGCATCGGTGACTTCTTCACGGGTCAGACCGTGATAGCCCATGATTTGCAAGATACGGCCGTTACGCTTGTTGCCTTCTTTGTCGATAATCACGACTTGTGAGTTGGTTTTGACGCGGCCGCGTTGAATACGACCCACACCAATAACGCCCACAAAATTGTTGTAGTCGAGGCTAGAAATTTGCATTTGGAACGGGCCTTCAGGGTCAACCTGAGGCGCTTGTACACGGCTAATAATGGTTTCGTACAATGGCGTCATGTCTTCGGCCATGTCGTTTGGATCTAGACCCGCAATCCCGTTGATCGCAGAGGCATACACCACTGGAAAATCAAGTTGCTCGTCTGTGGCACCCAAGTTATCAAACAGATCAAATACTTGATCCATAACCCAGTCTGGACGTGCGCCTGGACGGTCAATTTTGTTGATGACAACAATCGGCTTCAAGCCTTGAGCAAATGCTTTGGTGGTCACAAAGCGAGTTTGTGGCATTGGGCCATCAACCGCATCAACCAATAGCAAGACACAGTCAACCATCGACAACACACGTTCTACTTCGCCACCAAAGTCGGCGTGACCCGGCGTGTCGACGATGTTAATGCGATATTCTTGACCGATTTTTTTGTCGGTCCAACGTAGCGCGGTGTTTTTAGCCAGAATGGTGATGCCACGCTCTTTTTCGATATCGTTGGAGTCCATCACACGCTCGCCTTCATTGCCACGGTCACCGAATGTGCCAGACTGTTGAAGGAGCTTGTCCACGAGAGTGGTCTTGCCATGGTCAACGTGAGCGATGATGGCAATGTTGCGCAGGTGCTGAATATCGGACATAAAAACGCCGCAGGAAGATAAAAGACGCGGCAGTATACCGAAAAATGATCAACAATGGATGACGACCTGTCAGACCAATTGTATAGCGCCAAAAAAACAGCCACCCGAAGGTGGCTGTTTTACACATCAATCAATCAATCAATCAACGAGGTTGATTATTGTGCTGGTGTGGCAGGACGGCTGCCAGTGATGACGGCATACACACGACGGTTCATTGCACGGCCTTCAACAGTGTTGTTCGGTGCAATTGGACGATCCCATGCAAAACCTTCTGTGCTCAGACGATCAGCACTAACGCCAAAGTCACTGACCAACATGGCTTTAACCGCGTTGGCACGTGCCAACGACAGACGGTCGTTTAGCTTACGCGCGCCAGTGTTGTCAGTATGGCCTTCGATTCTTGCAGCTGCTTCTGGGTATTCCTTCAGCTTGTCTGCAACTTTAGCGATTTCTGGCTTGTACTGATCTTTGATATTGGACTTGTTCACGTCAAAGAACACGCGCAATTCCATTTTCAGATCTTCGGTCAGTTGTTGTGGGCAGCCTTTAGCATCCACAACCACACCCGCTGGAGTGTTCGGGCACTGATCAATGTCATCAGTTACGCCGTCGCCATCGGTATCAACCGGCGCTGGTGGTACAACCACAACAGGAGTCGGCTCAACCACAGGAGCTGGCTCTGGTGTTGGCTCAACCACAGGTGGTGGTACTGGAACAACAGGGGTCAGGTGACCACCCAAAACCACTTGCAGACCGGCCAAGGCCATGCCTTCCCACCAGTTGTTGTCAAAGTTGTGCACGGCACGCAGTTCGGTACGCAATGACAGTGCATCGTTCATGCGGTAGAACGCGCCTAGACCCAAGTTACCAATGGTGTCTTTGCTTTCAGGATTAGCACCATTTGGATCTTCAACTTCAATCTTGCTGGCACCAGCACCCAGCAAAACGTAAGGCTTGAACGAGCCTTCGTAATCTTGAGTGATCAAGTCAGACGTGACGTACATGTTACCGGTCAAGAATTGTTGCTTATAATCCCATGGCTGATTCAGTAATGGCGATGCTGCTGCACGCTTACTGGCTTGTGCATCACCATTGGTTTGGCCGTATTCGATTTCTACGCCCATCCAAGGAGTCAGCTCAACACCCACAGATGCACCAACGTACGCGTCATTGGTCAATGCAACACCACCATTGACAGATGCAGGATCTAATGCACCAGTGCTGGTGACGTTGGTCGCATTACCATTACGAGTTTGCAATGCGCTGCGTTGCTCACTATGAGCTTCGTTCATGTAGTGATAACCCAACATCAGCGGGGTTACGGTCACACCAGCATTGGCAACCATGGGCAGCGGAGCTGCAACCAAAAGCGCCAGAGCGATTCGATTAAGTTTCATGAAATCCTCCAGGGATTAAACAGGTTTGGTTCGGTCAAAACATTTATTGAGACTGCTAAGACTGGCGGCTATACACTTGTCAGTGTACGCTTTTTTCCTTAAGCTCAGGGCAGCTAGTATACCCACAAACGGATCAATGCCAGCGAGCTGTCTCATCAGTCCGTTGAAGCAATTGTTGACAAATTCGCCTACCCCGTCCGTTGCAGTTTAGTAAATCCGTCTTACATTTTCTAGAGTCTATCCAATTGAAAGTTTTAACCAAAACACAGCAAACACACGGCCCGAACACCACAAAATGTGACGTCAAGCACACAAGAACACCTCCCTTTACAGGTGAGAGGTTTTATGCAGATTCGAGCAAATTACATGCTCAAACCCATGCAAAATCTGTGCAACATGGCTTCACACTCATAGAGCTCATGGTGGTGATCTGTATTCTTTGCGTATTGGTGGTCAGTGCGATCAGCAATTATGAATCACTCATGCAACTGTATGACATTCGTCGCTTTGTCAGCGTTAATCAACATATCTTAAATCAAGCACGGACCAATGCTCTTCTGTATCACACCGCCATATTGGTGTGTGGTAGTCAAAATGGACAATCTTGTGATCAACATTGGAGCAGTGGTGTACTTGCATTTATTGATCGCAATGATGATAAGCAATTCTCTCCTGTCGCAGACACGCTGCTCAATTTTGAACCCCTTGTGTTGCGTTATGGGTCAGTGCAGTGGAAAGGTTTTGGCCAACGCTCTTTTATTTTGTACGATGCGTTAACAGG
>JBEANQ010000160.1:0-5550 GCA_041165345.1 Pseudomonadota bacterium
TACCTTGCCAGCCCATTTGATGTAAATAATTAGCGGCAGAGCTTAACGCATCAGGGGTGCTGGTCCAGACATTGCGGCGGCCATCGCCGTCGGTATCGACCGCATAGCGCATAAACGTGCTGGGCATAAACTGCATATGTCCAAACGCGCCCGCCCAAGAACCCTGTAGGTCATTCGGCAGAATCGCACCTTCATTGACCATATGCAGCGCTTGCATTAATTCTTGCTCAAAAAAAGCACTGCGACGGCCATCACACGCCAACGTCACCAACGCGGCAAGCGTGGGTGTGCGACCAAAATGACTCCCATAGCTGGTTTCTAGACCCCAAAACGACAGTAAATATTGGCCTTGCACGCCGTAACGCGTGCTGATGCTGTCCAGCAACACCCGATGCTGTTGCATGAGTTGTTGACCCTGCATCGCACGGCCAGCCGTGACACGGCTTTGATGATAATCTTGAAACCCTTTGCTAAATTCGGGTTGGCTTTGATCAAGCCGCACCACGTCGGCCATCGGTTGTACGCCATCGAGACTATCATGCACGATCACATCTGGCACACCGCTGGCCATGGCTCGGGTTTTGAGTCCAGCGACACAATCTGCAAAAGGCATGGCATGGGCGGTAGAGAGGCTTAACCCCAGCAAAAGGCTGGGCCAGAAGGAAAAAACAGCAGAAAAATAGGCGGTGTTCATTAGTGGCAATCAATAGCGGTCATTTGGTGTATAGGATGCCAGAACAACCGCCACAGCTCACCATACAAAACTGTAAGAAAAACCACCACGATCAGGTGTATTGGGTGAGCGTTGGTAACGACAGCAACTGCCACAGGCTGCGTTTTTGCAATGAATCCGCCAGTAAATCGGCCAATGTGGGCAAACGTTCAACGCGATCCGGAATGACAACGTCTGGCAAATCGCCCATCAAGCCCACCCGATGCATGGGTCCTAAACGGAATAAAAACCCCGCCAACCCTGCGGCTGCGCCATCCATTTGTTGCCAGCGTGCGCCTTCGGCCAACGGCCATGCAAAGTGCTGCACCGTCTTGGCCTGCATGGCAATGCCGATGTTGTCCCACAAACGGCGCGCTGCGTCATCGGTTAAAGCATCGTCTGGCACAATCACAATCCACCGCCCGATCACCCGTGCTTGCACGGCAAAGCGTAGCCGTGGCGTGGCATCTAATGGCGCGGCTTGATCCATATCCACAAAGGGCTGGCGGCTGGTGCGTGGGGGCGCACGCTCAACCACAGGCGCTTTGGCGACCACTTGAGCGCCATGATTGACCACAGCCGGTGCGACAAGTGCTGGGCGCGTCGGTGGTGTGGCAACAACGAGAGATGCGACCGCTGAACGAACCGGCATAACTGCCTGATCAACCACCGGCTGGGTAGCAGGTTCACGCCCGTGCTGCCCCTGCCAAACAGGACGAATGGGCACACGCTGCACGGTTGCCCCACGCGCACCCCAGACCGGAATGCCCAGTGCAGCCAACAGCGCGCGTGTGCGTGCGGGCACTTACATCACCTCGTCAGTTTGCGGGTTGGCTTTGCCTGCGGTGGCCAGCCAGTTGAGGGCGTCCAAATAGGCTTTGGCGCTGGCAACCACGATGTCGGTGTCTGCGCCTTGCCCTGTCACGATTCGGCCGTCTTTATTCAGCCGAACCGCCACTTCACCTTGACTGTCTGTACCGCTGGTGATGGCATTCACCTGATACAGCTCAAGCGTTGCACCCGATTTGGCAATCACTTCAATCGCTTTAAAGGTGGCATCAATCGGACCTGACCCACTGGCACTGACCGGATGATCACGACCATCGACGGTCAGCACCAAGTGAGCCCGTGGTGTTTGGCCGGTCTTGCTGGTCACTTCAAGCTCGGCCAAATTAAAACGTTCGTTGACATCAGTACCATGATGACCACTGACTAAGGCGTGCAGGTCTTCATCAAAAATTTCACTTTTGCGGTCGGCCAATTCTTTAAATTTGACAAACAGGGTGTTGAGTTGGTCGTCTGACTCAATGCCAATGCCCAACTCCTCTAAACGCGCACGGAACGCCGCCCGACCCGACAGCTTGCCCAAGGTCAGTTTGTTGGTTTTCCAGCCTACGTCTTCGGCACGCATGATTTCGTAGGTTTCGCGGTGTTTTAAAATACCGTCTTGATGAATCCCCGACTCATGTGCAAACGCATTTGCACCCACAATCGCTTTGTTTGGTTGCACCACATAACCGGTAATCGCCGAAACTAATCGTGAAGTCGGTACAATTTCTTCGGTGCGAATATTGGTCAATACATTAAACATGTCACGACGAACACGGGTCGCCATGACAATTTCTTCTAATGCGGCATTCCCCGCCCGCTCGCCCAATCCGTTAATGGTGCATTCGACCTGACGCGCACCGGCTTGCACAGCAGCCAAGCTGTTGGCAACCGCCATGCCCAAGTCGTTATGGCAATGCGCCGACCAAATCACTTTGTCCGCGTTGGGGGTTTGGGCAATCAACTGACCAAACAAATCACCAATTAAATTGGGTGTGGAATAACCCACGGTGTCTGGCACGTTGAGGGTTTTTGCCCCTGCGCCAATCACTGCGTCAAAAATACGGATCAAAAACGGCAGCTCTGAACGAATAGCATCTTCAGCCGAAAATTCGACATCATCGGTGTATTCCAAAGCCATTTTGACGGCTTTGACTGCCGCTTCAATCACTTGGTCTTCTTCCATGCGTAACTTGTACTGCATATGAATCGGGCTGGTGGCAATAAAGGTATGCACCCGCCCACGACGTGCATGAGCAATCGCTTCACCCGCACGGCGCACGTCTTTTTCGTTGGCACGCGCCAGCGAACAAATGGTCGAGTCTTTCACCAGACGTGCAATGCTGCTAATGGCGTCAAAATCGCCGATGCTGGCGGCGGCAAATCCGGCTTCAATCACGTCGACGCCCAAGCGTTCAAGCTGGCGGGCGACCCGAATTTTTTCTTCCTTGGTCATGGCTGCACCAGGGCTTTGTTCGCCATCACGTAAGGTGGTATCAAAAATAATCAGTTGCTTGCTGCTCATGGCTACACGACATCCTCATAAAAACGGCTCAATCCTTGATGTGCCTTTTCTGCCTAACGGTCAGAGGGTCTACACGAGGATTGGTAAAAGTTGGGCAGATTTTGCCTGTAAATGACCCACAAATGCAAAATTGTCGCAGACTGATGCACCACGCGATCATTTCAATGATGCCATCAATGCCTGATCTGGCCGAGCCAACGCTGGTAAGCCTTTTAAGACCTCCGGACACAGCCCTAACCGCCAATGCAATAATTGCAGCATATCGTGTTCTTCTTGCCTCATGCTCACAGTAGCCCATAAGCACGTTTCGGTGACGGCCAACACGCTCACCCGATGCAGATGCGGCAAGCCAGCCAATCGGGTCAAGAGGGCGCCAAAATCGACAGATCCCGTCAACATGGGTGCGGGTTGATCAATCACTTGAAATAACGTTTGCAACACTTGGGTGCGAACCACTGCCTGTGTGGCTGGCGGCAGTTGTTGTAATTGCAACATCGCATCGACCAACACCTGTACATCATAATGGCAGTCGGCAAAGGCAATCGGCAGGCTTTCTGGCAGCAAAGACACGGTGGCTTTGAGCCACTCTAACAGCAATAAATCGCCCAAAGCCACTTGGCCATCTGACTGAATCATTAAAGCCAGCCGGCTCAATAACTGTCGTGCAGCACTCTCGGGCAAATCACCCAGCCCACCTAAAGCCGCATGAAACAGCAACACATGCACGCGGGCATCCATACCATGTAGTGCCTGAACCAGTGCCCGACTCACAGCCACATCGGCAGGCAAGTCATTTAAATCAAGGCCTCGACGCGACACCATAATGGCAGCCAATAGCTCACGACAGCCTGCGCCTGTGCTTAATGCACGGCTAATCGCATCGGGTTGCTCTTGGCACATCAACTGCCGTTCGGCCATCGCCAATGGCGGTAATCCGTCTGGTCGGTCAAGCGCACCCTGCCACACGCGCAACACCGGCAAAGGCTGAGGGGGCTGCCACTCACGAGTTTGGTCTTGTTTGGCCAATGGGGCGGGATAAGGCCCCACCGGTGTGGGCGTACGGGTTTGGCGCGCCACACGGTCACGTGCTTGTACACGCTGCAAGGCGTTGGGATTAAGCCGGCCAATTCGTTCGTCTAAGGCCGGATGCGTCGAAAACCAACCATCTGACATTAACGCACTGCCAAAACACAAATGACTGATCGACTCGGCATGCATACCATACAACATCGACCCACTGTCATGCGCCCGAATCCGCAACAACGCCCGCAATACCGCATCGGTACGCGTAAACTGTAGACTGCCCTCGTCTGCCATAAACTCTCGTTGGCGCAAAATAGCCAGCTTAATAAACCGGCCCATAAACACCCCCAAACTGCCCAGCACCCACACCAAACGCCCGAACACCGACCAACACCATGCCGCACGCGGCCGACGATATGGCTGAGCAAATTGCAACAACCAACGACCCATTTGGCTGATCAACAACAAACCACTTAACACCGACATCAGCCGTAAATTTAAAGCCGTATCCCCATGGTGAATATGGCTAAACTCATGCCCCACCACTCCACGAAGCTCATCAATATCAAGCGTCTGCAAGGCACCCCACGTCACCACCAGCACCATGTCATTGGCCTGATACCCCGCAACAAACGCATTAATCGCTGGCTCGTCATCTAACACATAGGGCACAGGCGCAGGCAAACCAGATACCAAAGACAGTTGCTCAATCACCCGCAAAAGCTGGCGCTCTTCATAGACGGTTGCAGAGGTCTGAATATGCCGCGCACCCAAACGGCGCGCAATGGCAGGCCCACCTTCATGCAGGCGATACCACTCTAAACCTGTCCCAGTCAGCAACAAAAATACCACCACCGCAATCACCCATGGGGTAGCGGCATGCAGTAACAGACTACTATGAGGCAGAAAAAAACCGAGCAAAACGCCAACGGCGGCGTTCATGGTCAACACCGTGACCAGCATGGCCAATAAAAATAGCAAGGCCAACAACGCACTATGCCAATAAGCACGACGATGCCGACTCAAAAACGCCCCGATTCCTTCAGGGTGCAAACGTTCCATGTTGGCTACCAATCCAGTTGACGCCGACCACGCATCACAAAAATATGGGTCTGTCACTCAATCGCCTAATGCAAGCCAGACCCCATTGCGGTGGTCTGTATGTCATCAGTGAGCCCTTAATAGCACTAGATTAACCGAAAAGAACCACCCCACACTGTGACGAACCGTCACAATCTTGTGAATAAACTCGGAATAAAAATTGAATAAATTTTCAGTTATGGTGGCAGCCGTGTACGGAGTATCCACATAATAATCAAAACGGCCAACACACAGCCCGCTATAATCAGCCCTGCAATATCCATTTACTACTCCTTTTTGGACTTAGCACGATATTTACCATCGCGCCAAATACTATTTAATGTCCGTCAAAGCAATCCCGCTTCACATGACTTGTGCTTGT
>JBEANQ010000161.1:0-5536 GCA_041165345.1 Pseudomonadota bacterium
TTAAGTATTCGGTGGTGTGGTGGAACACCCTACACCAAGGCTCAACCTTTACCCTGACCGCTGCGCCTAAAATGGACTCCAGCATGTATGTGCCGTTGCTCATCATGTTATTGGGGTTTTATGTCTTGGTGGCAGCGTTGGTGCTGTATCGCAGTTGCACCCTGATTTTGCAGCGCGAACAACACAGCCGCTGGGTGCAGGATTGGGTTCGTCAACAGGAGCAAGCATGACGCCAGCATTTGACAGTTTTTCGGCCTTTGTGGCGATGGGACATCATGGGGCTTATGTGTGGAGCGCATGGGGGTTGACCCTGTTGTGCGTACTGGCCTTGATTGTGGACGCCCGTGCGCGCCGTCGCCGTTTTATTCAAGAAACTGCTGCGCGCTTACGGCGAGCCGCAGCACGTCAGGAGGCCTAATCTGCCATGAATGCCAAGCGTAAACGCCACCTGATTTGGCTACTGATTATTGTGGCGGGGGTGTCAATGGCCACAGGACTGATTTTGTATGCCCTGCGCGCCCAGACCGACTATTTTTATGCCCCTGCGCAATTGGCAAGCGGTGAAGCGCCGTCAGACAAACGGATTCGGGCAGGGGGCATGGTGGTCAAAGGGAGCGTACAACGCTCATCGACCAGCCTGACCACCACCTTTAAAATCACCGACTTTAAAGCCACTGTGCTGGTGAGTTATACCGGTATTTTGCCCGACCTGTTTGCCGAAAATTCGGGTATTGTCGGGACAGGTGAACTGAAAAATGGCGTGTTTGTGGCTGAAGAAATTCTGGCCAAACATGATGAAAAATACATGCCCCCTGAAGTTAATGCCGCCCTCAAAGCCCAAGGCCGACTGCCGAGTGGCGGAAAAATGCCAGCGCCTTAAGGGGTGTCATGCCGCGTTGATGGAAAAAACCGTTCATGCCCATGAGCGGTTTTTTTTGTGCCCTAAATCAGTCATGATCAGGCGCAACGGTCATGCCACCCCACCAACGACCGTTAAAAAAACAAGGGAGCAAGACCTGATCATGAAGATTCATCATTTAAACTGCGGCAGCGTATGCCCATCCTGTCAACGTTTGATGCAAGGGCGTGGTGGCTGGCTTGAGCCTGCGCAAATGTGTTGCCATTGCTTGCTGATTGAAGATGAAAACGGTTTGGTACTGGTGGACACAGGCTTTGGGGTGCAAGATGTCACCCATGCACAAAGCTTGGGTGCAGGGTTTTTGGCGGTGATGCGTCCCAAGCTTGACTTGGCCGAAACAGCCTTGCGCCAAGTGCAGGCCTTGGGTTATTCACCCAGTGATGTGCAGCATATTGTGGTCACGCATTTGGACTTAGACCACGCAGGAGGTCTGCCAGACTTTCCCAAAGCGCGTGTCCATGTGTTGCAGCAAGAGCATGATGCCGCGCTCAATCCTAAAACCATTCCAGAGCGCTCCCGCTATCGGGCGCATCAATTTGCGCATCGTCCACGCTGGCACACCTACCAACCCACCGACCAGACATGGTATGGGTTTTCGGGCGTGCGTGAAGTGGCTGGCATTGATCGCACCATCCTGTTGGTGCCATTGCTGGGGCATACTCAAGGTCATTGCGGAATTGCAGTGCAGGATGGCGACGGTTGGTTGTTGCATGTGGGTGACTTGTACTTTGACCGTCGCAGCTTGCAGGGGCAAGCACCAACCTTAATGCAACTGTCGGAACGCCTGATGGCGCATGACAACGCGCAACGTCTGGCTAACGTGGCACGGGTCGAGCAATTGCGCCGCGATCAAGGCCGGTTTATTGATATTTTTTGCGCCCACGACCCCTTAGAGTTGGCACAGATGCAGGCCAAGCGTCAGTCTGTCACGGTGGTTTGATCTGCACGATTGATGCTGATTCGGCCATCTTTGCAACCCTGTAAAATGGCCGATTAGCCCCTGTTGGCCGAGCGAGCCTGATCGGTCAACGGGTATATTCAGCGGCAACGTGTATCCGTATTTGCTCAAAACAGCATCATGCCGTCATCAAAATGCACTGCCCACCTGTGCCAGAAGCGATTAAGCTTGTACACAGCATCTTTTTGAAGCCGGACATGATGAAAAAAATTGAAGTCTATGCAGCACCTGCGGGTGGTTGGGCGTCTTTAAAAGGCACGGCAGCCACGTTTTTAAATAAAGATACTTTGCTCAAAGGCGGCGTCAGTATGCGCCATGTAAATCAGCCTAGTGGGGGCATTAAATGCCCCAGTTGTGCATGGCCGGACTCTGCCCATGCCAAACCGATTGATTTTTGTGAAAGTGGTGCAAAAGCCGTTGCCTTTGAGGCCACCGCCAAACGGATTGACAACGATTTTTTTGCCAAGCACAGCGTGGCCGAACTGAAAACATGGTCAGATTTTCAGTTAGATCAATTGGGTCGATTGACTCATCCCATGAAGTACGACGCCAGCACCGACCACTATGTGCCCATCGATTGGGCACAGGCATATGCCGAAATCGGCCAGTTTTTGCGTGAGCAAACGACGCCACCGCGTGCTGCGTTTTATACCTCGGGCAAGGTGGGCAACGAGACGGCCTTTTGTTATCAATTAATGGTGCGCGAATACGGCAGCAATAACTTTCCCGATTGCTCCAATATGTGCCATGAACCCACCAGCGTGGGCTTGTCCGAACAAATTGGCATTGGCAAAGCCACGGTAATTCGCACCGACTTTGAGCATTGTGACCTGATTTTATCGTTTGGTCATAACCCTGGCACCAACCATCCGCGCTCGTTGATTGCCCTGCGTGAAGCCAAAAAAAATGGCGCAGTCTTGGTGGCCGTCAACCCCCTGCGTGAGCGGTCGCTAGAGCGTTATCGACACCCACAAAGCCCCGTCGAAATGCTGATGGGCAAAGCTACCGAGCTGGCGGCTGATCATTTTATACAGGTTAAAGTCGGTGGTGATTGCGCCCTGATTACCGGCATGATCAAAGCCTTTTTAGAGATAGGCACGCCTGATGCGGCCTTTATTGCCGAACATACCAGCGACTACCACAACCTCTGTGACTTTGTGGCGGCGCAGCATTGGGATGAACTCGAAGCCGCCGCAGGCATCGACCGTGAACAGATGTATACGCTGGCGCGGATCTATGATCACAGCAAAAATACTATTGCCATTTGGGGCATGGGCATTACCCAACATGAAACGGGTCTCGACAATATTCACATGATCATCAACCTGCTGTTGCTGAAGGGCAATATTGGGCGGGTGGGAACAGGCGCGTGTCCGGTTCGGGGGCATTCCAATGTGCAGGGTGATCGCACCATGGGGATTCATGAAAAACCTGACCTTGGCATGATGGATCGGATTGAGCAGCGGTTTGGCTTTGTACCACCGCGCACTGCTGGCATGGATGTGTTGGCCACCTTGCAGGCCATGCAAGCCGGTGAGCTAGATTTTTTAATGGGTTTGGCCGGTAATTTTGCCAAAGCCACGCCCGATACCAGCGCCACCTTGCGTAATCTTGAGCTGCTCAAAATGACCGTGATGGTCTCGATCAGCTTAAACCGCTCGCATTTGCATCATGGGCAAGCGGCCTATATCTTGCCTACCATTGCCCGCACAGAAGCCGACCATCAGGACTCGGGGTTTCAAAGCATTACCATTGAAGACTCAATGTCGAATGTGACCTTGTCGCGTGGTTTTAACCCACCAGCGTCCAACACTTTGCAGTCGGAAACCGCCATTGTGGCCGGTATTGCGCAAGCCACCTTGCCGCACAGCCGCGTGCCTTGGGCTGAATTTGTGGCCGACTACGACCGCATTCGTGATGCGATCAGCCATGTGGTGAACGGTTTTGCCGACTTTAATGCCCGTGTTCGGCAGCCCCGTGGGTTTTATTTGGGCAACGCCGCCCGTGAGCGCCGCTGGAATACCATCACCCAAAAGGCGCAATTTTTAGTGCCGCAACAAGCCTTGGTGCCCCGTATTTTGCAACAGCCAGACACCTTGCGCCTGACCACCATTCGTGCGCATGGCCAATTTAATACCACCATTTATGACATGGACGACCGCTATCGCGGGGTATACGGCGAGCGGGATGTGCTGTTTATGCACCCTAAGCAAATGACCCACATGGGGTTGGTGGCAGGGCAACGGGTCGATGTCACGGCGGTGTATGCCAGTGGCGACCGTGTGTTAAACGGGCTTAAACTGATGCCGTTTGATTTACCGCTCGATTGTGTGGCCGCCTATTACCCCGAAGCCAACGACTTGATTCCGCTCGAGCATCATGTGCCACGCGCCCATACCCCCGCCTATAAGTCGATTCCGGTGCGGATTCGGGCGAGCGTATGAGCGACACGTTGGCCGTGATGCCGCCAGTGTTGTCCTGTCAATCGGCAGTGCAGCATCGAGGCGGGCAGGTTGCCACTGTGGCGTTAAATCTAGCCGAAGAAGTGCCTACAGCATTGGTTTATAACGGTATTTCTCATGCGGTGTTGATGACAACGCCACAGCATTGGCGCGAGTTGGCCTATGGTTTTTCGCTCACTGAGGGCATTATTGGTCAGGCGCATGATATTTATGCCGTTGAGCTAGACCCACAGCAGCAGGGCATGAATATACAGATTGAGCTGTCCTCGGCCTGCTTTGCCCGCCTCAAACAACGACGTCGCCAACTGACGGGACGAACCGGCTGTGGCCTGTGTGGTGTTGAATCCTTGCACATGGCACGGCCAGACCTGCCTGCGGTGGATGTCGTCTGGCACGGTGATGTCACGCAGATTCAGCAGGCGTTTCGCCGTTTGCCCAGCCTACAACCCATTAATCAATTGACCGGTGGCTGTCATGCGGCTGCGCTGTTGTTGGCGGATCAATCGTTACAGGTCTTTGAAGACGTTGGGCGGCACAATGCTCTCGACAAATTGATTGGTTGGCGTATGTTGCAAACCGCTGTGCCGCAAGGGGCGGTGCTACTAACCTCACGACTGTCATTTGAATTGGTTCAAAAAGCCGCTTATGCGCAGTTGCCACTCTTAGCCGCTATCTCTGCGCCCACGGCGTTAGCGGTTGAGCTGGCGCAACAGGTTGGGGTGCAATTGGTGGCCTTTGTGCGCGACGACCGTATGACATGGCTGTAACGTCGGTTGATTATTGATATTGAGATGTGGTGCGACACACACTGACGTCCATCGGTGTTGGATGGCTGGTATGAATATCGTCGTTTTTTTAAGCTCAAGACTTATTCATCTCACACACTTGACCGACATCATGACACTACTCACTGCGCTACAACAGATTCCAAACCACTATCCCTTTGCACGTTGGCAAGACAGCTTTGCGGACGGCCTTGTCCAATACACCCCCGAAAACTGCGCTGCCGCCCAACACATCATGGATCAATTATTGCTGCAACTGAGCCAATTGGGGCAGGGCGCAACCCCAGCCGATCAACTGGCGGCCATGCAGCAGGCGGTAGAAGCCTTAAACGATTTAAATGACCAGATTGATGGCCTCATTGAAACCGGCGAGCGCGAAGACCTCTGCGCGTTGTTTAATCACATCAGCAGT
>JBEANQ010000162.1:0-5446 GCA_041165345.1 Pseudomonadota bacterium
GACCCCTGATAAGCTTTTTTACGCTCTTCTAAACGTTGCAGTGCCAAACCCACTGCTTGCCCTAATGGTGTGCCACCCGTTGCCGAAAACTCATGTACATAATCCACATTCATCGCTGTGGTAAAAGGAAGTTGTTCGGTCACACCACCACCAGCGGTCATCACAGCCACATCAATAGAACAACCAGCAACTTCATCACTCTGTAGCGCAGCGATAAAATTTTTGATGCCTTCGTTCAGTTGAGCAATCGGTGCGCCATCCATTGACCCCGAGGTATCAAGAACCACCATACAGGCACAACGAGGTGATGGATTGTCGATTAAATCGTCGTTTAGTGTCAGAGCATAATTTTGCATCTTGATGATTCTCGTGTGGTTGATCACATCATCTTAATAGCCGTATTGAAAAAAATTTATCTTCACAAGCTTACGGTGTCGCACACCACAACGGATGATATGGTCTGTAAAATAACTACCACTCAAATCTCAGCTAGAGCAAAGCGCTCAACATCTTTAAACCGTGACTGTAAACGCTGCATCACAATAAACGGATCAATGCTGTTTTGCGTACTCAAACGGATGATCTCTTTTTCGGTCAGCGTTTTACATTTTTTCTGTAGCGCCAAAAAAAGCTGACGCTCTAACCCAGCAAACGGAGTCAATGTAACTGGCTTTGCAGCAGGTATCGATACTGCCTCATGGGCTAATGACTCCTTACGATGCGTAAACTCAAAACGCACGCCAATAATCGTACGACCCTCTTTGTACTGATGATAGGTCACACTCAGATCTGTGCATTGGTTGATCTGTGCAACTGCATAATTCAACACACGAGTCTTAAAGTCACACATGCGCAAATGCTCATGCTGCTCAACTCCCAGCTGCCCCCGTAGCACACTGATCTCAAACACAGGCGTTTTGCCCACTGCCCGCCATTGAATCAGCAACTCATACAACCGAACCGCATACACACTTTTTAAAGCCGAAACCTGCTCTAGCTCATAAGAGGTAAAATTGGCCTCTAGGCGCGTAATTTCTGGTACAACAGCAGGCGCAAAAATCAATTGCACCTTAGCCGCATCATCAATATATGCCACCTCTGAGACCCAACGGGTGACACGCTTGCGACGCTTACTTGTTGTGGGATCAATATCATATAGCGTAACTTGGCGCTCAAATAACGTTGCGGCTGAATCCCTCAAAGCCAAATAAGCCGCATCCATGCTGACTGCAAACTGATGCGAATAAGCTGCGGCACTAATGGTCAAATGATCGGTTGCACAAATCCCCGCGCCTGTTGCCCTTGCCTCCACAATCGCTAGCAACACCAACCGTTGCTCCGTCAGACTCAGCGTGTAGCTGGCTTGAATTAACTCATTACTTTTAACGACGAGCTCTTTTTTACTCATGACCCAATCGACCCATTTTCTATTTAACGCAAACTATCTGAGATGCGTTTAAACGTCAACATTACAACATGCGTGTTATTGGATCATCAGCACCCAAATCAACCGAGGAAACGTCGTTATATGAACAACGATCTCTGGCAAGATGCAGTCAACCGAGAAAACGTCGTTACATACAACGAAGAAACAGAACATCTAAATAAAAACATTAAATATCATAATGATAAACTCTAACCGAGGAAACGTCGTTATATACCGAGGAAACGTCGTTATATACCGAGGAAACGTCGTTATATTGACCGAGGAAACGTCGTTATATACCGAGGAAACGTCGTTATATCACCGAGGAAACGTCGTTATATGACATCTAAAGCTATTGATTATAAAAAGGAAAAACGGGTCTAAAAGCCTTAAAAGCTTTATAAAAGCTATATAAAAGCCCACAGAGCAGTTGTTTAGATCATTCCAGACAAGTCGAAAAAGGTGTTGATCAAGTCAAAAACCTTCGCAATGCTGAACAAGAAGATTGCTTGGAGAAGAAAAAGCGATCGCTGATTTTTCTCAATCCCTAGGCAAAAACAGCCAAAAATGGATCTCGAAATCAAAAAATAAGGGGGTGCGCAAAGCGGTTGTCCAAACCAGTACCCCATCATCACAGATGTAGACAGCACAACGCATACACCGCTATCCGCCTCAGCGTCACACTTTTGCGCTGTGTGGCTATTCGACGAGCATAAGGTGGTTGTGGGTGCAGTTGATGCAGATCAGGCCATTGAAGCCTACCACGCCAACTACAGCGACGATTGGCAGGGCTTTGGTGGCATAGATACCATGAGCATGGATGAGTTTAAGGATTGGCTGGCATTGCCACCGGATCAGATGATCTTTGATTCGCTAGATCAGGGAATTGCGGGTATCACCGATGAGGATATTGAGCGTGATCCGTTGGGCGTATTGGGTGTGTGTTTGAGTGCATGGGGTCAAAAAAATAACAAACGCACTGGAAAGGTTAATACCAAATCCCTTGTTCATCTGGCATTAAGTCGCAGTGATCGAGATGGCAATAAACTATTTGCTGAGATTGCACCTGTCAGTCAATCAGTTGCTGATCAAGTGGCCGCAGTGATTGGTGAAGATGTTTCAGGTTGGGTGCATGGGATTGATGAGTCAGCGATACGTCACATTATCAAGCGGCATGGTGATCAAGCTGTAGAAACCACACGCAATCAGATTGCCATTCGACCAGAGGATATTGAGAACATCGCACTGGTATTGAACGAGCCTGACAGTGTTGAAGATGGTGGTAAAACCAGTGATGGCACGAAGACTATTGTTCTGAAAAAGAAGATCGGTGGCGAGATCTTTTGTCTACAGGAAGTACGCAAGGGTCGTAAGAAATTAACAGTAAAAACCTTGTGGAAAGTTCGAGTTGTGCCGCCTGCGGCAACCGAGGTTGGCGTGGTGCAAACGTCCGAAACGTCCAATCGCAACGATCCACAAGACCAAACAATATTAACACAATCCGATCAAAATACAATCACCCCCACAGGCCGAGACAACACCGTCAAGACGGCCAAGGGCACCAAGATTGGCACAAAGTTTATGGTGATTGAGGCCGATCAACTGATCACCTCACATGATGCCAGTGGCAATGCAAACCCGCTGTTTCCACAAGAGTTGCAACCGCGTGACCGTAGCCGTGAGACGTCGCAAGCATGGGTACAGAGGGTGGCGGCCAGCCTAGACCCTGATAGCTTAGGCCGTACTGGTCGCGCTGATAGTGGTGCGCCCATCATTGGCAGTGATCGAGTGGTTGAATCTGGCAATGGGCGTTCAATGGCCATTCAACTGGCTTATGCACGTGGGACGGCTGAGGAGTACCGTCAATTCATTATTGATGATGCTGACTACTTTGGTTTAGACCCTGATGCGATTGAAGCCATGAATCAGCCCGTGTTGGTGCGTGTGCGTACCACGGCGATTGACCGGCAGGTGTTTACGGTTGAGGCCAACCAAGACGACAAGCTGACGTTTAGTGCCACAGAACGCGCCCGTAGCGATGCCAAGCGCCTTGATGCCAACCTGATTGCCCAGTTTGCACCGGGTGAAGATGGCGACTTACTGATTGCGGCAAACCAACGATTCATTCAAGGGTTTTTAAAATCATTGGGTGATACCGAATCCGCCCAGTACATGACCACCGAAGGCAAGCCCACCAAGGCACTGGTTGACCGGATCAAAGCGGCTGTATTTAGCAAAGCCTATAACGATGACCGCTTGCTTGAAATGATGGCCGATGACACCAAGCCTGAAATTCAAAACGTGCTGAATGCACTGGGTGCCGCTGCGCCCCGTTTTATTGAGGCGCAAGCCTATGGCCGGATCGCAACAAAAACGCTGTCTGAACAGGTGGTCGATAGCATTGAGCAGTCGCTAGATCAGCGTGTGGTTGATGCCGTGGTGAATGCCACCAACGTGCTTTTAGCGTCTCGTGCTGTAGGCCAAGACATTACCGAGTATGTGCGCCAGCAAGGGCTGTTTGAAGATATTGATGAAGGCGTGGCAGCCTTGGCGGTGTTTTTGGCTAAGAATGGCCGTAGTGCCAAGCGGATGGGCATTGCATTCAAAGCGATGGCTGAGTTTGTTAAAAATGATGCGATAGATCAGACCAACAATGGCCTGTTTGGTGAGCCTGTACCGCCCAGCATGATGGATGTGGTGGCCGCTGCCAATCGTCAGTTGGAGTTGGTCTATGGGGATGATCAGGGTAATAACATTGGCTTGTTTGATAGCCTATTTGAGCAAGATGGGCTGATATTTCTGAACCAGCAAGATTTGGACAAGTACCAACACAATAAAATCCGTGCCAGAACACCACGCGGATATTTCAGTGTCCCAGTCATTCGCCAAACGCTACTACGCATTGAAGGCTTTGACAGCAACGGTGCTGATTTGACCTATTCAGCAGGTCTCTATGGGGTATTTGTGGTGTCCTTTGAGCGGGATGCTCAAAACATGCTGATCATCATTAAAAGACCCGATGGTGAGTATGTATGTGGATGGCCGATCACGGAACAGGATTCAACATCCATGCTTGTGCGCAGGGTGATTGATGTTTTGGGTGTGCCCATCACTGATGTGGTCGAAACCATGTTTGATTCACTGGATCAGCCGATTGATTTTACGGATTCATGGTTTGATGGATGTATTGTGCGGTGGTCAGGTCAGGCTCAATCTGAGCAAGCGATGCCCCTACCATCTCCCATGGAAATTGGCAGCATGGTCACCATTGGCCTGTACGACAAAGGTGTAGCGGTCGAAATGATGGGGCAGATCCGCGCCATTAAGTTTAGGGCAGGCAAGGTGCGGTATGAGGTGGCCTTGCCCATCATGCACACTTGCTTTGCATCGGTGATCGAGGTGAATAGTGAGAGTGTCGTGGGCAGTCGCCCGAACGATGCTCCAAGCCATGAAATGCAGGGATAGGAACTCACCCAAAAGCCGACCTTTCCCACCCATCAAAATAGCCCCATTCGTGGGCTATTTTGGTTTTGAGTATGAATGCGTTACAGCAAGCAAGAGCACAACTCGCGGCGGTCAACATTGACCAAGATCCTATTGGGGCACTTGATGCCTGTTTGGTCGTATTGGATGCGATAGCAGCATCCAGCATTCAGCAAAAAACACTGAAAAACGGAGTGACGGTTACTAGATCGACTGAAAACATTGCCTACATTAGAAAAATTGTTAAGCAAAACGGTTTTTCTGGTAGCTTTGGTTCTATGTTTGTGGGCGACAAGGGCGCAAAAAAACGCCAGATTGTTTTAAGCAGTCTCACTGGGGTATCTATTCCAATTCAAAAATCAGGAATGACAGCATTAGAGGAAGCCATTTTATTTATTTCTGATGCCCCCGATACAATCACCTATGAGCAGCAAAAATATGTCGAGAATTGGGCTGGTTACGTTGATCTAACTCAGTGGGAAAGAGCGAAAGTGGACGTTGCAGCATGGCTTGATAATCACGTAAATGCAGATGCGG